>NZ_JBLZPT010000002.1:0-278418 GCF_049199985.1 Pseudomonas kitaguniensis
CTCTGGTGTTCCGGTTGTCACGCCAGTGGCATTGCCGGGTAGCTATGTTCGGAATAGATAACCGCTGAAAGCATCTAAGCGGGAAACTAGCCTCAAGATGAGATCTCACTGGAACCTTGAGTTCCCTGAAGGGCCGTCGAAGACTACGACGTTGATAGGTTGGGTGTGTAAGCGCTGTGAGGCGTTGAGCTAACCAATACTAATTGCCCGTGAGGCTTGACCATATAACACCCAAGCAATTTGCTTGCTCTGACGAGCACCAGATTGCGGTGTGTGAAGACGATAGAACCGAAAGTTCGATCTCACAAAACACCGAAGCTATCACATACCCAATTTGCTGAAGCGAGGCCATCAGGCCACGACTCAGTACCCGAATTTCTTGACGACCATAGAGCATTGGAACCACCTGATCCCATCCCGAACTCAGTAGTGAAACGATGCATCGCCGATGGTAGTGTGGGGTTTCCCCATGTGAGAGTAGGTCATCGTCAAGATTAAATTCCAGAACCCCTGTTTGCTAACGCAAACAGGGGTTTTGTTTTGGGCGGTCGGAAACCCTGGAAACCTTGCTTGCCCACGGCTGGGCGGAGACAAATTCGTACAGTTATTTATGAACCACACCACTAGAATAGGCGCCTAACCTTTTTTAGAGCTTGAGCCCTATTTATGCCCGATCCGGTTGATACCTTCGAGGTGTCGGACTTGCCGCTGGACGAACTGGTGGCATGCCACGAGTGTGACTTGCTGATGCGCAAGCCAGAGCTTGTCCGTGGTGAAAAGGCCCAATGCCCACGCTGTGGTTATGAGTTGTACGCTCACCGGCACAACGTCGTTGACCGAAGTTTGGCGTTAGTGCTTGCTGCACTGTTGCTGTACGTACCCGCGAACTTTTTACCCATCATGCAGCTCAATCTACTCGGGCAGTCCTCGCAGGACACCGTATGGACCGGCGTTGTCGGTCTGTTCAACAGCGGCATGCAAGGCGTGGCCCTGGTGGTGTTCTTCTGCAGCATGGGCATTCCGCTGATCAAGTTGCTGTGCCAACTGGCGGTGTTGCTCTGTATTCGTTGGAACATCGGCCGCAGCTACGGCCTGCTGTTTTATCGCATTTACCACCACCTCAAGGATTGGGGCATGCTCGAGGTCTACCTGATGGGCGTGCTGGTAGCGATTGTGAAGCTCGCCGATATGGCCACGATCAGCATAGGCCTCGGTCTGGGCTGCTTTATCAGCCTGTTAATGGTCCAAGTGCTGTTGGAGGTGGTGATGTCACCTCACCAAATATGGGAAGCGCTGGCAGAAGAGGATGCGTATGCGGGCGATTGATGCGGGCATTCTGATCTGTACCGAATGCCACGAGTTAAACCAGCAAGACCCGGACGCCGACGAGCAAACCTGCACCCGTTGCGGCGCGCTTGTGCATGCTCGCCGTCCGAACAGCTTGACGCGCACCTGGGCGCTGCTGATCACGGCGGCTATCTTGTACATCCCGGCCAACCTGCTGCCGATCATGACCGTCAGTTCCTTGGGCCAAGGTGAGCCAAGCACCATCATGTCGGGTGTGATTCAGCTGGTGCAGCACGGCATGTTTCCAATCGCCGCAGTGGTGTTCATCGCCAGTATCCTGGTCCCCACCTTCAAGCTGGTGGGCATTGGCTTGTTGCTGTTCTCGGTGCAGCGTCACCAACCGCTGTCCGCGCAGCAGCGCATTATCATGTACCGCTTCATCGAATTCATTGGTCGCTGGTCGATGCTGGATATTTTCGTGATCGCCATCCTGGTGGCGGTTGTCAACTTTGGGCGACTTGCCAGTGTCGAGGCCAATCTCGGCGCTGCAGCGTTCGCCAGTGTGGTGATCTTGACGATGCTCGCCGCAGTAACTTTTGATCCCCGACTCATTTGGGACAACACGGAGTCGGACGACGACCATGAGTGATTTGCCAAAAGCTAAAACCCGCCCAGCGTCCAACTGGTCGGCCATCTGGGTGTTGCCGTTGGTTGCCCTGATCATCGGTGGTTGGTTGGGGTGGCGCGCCTATTCCCAATTAGGCATTGAGGTGCAAGTTCGCTTTGAAAGCGGCGAAGGGATTCAGGTCAACAAAACCGAAGTGGTTTACAAAGGCATGCCCGTAGGCAAGGTCAAGGCATTAGCGCTGGACGACGAGGGCAACAATCGCGGGGTCATCGCGACCATCGAGATGGGCAAGGATGTCGAGCAGTACCTTCGGACCAACACGCGTTTCTGGCTGGTCAAACCCAGCGTCAGCCTCGCCGGCATCACCGGCCTCGAAACCCTGGTCTCGGGTAACTATATCGCTGCCAGCCCAGGCGATGGCGAGCCCACGCGCAAATTCAAGGCGCTCTCTGAAGAGCCGCCTTTGTCGGATGCCAAGCCGGGCTTGCACCTGACCCTCAAGGCCGATCGTCTTGGTTCGCTTAACCGTGGCAGCCCGGTGTTCTACAAACAGATCCAGGTCGGTCAGGTCAAAAGTTACCTGCTGTCCGAGGATCAGAGCACCGTCGAGATCAAGGTCTACATTGAGCCGACTTACGCCAATCTGGTACGCAAACACACGCGATTCTGGAACGCCAGTGGCATCAGCATCGACGCCAACCTCTCCGGCGTTAAAGTGCGCAGCGAATCGCTGTCCAGCATCGTCGCCGGCGGCATCGCCTTCGCCACACCCGAGAATCGTCAAGACAGCCCGCCGACTGACCCGAGCCTGCCGTTTCGCTTGTATGAAGACTTCGATGCCGCTGCGGCAGGGCTCAAGGTCAAGGTCAAACTCACCGACTTCGAAGGCCTGCAGGCCGGGCGTACGCCGGTGATGTACAAAGGTATCCAGGTCGGCAGCCTGAAAACCTTGAAGATCGACCCGGATTTGACCAGCGCCAATGCCGAGCTGACCCTCGACCCGCTGGCCGAGGATTACTTGGTGCAGGACACGCAGTTCTGGGTGGTCAAACCGTCTATTTCCCTGGCAGGTATCACCGGGCTTGAGGCGTTGGTCAAAGGTAACTACATCGCCATTCGCCCCGGTGACAAAGGTACCGCGCCACAACGTGAGTATGTCGCTCGCGCCAAGGCGCCGCCGCTGGACCTGCGGTCTCCCGGCCTGCACATGGTGCTTTTGACTGACAGCCTCGGCTCATTGGACGTCGGCAGCCCGATCCTCTACAAACAGGTCAAGGTTGGCTCGGTGCAGAGCTACCAGTTCTCGCGCAAGAACAAACAACTGGTGATCGGCGTGCACATCGAGAAGGAATATGAAAACCTGGTGAATGGCTCGACGCGCTTCTGGAATGCCAGCGGTGTCACGCTCACTGGTGGCCTCACCGGCGGCGTGCAAGTGAAAGCTGAATCGCTGGCGAGCCTGATGGCCGGTGGTATCGCTTTCGAAACCCCACAGCCGAATGTACCCCTGAAAAAGCGTATCCCGCGTTTCCGCCTGTTTGCCGACCGCGACGCCGCCAATCAGCACGGCACGCTGGTGACGATCAAAGTCGACCGCGCTGATGGCCTGAGCGTTGGCTCGCCGATACGCTTCAAGGGTCTGGACGTGGGCAAGATCGAAAGTGTCGACCTGAGCGCCGATATGCAATCGGTGCTGCTCAGCGCGCGCATCACTCAAGTGGCGGACCGTGTTGCTCGCGTCGGCACGCAGTTCTGGGTGGTCAAGCCTGAACTTGGCCTGATGAAGACCGCTAACTTGCAAACGCTGGTCACCGGCCAGTACCTCGAAGTGCTGCCCGCCGCAAAAAATGCCGGCCCGCAGAAGAGTTTTGTGGCCTTGAATCAGCCGCCTGAAACGGTGCACCAAGAGGCTGGCCTGCGCCTGGTGCTAAGCGCCGCCCGCCGTGGTTCGTTGAAGGAAGGCGTTCCGGTGACTTACCGCGAAGTCACCGTCGGCAAAGTCACGGGTTATGAACTGGGCCAGACGGCTGACCGGGTATTGGTTCACATCCTGATCGAGCCCAAGTACGCGCCGCTGGTGCGCAGTGGCAGCCGCTTCTGGAACACCAGCGGTTTCGGTCTCGACTTTGGGCTGTTCAAAGGCGCGACGGTACGCACCGAGTCGCTGGAAACCCTGGTGGCAGGCGGTATTGCCTTCGCCACGCCAGACGGTGAGCGCATGGGTAATGCCGCACGCCCTCAACAAACCTTTGCGCTGTTCGACAAGTTTGAAGATGAGTGGCTGACGTGGGCGCCGAAGATTCAACTCGGTAAATAGACCGAGGTGCGGCCATCGGGAGCAAGCCCCCTCCCACATTCTGAAGTGTGAGCACGTTCAAAGTGTGGGAGGGGGCTTGCTCCCGATGAGGCCCTCAAACCCCAGCCCAAAAAAAAGGCCGCGATCCCCAGGATCGCGGCCTTTTGCGTATCAGCGAATAAACTCAGACTTCATCCAGCTCCGGCTCGTCTGCCTGCACATTCACCGTCGCCTTCACGGCATCATGACGACGGATGTACTTCCAGTCCGCCTCATCGATATAAATGCCATTCGGCCCGCTGCCGCCTTCCAGGTCGATTGCCACCTGGGCCGACACCTGCGGTTTCACACTGGCCAGAATCGGCACAAAGCCCAACTGCAAACTGGTTTCGAGCAGCGCCGCCTGGTTCTTCTCGTCGATGTCCGCGGCCTCATCCAGGTAGTACGGCAAGCGCACGCGCCCAGCCTGGTCGCGGTCCATCAAGTGCAGCAACAAGTACATGTTGGTCAGCGCCTTGATGGTCATGGTGGTGCCGTTGGACGCGGCGCCATCAATGTCGGTATGAATCACTGGCTGGCCGTGCACCTTGGTGATTTCGAAGGCCAGTTCGAACAAATCCTTGAGGCCCAGCTGGTTGTGGTTGGCGGCCACCAGGCGCGCCAGGTATTCCTTGGCCTCTTCGTTCTTGTTGTCTTGCTCGGCGCTCTGGCTCAGGTCGAACACCGACAGCGTTTCGCCTTCTTCATATTGACCGGCACTGTGGATGATCTGGTCGATATGCTTGAGGGCTTCCTTGTTCGGCGCCAGCACGATGCGAAAGCTCTGCAGGTTGGACACCTGGCGCTTGTTGATCTCGCGGTTGAACAGGGCCAGTTGGTGTTCCAGGCTGTCATAGTCGCTGCGGATATTGCGCAGGGTCCGCGCGATGTCGGTGACGGCCGCACGGCGCGCCTTGCCGAGGGTCAGCGCTTCATCGGTGCGGTGTGCATAGGCGTTGATCAGCAGGTGCAGGCGGCGCTCGACGTCGTCCTCGCTGTCGAACTTGGCCACGCCCTTGAGGCGCACCTGCGCATACAGCGCTTCAATTTGCCCATCGGCGCGCAGCAAACCTTGCCAGCTGTCCTGATAGTCATTGAGCAGTGGCAGCAGGTTGTCCATCGAGTCATCGACCGGGTCCATGAACGGCGTACCGAACGGCAAGTCTGCCGGCAACAACTGGCGACGGCGCAGCGCGTCATCCAGGGTTCGCTGCTTGGCTTCCATGTCGGCGATCTGGCGGCCGACCAGTTGCAGCTTGGCCGACAGTTGTTGGACGCGCTCGGTAAAGGCATCGCTGGAACGCTTCAACTCGTCCTGAGCCGCTTCCATCTGCGCCAGGTTTTCGAGCTTCTCGCCTTCTTCGGCACTCAACGTTTGCGCGCGGCGGAAGTCTTCCAGGGCCTTTTGCGCATCCAGCACTTGCTGGTACAGCGCTTCGGTTTGGGTTTTGCTCGCCGCACGGTCGGAGGCCACGGCTTGCTGGGTTTTCAGCTGCTTGAGTTCTTTTTCCAGGCGCTCTTTCTGGTCGCGCAACGCCGCGCGGTCGGCCAACGCTTGCAAGGCCGGCGGCTCGATGTGGGAGAGGTCGATAGACAACCCTGGCACTTCAAAATGCTCGCCCTTGAAGCCATCAAGAATCTGCTCCAGGGATTTAACCCACTGGCCGTCCTCGTCCAGCGTGATGCCATGCTCGCCCAAGGGCAGGCTGAACAACGAACTGTTGAACAGCCGCATCAGGCGCTCGACATCCGGCTGCGAGAATTCTTCGCGCAGTTTGGCGTAGCTGTTGTTGTCGGCGTGATCGAGCTGTTGCTTGACCGACTTGAAGCGTTTTTCCAGGTCGCGCAAACGCTCGTCCAAGTCCTCGGCGCTGAACTGCCGGGACTGCGCCAGCGCACCGGCCAATTCGTCGTGGGCATCCTTGGCCGCCAGCAGTTGCTGCTCCAGCACTTTGACGTTATCGACCAAAGCAAAACGATGCTTGAGCACCGAGAGTTCGCCGAGCCAGCGCTGGATGCCGCTGATTTCGCGCTCCAGGCGCATCAGCTCTTGGGTGCCGCCGCGTTGATTGTTTTGCAGCGCGTCCTGCTCGTTGCGGTAATGTTCGGCCTGAATGGTCAGCTCTTCCTTGCGCGCGCCGGCGTAGTCCGACCACGTGCCCAGCAACGAATCCAGAAGTGGCGACAGGCGATGCAACTTGCCGCGCAACACGTCGCGCTGGCGAACGCCATTCGCCAATGCTTCGACCAGCGGCCCGGCGGCTACCAGAGAGTTGTAATCCTGCTCCATGCGTCGCACATCGCGGAAGGCTTCTTCGCACGCCGCAATGTAATCAACACTGCCGGAACGCAGGCTGTGTTCGAAGGCATCCAGGAACAATTGCTTGAGCTTGGCCGCGGTGATTTCGCGCATGTGCAGCAGGTTGATAAACAGCGCGCGGAAGGTCTTCAGGCTCTGTTCGCTGGTGGAGCGCAGCGGAATCAACGTCAGGTCGAGCGGGATCGACGTGTGCCCGCCCACCAGCAAACGACGCAGCTCATCCGGCTTCAGTTCATAGGCTTTCAGGCCTTCGCGCTCAAGGTTGGTGAACAGCTCTTTCTGACGCAGGCAGGTGTCGTTTTTCTGGTAGTGGGCCAGGTCCAGCTTGCCGGCGTAGGCAAAAAACTGGTGACCGAAACCACCGCCCGGGCCACGGCCGACCACGCCGATGACGTGCGGGCCGTGGGGCAGGGAGACTTCCACGAGGATGTAGCTGGTGTCGGTGGCAAAGTAGAAGCGCCGCGATTGCTCCAGCGTGTACTTGCCGAAACTCATGTCCGACATGCGCGCCAGAATCGGGAACTGCAAGGCGTTGATCGACGCGGACTTACCCAGGTTGTTCGCGCCGTACACCGACAGGGGCTCCTCCAGCGGGAATAAACCCAAGCTGTAACCGGCGGTGTTCAATAGGGCGAAGCGGCGGATGCCGTAGCGTTCCTTGCTCATGCGTCGGTCTCCTGTTCTTCGGCGATGGCGCGGGCCATGGCGTCTTCTTCGCTCTCAAATTCGCTCAGGTCGAGCGGATCATCGGTCTTCAGCAGCTTTTCATCGCTGTCTTCGTCGATGATCACCGGCGCCGGCAATGGCAACACGCTGTGCACGCTGGCCGCGAGGTCGCGGTCTTGTTGCACCGACAAGCACACGTCGAGAAAGCGGTGCATCGGCGGCAGGAAGCGGTACACGCCGTTGTCTTCGCTGGCAAAACCCAGTTGGGTCATGCGGCGCATGATTTTTTCTTCGAGTTCTTCCTGGGTTTGCACTTCGGCCTGGATAAACAGGTCGCGGTACTTCTCCAGCAGCGACGGCAGTTCATCGCGGCCCAGGCTGCCACCGTCGAGCACGGCAATCGGGTCACGGCCCTGGTCGGCCAGGTGCTCGACGATGATGAAGGTGAACAGCGCCAGGCGCTGCGCGGTCTTGTTGACCTGCGCGCTGGCGATGGCCGAGTCCGGCACGAAGTAGTAGAAACCGCGCGTATCGCACACCAGTTCAAAGCCCAGGGCCTTGAACAGTGTGCGGTACTGGTCCTGAAAGTTTGACAGTTGTGCGTACAGCTCCGGGTCGCGGCGGCTGACGTGGTAACCCTTGAACAGCTCGCGAAAGATCGGCGCCAGCTGGGACAGTTCGGATAGATCAAGTTGCATTGGGTGTACTCGCGGAATTCTCGGGCGCATCAGCGTTGGCCGGGAGCAGGGCGAATGAGCGCAGGCTGACCTGGTGCTCGTGTGTGTGGTAATCGCGGCGTTCCAGGCGTTCGCGCTTGAAGCGTTTTTCACGCGAGAGTCGCGAGAACCAGTACAGCAATTCGTCGGTGGCGCCGTCGGGTTCCTGCGCAAGCAGCCAGGTCATCAGGTCTGGCATCGGCAGCGCGTCTTCGCAGCGCTCGAGCATTTCCTTGACCGTGCGCGGTGCGCGTTGGGCTTCGCCCTTGTGGGATTTGTGCGCCTTGGGGAAACGCGCCGGTTTGGGCTCAAAATTAGCCAGCGCATACACATACGCCTCTACCTGGCTGGCACTGCCGAGGAAGGTGCTTTGCGGCCGGCTGAACATCGGCATTGCCGCTTGCGGCACCGCGTCCAAACCTTTACGGCGGATGGCCGACAATGCCAGCGCCGCGCCGCGCGTCACGGCGTTATGCCGGCGCGCTTCTTCACGCAGCGGCAGCAGCAGCTCGCGCGCGTGACGCAAGGTCAACTGGGCGCTGGTTTGCATTTCGAGGATGCGCGCGTGGGTGCGCAGCAGCATGTCGTCGTCCACCAGGTGGCCGAGGCGCTGTTGCTCGGTGAGCATGCGCAGCAACACGTTCTCGACCTTGCGCACGCCTTGTTCGAAGGCGCCGTCGGCGTTCACCAGTTGGATCATCGGTTCAACGTATTCGTCCCACGTCGCCAACACTTCGGCGTAACGCTGGCGCAAGGGGATCTGCCGGTCGCTGGTCTTGGCGCGGTCGGCCACGGCGGCGAGCGCTTGTTCGTCGTTGGCGAGTTTTTTCAGCACATCGCGCACGCGCATATCCAGCAGGCGCAGTTGCCGGGCCAGGTCGTGGCCATCACGGATGTCGAAGGCGTCCTGAATGTAGCCGGCCAAACGCTCGAGGTGGCGCAGGTAGGCTTCGATTTCCAGGCACAGGCCGAGGCGGTGCTCTTTGCGCAGGTAGGCGAGGAAGTCGTGGATCTGCGCGTTCAGCTCGAAGCGGTTCGGGCTTTTGGCGACAGGCACCAGAATATCCAGGCGAATCCACACGTCCAGCAAACCGGTGATGTCTTGGGGCGTGCTGTCCAGTTGTTGGGCGGCCAGTTGCGCGCGCAGTTCGCTCAGGCTCAAGGTGCCTTGGTCGAAATGTTCGCACAGTGGCTCAAGTAAGGCCCAGTGTTCGGCGAGGGCGCGCAGGACGCGCTTGGGTTCGATCATGGGAATGGCCGGCTGGTTGGCGATTAAAAGTCGCGATTGTACTGCATCAGGCGCGGGATTTATCCACAGCCGGTCAGTGCACAGTGGGCGATTGTTACCGAACAGCGGTAGAATCCCCGCTCTTTACTTATCCACAAGTGGCCGAGCTGTGCTTATCGAGTCCCGACGTCGCGCTTACTTGACCGCCATGCAGGTGGTCAACTGGCTGCCCCGCACCGAATTGCCGTTTGCCGCCCCGTCGCGGCCGCAGTTGCTGGACGCGCCCGAGCCTTTTGAGGCACTTGAGGTGTCGGGTGAGGAGGCCGCAGCGCCAGTGGCGGTGGTGAAGCCCGAGCCGCAGGCGCGGCCTGTTGTAGAGCGCGCAAAGGTCGAAGTACCGCGCCCGTCGCCAATCGCAAAACCTGCCGTCGCCGAAAAAACGGCCCCGGTGGCCAAAGCCGCTGTGGTGCCGCCGCCACGCTTTGCCCTGCAATTGCTGCGGGCCGGGCGTTGCCTGCTGCTGGTGGAATTGCCTACCGGCGAACGCTTCCAAACCCGCGACCCGGCCTACATGCTGCTCAAAGACATGCTGCGCGCCGCAGGCCTGCCCGACAGCCCGCAAATCATCGGCGACCCGGTGCGTTGGCCATTGTTGGTGCGCGGCACCATGGACCAAGGCCCGGAAGCCGCGCGTGATTTTGTGCAAGGTTTTGTTTCGGCA
Organism: Pseudomonas kitaguniensis; assembly: GCF_049199985.1. NCBI lineage: Bacteria > Pseudomonadati > Pseudomonadota > Gammaproteobacteria > Pseudomonadales > Pseudomonadaceae > Pseudomonas > Pseudomonas kitaguniensis. Next base: position 9,902 of record NZ_JBLZPT010000002.1, read on the forward strand.
CGTCTGGAGGACGAACCCTGCGTGTGCCTTTGGCTGATCGGTTTGCCCGCCGTGCGCTTTGCCGGCGAGGCGAATGCCGAAGCCTGGTATCGCGAACTGCAGGTCGAAGGCCTGGGTTCTGTATGGGCCTTGCCGGGCCTGGAATTATTAATGGAAGAGCCACAGCGTAAGGCTGATGTATGGCAAGCCATGCGCCAGCTGATGGCGCGCTGGAAAAGTACCGATGAGTGACGCTTTATCCTTCCGCCCGATGACCGAGGCGGACCTCGACGCCGTACTCAAGATCGAGTACGCGGCGTTCAGCCATCCCTGGACCCGCGGAATTTTTCTCGATGGGCTGGGCAAGTACCAGATCTGGCTGATGTTTGAAGGCGAACAGCAGGTCGGCCACGGCGTGGTGCAAATCATCCTCGATGAAGCGCATTTGCTGAACATCACCGTCAAGCCGGAAAGCCAGGGCCGAGGCCTTGGGTTGAGCTTGCTCGAGCACCTGATGTCGCGAGCCTATGAGGCCAAGGCCCGCGAGTGCTTCCTGGAAGTGCGTGACAGCAATACCGGGGCGTTCCGCCTGTATGAGCGTTACGGGTTCAACGAGATCGGGCGCCGACGCGATTACTACCCCGCCGTCGGTGGGCGTGAAGATGCCGTCGTGATGGCCTGCACGCTGGTCGACTGATTACAAAAACCACTGTGGAAGGAAGCAAGGTTCCTCCCACAGTCGGCCCTGTGGTATCTCAGCGGTTGCCGTCTACCGGGTCCAGGTCGGCCAGTTCGGCCTCATCCAGCCCATTGCCGCCGCCTATCTCGTCTTCATCGACGATGCTCAAATCGTAATCCGCTGGCTGATCTTCGCCTGCCTCGCGGGCATCGCGTGCGCCGTCTTCATGGATCAGCGTTTCGGGGCTCATGTCATCATCGGTGGGTTCATGATCATCCGTCGAAGCACCGGTCATACCGGCCTCGCGCACCCGTTCGTCGGGCATCAAGTGCTCGCGCTCACCCGGCGGAATTTCATCGCCGATTTCTGCAGTCTGCGTTTGCTCGTCAAAATCCAGCTCACGCATTGAGCCCATGCGATCTTCGTTGTCATCAATCGGTTCGGGCTGTGTAGCGCCGTAGGGACGTCGTGATTCAGTCATGGCCTATCCTCATACTGTGGGGCTTATAGTGTGTGGACAGGCATGGCCGCCTAAAGATTCAAGCTAATTTAGCCTGGCTATTCTCGCGCCGCGCGTGACCCGCACCAGCGGTGGTGTGTCAAAGCTGGGCATCATTCCTGAGGCTTTCCCTGATGAACGAACTACAAGACTTGCTTGATAACAACGAACGCTGGGCGGATGCGATCAAACAGGAAGATCCCGAATTCTTCGCCAAGCTCGCCCGCCAGCAAACCCCTGAATACCTGTGGATCGGCTGCTCCGATGCGCGGGTGCCGGCGAACGAGATCGTCGGCATGCTGCCAGGCGATCTGTTTGTGCACCGTAACGTGGCCAATGTGGTGCTGCATACCGACCTTAATTGCCTGTCGGTGATCCAGTACGCAGTCGATGTGCTTAAGGTCAAACATATCCTCGTCACCGGCCACTATGGCTGTGGCGGTGTGCGTGCCTCGATGCAGGACCGCCAGTTTGGCCTGATCGATGGCTGGCTGCGCACGATTCGCGACCTCTACTACGAAAACCGCGAGCTGCTCGCCCAACTGCCGACGGAAGAAGAGCAAGTTGACCGCCTCTGCGAGCTGAACGTGATTCAGCAGGTGGCCAACGTCGGCCACACCAGCATTGTGCAGAACGCCTGGCACCGTGGGCAAAACCTGTCGATTCATGGCTGCATCTACGGCATCAAGGATGGCCGCTGGAAGAGCTTGAACACCACCATCAGTGGTTTCGAGCAATTGCCGCCGCAATATCGCCTGCGCCCGTTGGGTGACGCTTAAACAGGTTTGTTACGGTCGCGCTGCTCCAGGAACAACTGGCCTTCTGCGCTGAGTTGTTCCTGCGGGCCTTTGATCCAGCCCCGGCAGTTGGGCCCGGCGCATTCGCAGGCAAACTGGCGGTGCAAGACGTCGCCGGCGTTGGCGAAATCAATGGTCAGCCAAGTGTTGGCGGCAATCGGCAACACTGACCAAAGCTCCAGGTAGGCCGTGTCGAAATACACATTCGGGTCGCAGGCGTGACGCAGTTGGCCGCAGACCCACGGGTCATACAGCTGGATCCGTGCCGAGATCTGGAAGGAATGCTGGCGTCGTTCACTCAAGGCATAGCCGAACACCCTGGCGATGAGCGTGTGGTTGTCGAACGCTACGCGCGATTTGATCCCGGCGGCTTCGCCGTTTGGGGCGCGCACGATCTCAAACTGGCGTGTGGTCGGATAGCCGTACTCCGCTGATGTTGTCGCAAACGGGTACAGACCAGCATTGTCAGCGTCACTAGCCTTATCCCTGGCTGGAGTTTTCATGGTTTTCCTGAAATGGGCTGCATCGACCTGCCAATGGTGTCGAGTGCCAGTCTTGCAGCGAATGGGTCCGGCTTAAGACTCGCTGAACAGGCTGCCGATGACTACTGTCAATGTTGACAGTAGTCATCGTTTTTTTGTGCGACCTAAAGCACCGGCGCGATGATGGCCGTGGGCGCAGTGGCATTCTTCAGTTGTTTCAACTGAGCCTTGATGACCGGCGTGGCGCACTTGGCGTTGGCTTGCTGCGGGGTGAGCTTGCGCACCGAGGTGTAGAACAGCTCACACGTCTGCTCTTTGCGGGTGACCTGCCAGGTGTTCATGCAGGCCTTGAGCAGCACATTGGCATCGCTGGCGGGTTTCTGGCCCATCCCGGCTTGCCAGCACGCCGCGCTCAAATCTTGCCCCATCACTTTCAAACCGGCGTCGTCGGCCTTCTGTTCATCGCCTGCATAGGTTGCAGGGTCTGCCGCATACCAGATGTAACTCGGGTGGTTGGCGCCGAGTACCGCCACGCTTTTGCCGGCTTGCGGGCTGATCTGCGCCAAACCCAGCACGCCCACGGTCTGGCCGTATTGCTGCTTGATCCAACTGCGCACCGGCGCGCCGAACGCGACCATCGGCAGTGAAACGTCGCCGTGCTGGCTCAGCTCCTTAACCATGCGCGTCTGATAGTCGGTGAAATAGCCGTAGACGTTTTCCAGGTCCTTGCCTGCGTTCGAAGGCGCGGCGATGGGCGCAATATCAATGATGGTCTGATAAGCAGGCGTTTCGGTGGCTGCGATGCCATTGTCGGTGAGCAAGCTAGCCCAACGGTCGGTGGTTGCCGACTCCAGGTAGTCCTGGGCCTGGGTCAGCGAGTAGTCCGGTGGGAAGTGCAGCAATTCGATGCTTTTGCGGTTTTCCAGGGCCATGCCCAGCGGCAGAAACAGGTACCAGTTATAGGCCCACTTGCCGTCGCTGTTGAGCTTGCTCGCGCCTTGATACGCCAGGTCGGCGGTATCAAGCAGCGTCTTCAGCGGCTGGCCGTACTGGTCGGGCACGCCGCTGAAGGTGGCCGTCACCTCGCCGTCATGGGTTTTTACGCTGACCCTGGCCCGGCTGTAGCCGTCGCGCTGCAGGCTCTGGTTCAGGTAATGCTCGGCAGTTTGCTCCAGCGTCCATGGCCGAAAGCAGATCACATTGCAGTTATTCGGGAAGGCGAACAGTTGGGTGACACGTTGCGTGCTGCCCAGTGGCACGTCGATGTCGGCCTGTACGGCCGCACTGGCCAGCAGTGCGGCCAGGGTAAAAGACAGCCTGGTCGGTTTGAACATAGTTGGTTCCTTGTCAGCGAATGCCCGTCTGCGCGGGGTGAAAGCCCACCCACACACAGTAGCGGTTGCTCAGGAAAACCGCGTGTTAAATCGCCAGGCGTGTCGTTATTGGATAAGCCAACCTACACGTTGAACTGCAAGGCATTGCTCAAGTCACCCATGGGTTTCTGGCCGCGGGCGGTCATCGCGTCATCACGCTGCTTGAGGCCATCCAATGTCTCCAGCTGGAACACCCGAGTAATTAAACGCAGGATCGACGCCGTGTCGTAAACCGTATGGTCAACCGTGCCTTTGCGCGCGAACGGCGACACCACCAAGGCCGGAATTCGCGTGCCCGGCCCCCAGCGGTCGCCTTTGGGCGGTGCGACGTGGTCCCACCAGCCACCGTTTTCATCGACCGTCACCACCACCACCATGTTTTTCCACTGCGGGCTTTCTTGCAGCACCTTCAACGCGCGGGCGATATGCCGGTCGCCCGAGGCCACGTCGGCGTAACCTGCGTGCATGTTCAGGTTGCCTTGAGGCTTGTAAAAACTCACGGCGGGCAGCTTGCCAGCCTGGGCATCGGCGAAGAACTTATTGGTGCTTGATTCATCACCCAAACCGCCATCGCGAAGGCGTTTGTCACGTTCGGCGCGGTTCTCGGGGCCTTGTTGCTTGAAGTAGTTGAATGGCTGGTGGTGGTACTGGAAGTTCGGAATCTTGGGGATGCCGCCTGAATCCTTGAACTGGTCCAGGGTGGCTTGCCACGCCCCGGCGTACCAGGCCCAGTCGACGTTCTTCTTCGACAGCTTGTCGCCGATGTGTTCGTGGGTTTGTGGCACGAGTACGTTGGGCAGGTCCGGTTTGGAGTAATCCGGGTTCTGTGGGTCGCGAATCCAGGTCGGCCAGTAGGGCGGGGCCAGCGTGTTCACGCCGTAACCGTCCGGCGTCAGGGCGCTGGGGCCGAACTGCGGTGGGCCGGTCATGGCGCTGGCCGGGGACGTGCCCAACGGCTTGAGGCGTGGGTCGGTGGGGTCATCGCTTTGCAGCGTGGCGATTTGTGCCTTGGCCACGGACTGCGCGGCATTCGGATAAAACGGCGCAGTGGCGCTGATCAGGTATTGGTGGTTAAGGAACGAGCCACCAAAGGCGCCCTGAAAGAAGTTATCGCAGAGCACAAACTCCTTGGCCACGTCCCACAGGCGCAGGGAATAACGGCTCTGGGCGTAATGGCCCATGACCAAACCACCCGAATCCGCCCAGGCGACAAAGTTGTCGTTCTTGCCACCGTTGATCTGCATCTGGTTCTGGTAGAACACGTGCCACAAATCGCGGGTGACCAGGCTCAAGGGCAAGTCCTCAGCGTTCGGGCCTTTGAGGGCGAATGGCGCGTTGGGCAGGTTTTCCTGGAATTGCACTTCACTGGGGTAGGTCACGCCGTCCACGCTTTGCGGGCCGACTTGCAACACACCGCCCCACGCAGGCGGCAAAGTGCCCAACAGGCTACCGTCGCGGTCGCGTTGCTGGAACTCGGCAGCCGTCAGCGCCGCGAGTGGCTTCTCAACGCCCGGGAAATCGGCGAACAGGTTGTTGAAGCTGCGGTTCTCGGCATAAATCACCACCACGGTTTTCACCTGATCGTGCAACGCCTTGTCCAGTTCTTGCGGAGTCAGTGGCCGAGGCGCCGGTTTGCCGGGTGCCTCACTGGCATTGCCACAGGCAGCCAACGTCGCGCCGACCCCCAACACCGCCGCGCCCCCCAGGAAGCGCCGCCGGCTGGTGTCCAGCGGCGTTTGAGCTACGGAATCGGGAGCGGGGCGTTGGTTGTGCTCGTCACTCATTGCGGGAAGTCCCTGATGCGTGGTTGTTTCAAGATATTTCGCAGGACGGTAGCAACGCAATGTGACGGAACGAAGACAGTGGCGTCAGGCGTGAGATGTGTCTACGCGTGCCCGGCGCTGCTAGACTGACTCGATAATGGACGTCACCGAGGTGAACCGTGAAACCTTCAATCGCCCTTGAACTGAAACGCGCCGCCGTCAGAGACGTGGTGGGCCGTTTTCGTGTCTCAAACCCGAGAGTATTCGGTTCTGTGTTGCTCGGTACCGATCATGAAGGCAGCGACCTTGATTTGCTCGTCGATGCTCCTCCGGGGACCACACTGTTTGATCTTGGTGGGCTACAGGTTGAGCTTGAGGATTTACTGGGGATCAACGTGGATTTACTGACACCTGCCGATTTGCCCTTGAAGTTTCGCGCAAAAGTGTTGGCTGAGGCTCGGCCGGTATGACCGCGAATCGTCTTGCAGATTACCTGGAGCACATCCGGCAGGCCGCCACTGACGCGATCGGCTTTGTTGAAGGCTTGAGCAAGGAAGAGTTTCTGGAAGACCGGCGTACTCAGCAAGCGGTCGTGATGAGCCTGGTCATCATGGGTGAGGCGTCGACCAAGATCATGGATCAGCACTCGGATTTCACTGTGGTTCACGCACAGGTGCCGTGGCGCAGCATGCGTGGAATGCGCAACCGGATTGCCCACGGTTACTTTGATATCAACCTCGACGTGGTTTGGGACACAATCCAGAACGCCTTACCTGATTTACTGGAGCGCCTTCCTGGCCCTCCAGCCTGAACGCCTCGGTTGCAACAACCGATGCGTGATTTTTTGACTAAGGCATCACCGGCGGCAAATACTTCAGCGTCGTCCCCAACGCCCACAGCAAGAACAACACCAGCGGCGTGTGCACCAGCAACTGCACAAATGAAAACCCGATCAAATCCCGCGCCTTCAACCCCAGCACCCCGAGCAGCGGCAACATATAGAACGGGTTGATCAGGTTCGGCAGCGCCTCGGCCGCGTTATAAATCTGCACCGCCCAGCCGAGGTGGTATTGCAGGTCATTGGCGACTTGCATCACGTAAGGCGCTTCGATAATCCACTTGCCGCCACCCGACGGAATAAAGAAGCCCAGCACCGCCGAATAAACGCCCATCAGCAGCGCGTAGGTGTCATGCGAGGCAATGGAGGTGAAGAAGGTCGAGATATGGTGCGCCAGGGTCTGGCCGTCGCCGCCTTTTACCACGGTCATCAGCGCCGCAATCGAGCCATACAGCGGGAACTGGATCAGCACGCCGGTGGTGGTCGGCACAGCGCGGGCCACCGCATCGAGGAAGCTGCGGGGGCGCCAGTGCAGCAGCGCGCCGACCATGATGAACAGGAAGTTATAAGTGTTCAGCCCCGAGATCGCGCTGATCGCAGGCTTGGTCGAAAACTCATGGAACAGCCAACCGGCCGCCAGTAATGCCAGCAAGATAGTCAGCAATGGGCTGTGTTCCAGCCATTCGCCAGGGCGGGTGGGCGGCTGGATTTTTGGCAGGTTGAACGCCGGGTCGACGCCGCAGGCCTTGGCATCACGAGCACTGTTCGGGCCAGGCGCGGTGGCGTAGGCAATGATCAGCGAGACCACGATCAGCGCCAGCAACAACACACCGGATTGCCACAGGAAGATCGTGTCGGTGAACGGGATCACGCCGGTGATTGACAGAATCGACGGCGGCAAACTGGCCGGGTTGGCCTGCAATTGCGCAGCCGACGACGACAACCCCAGTGCCCATACCGCGCCAAGTCCCAAGTAGGCCGCAGCACCAGCGGCGCGGTAGTCCATGCGCAAATCCGTACGCCGCGCAAGTGCACGCACCAGCAAACCGCCGAACACCAGGGACAACCCCCAGTTCAGCAGTGAGGCAACCATGGAAATCAGCGCCACCCACGCCACCGCCGAGCGGCCGTTTTTGGGGATGCGCGCCAAGCGGTCAATCAGCTTCACCGCAGGCGGTGAACTGGCCACCACATAACCGCCGATTACCACGAAGGCCATCTGCATGGTGAACGGGATCAGGCTCCAAAACCCGTCCCCAAAGGCCTTGGCGGCTTCTGTTGGCGCCGCGCCCATGCCCAAGGTCGCTACGGTGACGATGATCACGGCGAGGGCGGCAAATACCCACGAGTCTGGAAACCAGCGTTCGGCGAAGTTGGAACAGCGCAGGGCAAATCGGGCATAGCGGCTTTCTTCGATAGCATCGGCCACGAGTCTTTCCTCTTGTAATTATTATGGTGTTGGCAGTTTTACGGCATGTTCCGCTACGGCCATTGATATGGGAATGCAGTTATCTTCATCGATCCATGAGTAAAACAAATATATCTGTCGTGATTGCCATGATTGGGCTCAGCTCATAACCTGCACGCCATTTTGTTTGTCTGCCGAGCCTTCACATGACTGCCACCTTTGCTTCACAGGCGCAGCGTTTTTCCCGCTCCGACTACAAAACCCTGGGCCTGGCCGCCCTCGGCGGTGCCCTGGAAATCTACGACTTCATCATCTTCGTGTTCTTTGCGCTGACCCTCAGCCAACTGTTCTTCCCACCCGAAATGCCCGAATGGCTGCGCCTGCTGCAAAGCTTCGGCATTTTTGTTACCGGCTACCTGGCGCGCCCGCTGGGCGGCATTTTGATGGCGCACTTCGCCGATCACTTGGGGCGCAAACGCGTGTTCAGCCTCAGCATTCTGATGATGGCGTTGCCCTGCCTGCTGATCGGGATCATGCCGACCTACGCGCAAATTGGCTATTTCGCGCCGCTGATCCTGTTGGTGCTGCGTGTGCTGCAAGGCGCCGCGGTGGGCGGCGAAGTCCCGAGTGCCTGGACCTTCGTCGCCGAGCACGCGCCGCCCCATCACCGTGGCTACGCCTTGGGCTTCCTGCAAGCCGGCCTGACCTTCGGCTACCTGCTCGGCGCACTCACCGCCACGCTGCTGGCGCAGGTGTTCACGCCTGCCGAAATTCTCGACTATGCCTGGCGCTTTCCCTTCCTGTTGGGCGGCGTATTCGGCGTGATCGGCGTGTGGCTGCGCCGCTGGCTCAACGAAACCCCGGTGTTCCTTGAAATGCAGGCGCGCCGCCAAGCCGCCGCCGAAATGCCACTGCGCACCGTGCTGCGTGACCATCGCGCGGTGCTGCTGCCGGCGATGATCCTCACCTGCGTGCTCACCTCCGCCGTGGTGGTACTGGTGGTCATCACCCCGACCCTGATGCAAAAAACCTTCGGCATGAGCCCCAGCCATACGTTTGCGTTGAGCGCGTTGGGTATCGTCTTTTTGAATATCGGCTGTGTACTCGCAGGCCTGCTGGTCGACCGCATCGGCGCCTGGCGTGCCGTGCTGGTCTACAGCCTGTTGCTGCCCGTCGGCATCGCGATTTTGTACGCCAGCCTGATCAACGGCGGTATCTGGCTGGGCGCGGCGTATGCCGTGGCGGGCTTGAGTTGCGGAGTTGTCGGCGCGGTGCCGTCGGTGATGGTCGGCCTGTTTCCGGCGCCGGTGCGGGTGTCGGGAATTTCCTTCACCTACAACATTGCCTACGCGCTGTGGGCGAGCACCACGCCACTGCTATTGATAGCGCTGATGCCGACCCGCCCGTGGATTTGCGTGGGGTACTGCGTGGTGATGGGCGCGGTGGGCGTTGCGAGTGTGGCGCTGTTCAGCAAACGCCACACGTTGGCCGCCTGAGGGTTACGTCAAAAAGTACCAAAGCAACAGCGTGCCCACCAGGCCGACCACCGAGACAATGGTTTGCAACACCGACCACACCCAGATCGTCTGCTTCAGTTGCAAACCAAAATACTCACGCACCATCCAGAACCCGGCGTCGTTGACGTGGCAAAAGAACACTGAGCCTGCGCCAATCGCCAGCGCCACCAATGAACTCTGCGTAGCCGCCAGCCCGGCCATCATCGGCGCGAGGATGCCCGCAGTTGTGGTGGTGGCAACTGTTGCCGAACCGGTGGCCTGGCGCAGGGCCACGGCGATCAACCATGCGAGTAATAAATACGGCATGTGCGCGCCTTCGGCGACTTTGCTGATGGTTTGGCTGACGCCTGCGTCCAGCAAGGTTTGCTTGAGGCCACCGCCAGCGCCGATGGTCAGCAGCAACACGGCAATCGGCGCCAGGGCTTTGCGCAGGGTGTTGCCGACGTCTGCGCGTGGCATGCCGGCGGCCCAGCCCAGGCAGACCACCGCAGCGATCACCGCCAGGCCGAGGGCGATCAGCGGTTCACCGAGAAATTTCAAGGTCAGGGCCACCGGGCTTTCCGCTGCCATGGCGACCTTGGCCAAGGTGCTGCCGAGCATCAGGATGACCGGCAGCAAGATGATCAGCAGCGACACCCCAAAGCTTGGCTGGCGCGGCGCCTTGGGCGGCGCGCTGAACAGCGCACCGATCTCGGCCGGTGCTTCCACGTGCATGCGTTTGGACAGCCAATTGCCGTAGAGCGGCCCGGCGAGGATCACCGCAGGCACTGCCAGGCAAAAGCCCAGCAACATGGTCAGGCCCAAGTCGGCGTGCAGCGCGCCCACTGCAATCAGCGGCCCCGGATGCGGCGGCATCAGGGCGTGCAGGGTGGTCATGCCGGCAAGCGCCGGGATGGCGATTTTCAGCAGCGGCTGGTTCGAACGCTTGGCCATTACAAAGATGATTGGCACCATCATCACCAGGCCCACTTCGAAGAACAGCGGCAAGCCAATCACCATGGCCACCAGCGCCATTACCCACGGCAGTGATTTGCCCTTGCCCAGCCCGAGCAGCGTGGTGGCGATGCGGTCGGCCGCGCCGGATTCCGCCATCAACGCGCCGAGCATTGAGCCCAGGGCGATGATGATCCCGGCTTCACCGAGAATCGCCCCGGCGCCTTTGCTGAACGCCTTGGCGACGTCTTCGGGCGGCAAGCCGGCGCCGACACCGGCGATAAAGGTGCCGATCAAAATCGACAGGAACGGTGGCAGCTTGGTTGCGCTGATCAACACAATAATGCTGGCAATGGCCAGTAGCACGCAGAACATCAAGCGGGTGTCGTGAACCATCCACGCAGCAGTCGATAACGCCAAAACGGAGCTCCTTAGCGAACAGGGTGGGAAATATGTTTCTTTTTGTTTCCTGCTCGAAAAGCATACCTGATACCGCGCTGGCCAAGTGCGCTTGTGCGGTTTTGGTGCGATCAGGGGTGGCGGGCCAAAAATGCCGCACCAGAGCTGTTACTGTCGGATTTGTAATCTTTCCTCCACCGGCCTGATAAGTCCCGAAAGCTACATTGCCCCCGCTGGGAAACCTCAGCGACTTTATGGGCGTGGAACTCTCGATATGGCTTTTTCGGTAAACATACGGGTGGCGGCGATGGCGTTGTGGGTGGCCGCAAGTGCTGCTCAGGCGCAAACCCTCACCCTTGATGCAGCCCTGCAAACCGCCTTCGCCAACAACCCCGACCTGGCCGCCGCACAATGGGAAATCGACATTGCCCAAGGCGCTCGCCAGCAGGCGGGCTTGATCCCCAACCCGGTGGCCTCGTGGGATGCCGAAGACACTCGGCGTAGCACGCGCACCACCACCGTCAAACTCAGCCAAACCCTGGAACTGGGCGGCAAACGCGGTGCGCGGATTGACGTGGCGACCGGCGCTCAGGACGCTGCCGCGCTGACGTTGGAGCAGCGTCGCAACGGCCTGCGCGCCGATGTGATCGACAGCTACTACGGCGCTTTGCGTGCTCAGGAGCGCCTCGACCTGGCGCAACGCTCAATGACCGTTGCCGAGCGTGGCCTGGTTGTCGCGAAGGGGCGCGTGACTGCCGGCAAATCATCGCCGGTGGAAGCCACCCGCGCGCAGGTGCAGTTGTCGCAGATTCGCCTGGAGCTGAATCGCGCGCAGATCGGCCTAAGCGATGCCTACCGCCGCCTCGCCGCCAGCACCGGCAGTGCTGCGCCTGAGTTTCAGGCCGTGGCTACACAACGCCAGTCTGCGCCGCCGTTGCCGGCCTCCGCAGCATTGCTCGCGCGTCTTGAGCAAACCACCGAGGTGCGTTTGGCCGAGCTGCATATCCGCCAGAGCGAGGCCAGCGTCGGCCTGGAAAAAGCCCAGCGCATTCCCGACCTCGATGTTTCCATCGGCAGCCAATACGACGCCAGCGTGCGTGAGCGGGTGAACCTGGTGGGCGTGTCGATGCCGATTCCGTTGTTCAACCGCAACCAGGGCAACGTGCTGGCCGCCAGCCGCCGCGCCGATCAGGCCCGCGACCAGCGTAACGCCGTCGAACTGCGCCTGCGCACCGAAACACGCCAGGCCCTGGACCTGTGGCAAACCGCAGAGACCGAAGTGCGCACCTTCAACGAACAGATCCTGCCCGCCGCGCAAAACGCCGTGGACAGCGCCACGCGCGGTTTCGAAATGGGCAAATTCAATTTTATCGACGTGCTCGACGCCCAGCGCACCTTGATCGCTGCACGCACCGACTACCTCACGGCGACCGCTCAGGCCACCGAAGCGTGGGTGCGCATCGAACGGATTTACGGCGACCTTGCCCGGTTTTGATTTTTTCTGGAGCCACCTATGAATACAAAGTACGCCACGGCGCTGGCCGTGGCCCTGGGCCTGATGCTGTGCGGTTTTGCCAGCGCCGACGAAGAAGAAGGCGAGCTCGAACTCACCGAACAGCAGATCCAGGCTGCAGGTATTCAACTCGCCGAGGCCCAACCCCGCGCGATCAGCACGCTGCTCACGCTGCCGGGGGAAGTGCGTTTTGATGAAGACCGCACCTCGCACATCGTGCCGCGTGCGGCCGGCGTGGTGGAATCGGTCACGGTCAACCTCGGCCAGTCGGTGAAAAAAGGTGAGTTATTGGCCGTGATCGCCAGCCAGCAAATTTCCGATCAGCGCAGCGAACTGGCCGCCAGCGTGCGCCGGGTTGAACTGGCGCGCACTACCTTTCAGCGCGAGCGCCAACTGTGGAAGGACGAAATCTCTGCCGAGCAGGATTACCTGCTGGCGCGCCAGACCTTGCAAGAAGCCGAGATTGCGCTGAACAACGCCCGCCAAAAGATGACCGCTCTCAGTGGCAGCGCGGTATTGGTGGGCGGCAATCGCTACGAGCTGCGTGCCCCGTTCGCCGGCGTGGTGGTCGAAAAACACCTGGGTGTGGGCGAGGTCGTCAGTGAAACCAGCAACGCCTTCATCCTCTCGGACCTGTCTCAGGTGTGGGTCACCTTCGGTGTGTTCCCCAAGGACCTGAACAAGGTACGCGTGGGCAAACCGGTGAACGTCAGTTCTACCGAAATGGGCACCGAGGTGCGCGGCACCGTGGCGTACGTTGGCAATTTGCTGGGTGAGCAGACGCGTACGGCCACCGTGCGCGTGGCGGTGCCCAACCCCGACGACACGTGGCGCCCGGGGCTGTTTGTGACCGTGCAAGTGGCCACCGACACCTACCAGGCGAAAGTCACCGTGCCGCAAAGCGCGATCCAGACCGTTGAGGACAAACCCTCGGTGTTCGAACGCACGGAGCACGGCTTTGTTACCCGTCACCTTGAGCTGGGCGTGAGTGAAAACGGCTACGTCGAAGTGCGCAAAGGCCTGAACGCCGGCGCGCAGGTGGCCACCGTCGGCAGCTTCGTTCTCAAGTCCGAACTGGGCAAAGGCTCGGCCGAGCACGCCCATTGATCCTGCGAGTGATTCCCCATGTTTGAGCGCCTTATTCAATTTGCCATCGAGCAGCGCATCATCGTGCTGTTGGCGGTGCTGTTAATGGCCGGTGTCGGTATCGCCAGCTATCAGAAGTTGCCCATCGACGCGGTGCCCGACATCACCAATGTGCAGGTGCAGGTCAATTCGGCGGCGGCCGGGTTTTCGCCGCTGGAAACCGAACAGCGCATTACCTTCCCAATAGAAACCGCGATGGCCGGGTTGCCGGGGTTACAGCAGACACGCTCGTTGTCGCGCTCCGGTCTGTCGCAGGTGACGGTGATTTTCAAAGACGGCACCGACTTGTTTTTCGCCCGCCAGTTGGTTAACGAGCGCCTGCAAGTTGCTCGCGAACAATTACCCACCGGCATCGAAACGGCGATGGGGCCGATTTCCACCGGGCTCGGGGAGATTTTCCTGTGGACGGTTGAGGCCGAAGACGGCGCGCGCAAAGAGGATGGCACGCCGTACACGCCGACCGACCTGCGGGTGATTCAGGACTGGATCATCAAGCCGCAACTGCGCAACGTGCCGGGTGTGGCCGAGATCAACACCATCGGCGGCTTCGCCAAGGAATACCAGATCGCCCCGGACCCCAAGCGTCTGGCGGCGTACAACCTGACGCTGGGCGATTTGGTCACGGCGCTTGAGCGCAACAACGCGAATGTCGGCGCCGGTTACATCGAGCGCAGCGGCGAACAGTTGTTGATCCGCGCACCGGGGCAGGTGGCGTCGATTGATGACATTGCCAACATCGTCATCACCACCTCGGGTGGCACGCCGATTCGCGTGCGCAATGTGGCGGAAGTTGAAATCGGCCGCGAGCTGCGCACCGGCGCCGCCACCGAAAATGGCCGGGAAGTGGTGCTGGGCACGGTGTTCATGTTGATCGGCGAGAACAGCCGCACCGTGTCCCTGGCGGTGGCGAAAAAGCTCGAAGAAATCAACCGTTCGCTGCCTGAAGGCGTGGTGGCGGTGACCGTCTACGACCGTACCAACCTGGTCGAAAAAGCCATTGCCACGGTGAAGAAAAACCTCTTTGAAGGTGCACTGCTGGTCGTCGCCGTGCTGTTCCTGTTTTTGGGCAATATCCGCGCGGCGCTGATTACCGCGATGGTGATTCCGCTGGCAATGTTGTTCACCTTTACCGGGATGTTCACCCACAAAGTCAGCGCCAACCTGATGAGCCTCGGCGCGTTGGACTTCGGCATTATCGTCGACGGCGCGGTGGTGATTGTCGAGAACGCCATCCGCCGCCTGGCCCACGCGCAGCAGCGCCACGGCCGGCTGTTGACGCGCAGCGAGCGCCTGCACGAAGTGTTCGCGGCGGCCAAAGAGGCGCGACGCGCGTTGATCTTCGGGCAACTGATTATCATGGTGGTGTACCTGCCGATCTTTGCCCTCACCGGCGTGGCCGGGAAGATGTTCCACCCCATGGCCTTCACCGTGGTGATCGCGCTGTTGGGCGCGATGATTTTGTCGGTGACCTTTGTACCGGCGGCGATTGCGTTGTTCGTTACCGGCAAGGTCAAGGAACAAGAAAACCTGGTGATGCGCACGGCACGCCGGGCCTACGCGCCGGTGCTGGATTGGGTGATGACGCGCCGTCCGCTGGTGTTCGGCCTGGCGCTGCTGACCATCGTGGTTTCGGGTGCAGTGGCCAGCCGCATGGGCAGCGAATTTATCCCCAGCCTCAGTGAGGGCGACTTCGCCCAGCAGGCGCTGCGCGTGCCGGGCACCAGCCTGACGCAATCGGTGCAGATGCAGCAGCAACTGGAAAAAACCTTGATGGCGCAGGTGCCCGAAATCGAGCGCGTGTTCGCGCGTACCGGCACCGCAGAAATCGCCTCCGACCCGATGCCGCCGAATATTTCCGACAGCTACCTGATGCTTAAACCCAAGGAGCAGTGGCCTGACCCGAACAAGTCCCGCGAGGTGCTGATCGCCGACATTCAGCGCGCCAGCGCGATAGTGCCCGGCAGTGCGTATGAACTGTCGCAACCGATCCAACTCAGGTTTAACGAGCTGATTTCCGGGGTGCGCAGTGATGTCGCGGTCAAGGTGTTTGGTGACGACATGGCGGTGCTGAACAAGACCGCTGCGGAAATCGCCGAGACCTTGCAAAAGCTTGAGGGCGCCTCGGAAGTAAAAGTGGAACAAACCTCCGGCCTGCCGGTGCTGACCATCAATATTGACCGCGACAAGGCCGCGCGTTTTGGCCTGAACGTCGGCGATGTGCAGGACACCATTGCCGTCGCGGTGGGTGGTCGCCAGGCCGGAACATTGTATGAAGGTGATCGGCGTTTCGACATGGTCGTGCGGTTGTCCGACGCGCTGCGCACCGACATCGAAGGGCTTTCGCGGTTGCTGATCCCGGTGCCGGCGCTGGCCAGCAATGCGTCAGGCCAATTGGGCTTTATCGCCTTGTCGCAAGTCGCCAGCCTGGACCTGGTACTCGGCCCCAACCAGATCAGCCGCGAGAACGGCAAGCGCCTGGTGATTGTCAGCGCCAACGTGCGCGGGCGCGACATCGGCTCGTTTGTCGAAGAGGCCGAGTCCGCCATCAGCCGCGAGGTAAAAGTGCCGGCGGGTTATTGGACCACGTGGGGCGGCCAGTTCGAACAGTTGAAGGAAGCGTCCGAGCGCTTGCGCGTGGTGGTGCCGGTAGCATTGCTGCTGGTGTTCGGGTTGTTGTTCATGATGTTTAACAGCCTCAAAGACGGCTTGCTGGTGTTCACCGGCATTCCTTTTGCGTTGACCGGCGGCATCATGGCGTTGTGGTTGCGCGATATTCCGCTGTCGATTTCGGCAGGGGTCGGCTTTATCGCGCTGTCGGGCGTGGCCGTGCTTAACGGCTTGGTGATGATCGCGTTCATCCGCAACCTGCGCGAGGAAGGGCGTTCGTTATCCGTGGCGATCAACGAAGGCGCGCTGACCCGCTTGCGCCCGGTATTGATGACTGCGCTGGTGGCGTCTCTCGGGTTTATTCCGATGGCGTTGGCCACCGGCACCGGCGCTGAAGTGCAGCGGCCATTGGCGACGGTGGTGATCGGCGGGATTATTTCTTCTACGTTGCTGACCTTGCTGGTGCTGCCGGCGCTGTACCAGTGGGCGCATCGCAAGGAAGAGGAAACACCAGGCGAAACTGCGTAACACCACCGGGCGGGCTGCGTACCTCAGCCTGCCCCTGGTGCAAGGTCATGATCGACTGCACGATGGCCAGGCCCAGGCCAGTGCCGCCCTCGGTGCGTGCGCGGCTGCTGTCGACGCGGTAGAAACGTTCGAACAGGAGTGGCAAGTGTTGCGCCTCGATCCCGGGGCCAGGGTTACTTACCGACACAGACACCTCGTCCGCATAGGTCTCCACCCACAGCGAAATATGCGCGCCCGCCGGGCTGTGGCGGATCGCATTCGACAGCAGGTTCGAGAGTGCACGTTGAATCATCAAGCGGTCGCCCTGCACTTGGGCATCGCCGCTGAGGGTGACGGTGAGTTGTTTGTCTTCGGCGCTCAGGGCGAACAAATCCATTACCCTATTTGCCTCAACCGCCAGCGACACGTCGGTGAATGAAGCCCGCGCCGCCGGGTGGCTGACCTGCGCCAGAAACAGCATATCGGAGACAATGCGCGCCAGGCGCTCCAACTCCTCGCTGTTGGATTCCAGCACCGCTTTGTACTCCTCTGGCGGGCGCTGGCGCGAGAGTGTCACCTGCACCTTGCCCATCAGGTTGGTCAGCGGCGCGCGTAATTCGTGGGCCAGGTCATCAGAGAATTGCGACAGTTGCTGCACGCCCGCGTCCAGCCGGTTGAGCATCACGTTAAAGCCTTGCGCCAGCTCGCCCAGCTCATGCGGCAGGTTGTCGACGGCCAAGCGATGGGTCAGGTTTTGCGTGGTGACTTTGGCCGCCACATGGCTGAACTGTTTCAACGGTGCGAGCCCGCGTTGCACCAGCCACCAGGCACCCATGCCGATCAGCAGCAGCAGCAGCGGCAGCGCGATTACCGTGGCGCGCAGGTAAGCACTGAGCAGCGCCTGGTCGTCCATGCGGTCCAGCGACAACAGCACGCGTACGCGCTCGCCGCTGGCCAGGCGCATCAGGCTGGAAGCCGTCAGCACTTGGTTGTCATTGTTGTCGGCCCAATTGCGGTAGCCGAGGGTTTCGCGCGGCGAGAAGTCTGTCAGCAACGGCTCTTGAGGCTTGGCGCCGATGCTCAGCAGCACGCTTTCGTCGGGCGCGGTGCCGACGATGGTCAGGTAGAAATTGTCATGCCCGATGACCAGGTCCAGCAGTGAATGCGGGCGGGCGCGGATGGCGCGGGCATCCATGCCTTGGGACAGGCTGTGCTGGATCTGTTCCATCTTGCTTTCGAGGCCCTTGCGCGCGAGTTTTTCCAGCTCGTGTGTCAGGGCCAGGTACGCCAGGGTCGCGAGCAACAGCACCAGGCCTGCGCCCATCAAGCTGACCGTCAAGCCCAGGCGCATCGACAAACTGCCGGGTTTCATGCGCGTACCTCCAGCACATAACCCACGCCGCGAATGGTGTGTATCAGCTTGACCTCGCTTTGGTCATCGACCTTGGCGCGCAGGCGGCTGATGGAGACTTCCACCACGTTGGTGTCGCAGTCGAAATTCATGTCCCACACCAGCGAAATAATCTGTGTGCGGGTCAGCACTTCGCCGGTCTGGCGCATCAACACCTGCAGCAGGGCGAATTCCTTGGTGGTCAGGTCGATACGCCGGGTGCCGCGGTACGCGCGATGGCGGCGGGGGTCGAGTTCCAGGTCCGCGACACGGAACACTTCCGGCTGCGGGATATGCTCGCTGCGCCGCAACAGCGTGCGTACGCGTGCGAGTAATTCGGGAAACTCGAAGGGTTTTACCAGGTAATCATCGGCGCCCATGTCGAGGCCCTTGATCTTGTCGGCCAGCCGGCCACGGGCGGTCAGCATCATCACGCGCTGGCTGCCATTGCGGCGCAATTGTTCGAGCACTTCCCAGCCATCCTTGCCCGGCAGGTTGACGTCAAGAATCACCAGCTCGTAGGCGTGTTGCCCGGCGAGGTGCAGGCCGTCGATGCCATTGGCTGCACAGTCGACCACATAGCCACTTTCATTCAGGCCTTGTTGCAGGTAGTCGGCGGTTTTTTGCTCGTCCTCAACCACAAGGATACGCATAGGGATTTACCTTTTACTGATGAGAGAAGGGCGCCATTTCCCTATGGAGTCAGGTGTCTTTGGAGTAGGAGAATTCTGAATCGTGAAGTAGCTTCAGGGTCAACTGCGACCATTGGTCGCGACCCTCCCGCAACGTGAAAAAAAAACGCCCCAGCGGGGCGTTAAAATTCATCTCTTTCCAAAGGAGCTACACAACCGCTTCAGAGATGAATGTGCTCGGTTAAAACAAAGTGTGTACGAGTATATAAAGCTAAACTTAACGGCAAGCTGGGGCGAATATTACAGTTTTGATAGATGGCAAACTGTGAGCAGATGTTAGTTAACCACTAACAACTGTAAGCGCTCACCGGCATGCTTGTTCAAAGTGCCAGTAATGGGTACTCGGCGATCAAGCGGATCTCTTCAAGGTCGGACTCGAATGCACTTGAGCGCACGGTGGCCTGACGCAACCGCAGCGACAAGTCCTTCAGGTTGCCGCTTTGCACCACGTACTTGGCCTCGACGTCGCGCTCCCAGCGGCGTTGATCAGTCAGCGGGTTGCCCGCTGCATCACGGCGCATGTACACCGAGTTGGCATTGCTGTAATCGGCGCCGGTGCCTTTTGCGTAACGGGTCATGAACGACAGGCCGGGAATGCCGAAGGTGTGCATGTCCAGATCGTAACGCAGCATCCACGAGCGCTCCTTGGGCGAGTTGAAATCGCTGTACTGGATCGAGTTATTAAGAAAGATCGAGTCCGACTGGCGCAGGTAATCGAAGTCGTCATCGCCGTTATTGCGCTGATGCGACAACGCCACGCTGTGCGCGCCGGCCTTTACCCCGAGCCTTGCGCTCCAGATGGAGTTGTCGAATTTACCCAGCCGCTGTTTACCTTCGTCCACCGCCTTGTAGTAATTGAAGTCGCCGAATAACGACACATCGTCGGTCAGCGGGTAACTGGCGGTGGTGCCGAGGTAATACTGATCCCATGCATCCTTCAACCGGCTGCTGTACAGGCTTACGCCGAGGTGTTTGTTGAGCTGGTAATCGCCGCCGAAATAGCCGACCCACGGCGAGTCGACCTTGCCCGCATAGAACGTCGCAAAGCCATTGTTCATGCCGCTTTCGCTGGGTTGGCTCATGCCGCTCAGGTGTCCGCCTTGCACGCTCAACCCTTCAACGCTGGTGTTGTGTACGGTGACGCCGCGAAAGCTTTGCGGCAATAGACGCGAGTCGCCAGCGGCCACCACCGGCGTGGCGGGGAATACATCGCCGGCTTTGATAACGGTGTCGAGTACGCGAAATTTCGCCGCGCCACCGACTTTGCTGTAGCTGCTTTGCGGGTGATTGTTGCTGTCTACCGGCAGTACGCCGAACGAGCCCTTGCCGCCGCTGCGGCCGGTGCCGGAGTCGAGTTTGAGGCCGTACATCACAAATGCATCCAGGCCAAAACCCACGGTGCCTTGGGTAAAGCCGGATTCGAATGTGCCGATCAAGCCTTGTGCCCACGCCTCGGAATACCCATTGCCGGTGGGGCTGGACTGGCCCTTGCGGTCATCGCGGTTGAAGTAAAAATTGCGTGCCAGCACGTTGGTGCTGCTGCCTTCGATGAAACCTTCGGGCGTGTCTTCCACGGCTGCGGCTGCCAGGGGCAGTACGGCTAACAGTGAAAGGGGAAGTGTGTAAGCAATAATGCGCATGTTTCGCTCCTGGGTGTTGGCAGTTATCGGCTGCTTATTGGCGTGGGCGTTCTTATTGATTTGGCCCGGGCTGATAGTTGCAAACAGCGGTTAACGACTTCGTTGCGCGAACATTACAAAATTGGAAGCTAGCGGCCTTCTAACAGATACGTAATGTTTTGGTGAACTTGGCGACAGGCTTGATTGAGTAATCTCGTTACTTAACTTTTCAGTCGAGGAACCTGTCATGAACGTTTATAAAATTGGCCTGGGTGTATTAACTGCAGTCTTGTCCTTTGGCGCAGTGGCCGAGGGCGGCGGTGACCGTACCTTTGCCCTGATGATGGAGCGCAATCAAGCAGCCATGGCGGCGTACGCCGAGAAAAAGGGCAAGCCGGCACCCGAGCTGCAGGCGTATCGCTACGGCATGAAGCTGGACATTGCCAAGGTGGTCAACGTCACGCCGCCGATCCGTTCGTGCAATCCGGTGCCCTCGCGCATGACCTATGAAGACTCCAGCGGCAAGCTGAACACGCTTGAATATCAAGTGATGGGTGTGTGCCGAAACAACGGCGGTTAATGGATCCAAAAAAACAATCGGGTTTGGCGTTAAAGAGCGCTTCAGAAAACCCTGGCAGCGCCGATGCAGGTCAGGTCTCTCTCCCAATACGGCCATCGGTGCACCATGTTCAACACCCGTTTGAAACAGGAGCTGTCGGCTCTTCGTGAAGAGTTGTCCAGCTTGAATCAGGTTAAGGAGAGCCTGGAAAGTGAAATGTTGTGCCTGACGCTGGACGCGGAAGGCCGGGTGGAGTGGGCGAACGCCAACTTCCTGCAGGAACTGGCCTATCAGGCGACGAACATTGTGGGGCGCCGGATTGATGACTTGGTGCCGCCACACGTGCGCCAAGACGAATTTCAGCTGCGCTTCAAGAATGCTTTGCTACGCGGTGAACACTTCGCCGGCACCGTGCGCTTGCTGCGGGGTAACGGTAAGGAGGCGTGGTTGCGCTCTATCGTGCAACCGCTGCGTGGCTCGGATGGGCGCGTTCAGCGATTTTCGATTTACTCAAGCGACCTCACCCGCACCATTGAAGCTTCGCGCGATCATGAAAACCTGATCACCGCGCTGGTGCGTTCCACGGCGGTTATCGAGTTCGACCTCGGCGGCCATGTGCTCACTGCCAACGACCGGTTTCTCGGGGGCATGGGCTACAGCCTGGCGCAAATCGTCGGTAAACATCACCGTATGTTCTGCGAGCCAGCGGAATACAACAGCGCTGAATACCAGAGTTTCTGGAGCCGCTTGAACGCGGGTGAGTTTGTTGCCGCGCGCTTCAAGCGCATCGACAGCCATGGTCGTGTGGTGTGGCTGGAGGCGACCTATAACCCGGTGCTGGATGCAAATGACCGGCTGTATAAAGTGGTCAAGTTCGCCACGGTGATCACCGACCAGGTCAACCAGGAACAGGCCGTGGCCGAGGCTGCCAATATGGCCTACAGCACCTCGCGGCAGACCGACAGCAGTGCCCAGCGCGGCACCACCGTGGTGACTCAGGCGGTGGACGTGATGCGTGACTTGGCCAAGCACATGCAACAGGCCGGTGATGGCATTGAGGCGCTGAACGCCCAGTCCCAAGTGATCGGCACCATCGTAAAAACCATCAGCGGCATCGCCGAACAAACCAACTTGCTGGCGCTTAACGCGGCCATCGAAGCGGCCCGTGCCGGTGAGCAAGGCCGTGGTTTTGCGGTGGTAGCCGATGAGGTGCGTCAATTGGCCTCGCGTACCAGCAAGGCGACCGAGGAAATCGTCGGTGTGGTGCGTCAAAACCAGGAGACGGTTCGCGACGCGGTGAGCTTGATGACCGAAGGCCGCCTGCAAGCCGAGCACGGCTTGGCGCTGGCGACCGAGGCCGGCACGGTGATCGTCGAAATCCAGGACGGTGCGCAAAAAGTGGTCAGCGCGGTCGAGCAATTCGCCAATCAGCTGTCGAGCTGACACGTGGGGCTCATGCTTGAGGTATCGTTGGGTTTTTCTTGCTTAAAGAGCCGATCCTCCATGAGCCCTACTTACCGTCGCCCCGTTCCGCTGTCCAAGGCCTACCGCTTGCTCAACCACGGGCCGACCGTGTTGGTGAGCGCGGCCCACGCTGGCCAGCGCAATATCATGGCCGCGGCCTGGGCCATGCCAGTGGATTTCGAACCGCCCAAAGTTGCCGTGGTACTCGACAAGTCCACCTGGACCCGCCACCTCCTGGAAGGCGCAGGCACCTTCGTGCTTCAGGTGCCCTGCGTGGCCCAGGCTGACCTTGTGCAGGCGGTCGGTAACATCAGCGGCCGCGACACCGATAAATTCGCCACCTACGACCTGCACACATTCAGTGGCGAACACACCGCAGCGCCGCTGCTGGAAGGGTGCGTGGCGTGGCTGGAATGTCGCGTGCTGCCCGAGCCGCACAACCAGCAAACCTATGACTTGTTCCTCGGTGAAGTGCTCGCAGCGTATGCCGATGTGCGGGTGTTCAGCGACGGGCATTGGCACTTCGACGGTCATGATCAATTGCGCACCTTGCACCACGTGGCGGGCGGGAATTTCATGGCAATCGGCGCGCCGGTGATCGGGCGCCAGTTGTAAACCTTGCCCGCGTGCATCTCAACGCCCGAGCATCTTCACCCAGCGCGACGGCGGCATGCCGTAGGTGCTGCGAAATTGCCGGGTCATATGGCTTTGGTCAGTAAAACCGGCAGTCATCGCCGCGTCCACCAACGGTTGGCCTTGCGCCAGCAGGCTGCGCACCAGGTCCAACCGCCGCATGATCAAGTAGCGGTAGGGGCTGGTGCCGAATAACAAACGAAAATCGCGCGATAACGCCCAGCGATCACGGCCGCAATGGTCGGCCATTTGATCCAGGCTGATGCTGCGGCCTAACGCGCTGTGAATAAATTCCCTGGCGCGTTCGGCGGCCACGTAATCGAAGGATTTACGGCTGACGATCACGCCCGCCGATGCGCTCAGCGCCTGGGCCAGGTCGTAGAGCGCGTCTTGCTCCTGCAGCGGATCAATCGGGCAGTCCAGGCTTTGCAGTAACACGTCGCTGGCGCGAAACAACCTCGGGTCCGTCGACAGGCCGTTGTGGATAAACGGTAACGGCCTGCCGCCGAGAATCTGTTGGATCAGCGCCGGCTCCACATAAATCATGCGGTACTTGAAGCCTTCCACGCTGCTGGCGCGACCGTCGTGGGTTTCGTCGGGGTGAATCACCATGGTCGTACCGGGCAAGCTGTGGGTCATGCAGCCGCGGTAATGAAAACTCTGCACGCCGAACAGCGTACGCCCGATGGCGTAGGTGTCATGGCGATGCGGGTCGAACGCGAACCCGGCAAAGTACGCCTCGATACGGTCTACGCCACTGGCGTGCGGAGCGCGGTGCAGCCAGTCCAGCGTGGAGTTCGGTTTGCCCATGATGGCTTGTCACACATAAATGGCGGTTAAAACACGTTAACCCAGTCTGCGCGGGTTGTGTGGCGAGGTCTTGAACGATTGTGCAGGTTGCCGGCAGGCGGGTTGGGCATCATTTCGAGTGAGCGCATGGGCAGCCTCTACAGCCGCTCGCGCACATGGCTCGACCGGTTTGCCGGTGGTTGTTACCTCAGCAACGGTGCCGGCTGCTCGAAATACCACGGGGCGGGTGCGCCTTGCCACACATGGCCCTGGTCTGCCTGAAACTGCGCGATAAAGCCCTCACTCACCTCATAACAGCACGGTTTGATCGAAGGGCCGATAGCCACCCGCAATTGGTCTGCAGCAAAGCCCCCGGCGGCAAAGCGCCGTATGGCCGTGGCGATGATGCCGCCTTGTAAACCCTTCCAGCCGCCATGCACCGCAGCGACTTGCTCGGCGTTTTTTGATGCAATAAGAATCGGCAGGCAATCGGCGGTAATCACCGCGATCGGTTGCTGCGTGCGGGTAAACACGCCGTCCGCTTCAAGCGTGTTAGTCAACTGATCCGGCTGCCATTCAATCACCGACGCGCTGTGCACCTGCTTGCAAATGAACACTGCAGCCGGGCGCAGCGGATCATTGATCGAACAAAAACCGTGATCGATGCCGGGAAGGGCACCGAGATTATTGGCGTGCTGCACGAGGACTTTCTCCGTTGATTAACCGGCTCAATCGCCGAGTGCCTCGCCTTCACGCCGAGGGTCGGCGCCGCCGCTCAGCGACACCTTGCCTTGGGTATCCCGCGTGCGCACGATGGCTTGAATGCCGCTGGTCATGTCGATTTCGCTCAACGCGTGGCCTCGGGCCCTGAGTGCTTGCTTTAACGCCGGGCTGAACAAACCGGCTTCGAGTTCGGTCGCGCCGTTGCGGCTGCCAAAGTTCGGCAGGCTGATGGCGGCTTGCGGATCGAGGTTCCAGTCGAGCATCGCGACCAGCGATTTGCTCACGTATTCGATGATCTGCGAGCCACCCGGTGAACCCACCGTGGCCAGCAACTCACCGCTCTTGCGGTCGAACACCAGGGTTGGCGCCATGGCTGAGCGCGGGCGTTTGCCAGGCTCGACGCGGTTGGCCACGGGCTGGCCGTTTTCTTCGGGGATGAACGAGAAGTCGGTCATCTGGTTGTTCAGCAAAAAGCCCTGCACCATCACGTGGGAGCCGAACGCGGCCTCCACCGTGGTGGTCATCGACACCGCGCCGCCCTGGTCATCGACGGCCACCACTTGCGAGGTGGAAATGCGCAGCGGCGAGCGGTCCGGCGCGTACGCCACTTGGATGCCGGCAGGCGTGCCCGGCGTGGCGGTGCCCATGCTGCGCTCGCCGATCAGCGCGGCGCGTTTGGCCAGGTAATCCGGCGCGACGAGGCCCGCGGTCGGCACCGGCACAAAGTCGGCATCGGCGACGTATAAACCACGGTCAGCGAAGGCCAGTCGACCCGCCTCGGCAAGCAGGTGCACGGCCTCGGGTGTCGGTTCAAGGCCCGCGGGCGATGTGCTTTTCAGCGGTTTCATCGGTGCGATGGCAAGGCGCGGGTCGCGCGCCTCAACGGCCTGCAAGGTGCCGAGGATCTGCGCAACCGCAATCCCGCCCGACGACGGCGGTGGCATGCCGCACACTTGATACTGCTTATAGTCGGTGCACAGCGGCGTGCGCTCTTTGGCGGTATAGGCCGTAAGGTCGGCCTGTGACAGGCTGCCCGCATTGCGGTTGCCCTGGACTTTGCGCGCGATTTCATCGGCAATCGGCCCACGGTACAGCGCGTCCGGGCCTTCCTTGGCGATACGCTTGAACACGGCCGCCAGCGCCGGGTTTTTCAGCAGTGTGCCGGTGGCTTTAGGCGTGCCGTCGGCGTTCAGGAAGTAGGCCGCCATCTCCGGTGACTGCGCGATGTAACGGTCGGCGGCGATCAGCGCGTGCAGGCGCGGGGAAATCGCA
This sequence comes from Pseudomonas kitaguniensis, assembly GCF_049199985.1. Lineage (NCBI taxonomy): Bacteria > Pseudomonadati > Pseudomonadota > Gammaproteobacteria > Pseudomonadales > Pseudomonadaceae > Pseudomonas > Pseudomonas kitaguniensis. Next base: position 35,483 of record NZ_JBLZPT010000002.1, read on the forward strand.
AAGCCTTGCTCCGACAAACGAATCGCCGGTTCAAACAGCGTGGCCCATGGCAAGTGCCCGGTCTGCTTGTGCGCCATCTCCAGGGCGCGTAAAACCCCCGGCGTGCCGACCGAACGGCCACCTATTTGCGCTTCGGTAAACGCCATCGGCGTGCCGTTGGCGTTCAGGAACAACCGCTCAGTGGCACCGGCCGGCGCCGTTTCGCGGCCATCATACGCGTGCACTTTTTTGCCGTCCCACAGCATGATGAACGCGCCGCCGCCGATGCCGGAAGACTGCGGCTCCACCAGGGTCAACACCGCCTGCATCGCAATCGCTGCATCAATGGCCGAGCCGCCCTGGCGCAACATCTCGCGCCCGGCCTCGGCCGCCAGCGGGTTGGCGGCGGCGGCCATATGGCGCTCGGCGTGGCGGGTGCTGAGGTCGGTGCGATAACCCGAACCCACCTCCGGTGCCGGCGGTTGTTCATTGGCCGGGGTGTGACAGCCGGCCAGGGCGAGGGCGGCGGCAATCATCGACAGTTGACGGCGGGAAATCGAAAACACGCGTTGAACTCCGTTCATTGTGAGAATGATCTGTTGTTCCTGGGGCCGTACTTTTTACACGTAAATGCAGCCTTGCAGGTAAAGCACCGCTGCGCCTGAAATGATCACGCGGTCGCCTTTAAGCTCGCAACGCAACTGCCCACGGCGTGTGCCGCCCTGTTCAGCGGTCAGCAACGACTTGCCCAGGCGCTCGGCCCAGAACGGTGCCAGCGAGGTGTGCGCGGAGCCGGTAACGGGGTCTTCATTGACGCCGACGTTGGGGCCAAACCAACGGGAAATAAAATCAAACCGCGTGCTTTTGGCCGTTACCGCGATCCCGCGTTTGGGCAAGCCTTTGAGGCGCGCGAAGTCCGGTGTCAGGGCTGCAACCTGTGCCTCATCGTCGACCAGAACGATGTAGTCATCGGCGGCAAATACTTGCGCGTGCTCAAGCCCCAACGCGCTCAACAGTCCGCTGGGCGGCTCGCACTGCTGAGGTTGCCTGGCCGGAAAATCCATCGCCAGTTCGTCGCCATTGCGGGTCACACGTAGCTCGCCGCTGCGGGTGGCAAAACGCAGCACCTCAGGCGCCTTCGGCAACTGATGAATCAACACCCACGCCGCTGCCAGCGTGGCATGGCCGCACAGGTCGACTTCAACCTGAGGGGTGAACCAGCGCAATTCATAGCCTTCGCCCTGCGGCACGAAGAACGCGGTCTCCGACAGATTGTTTTCCTCCGCAATGCTCTGCAATAGCGCGTCAGGCAGCCATTCGGTCAGCGGGCAAACGGCCGCCGGGTTGCCGCCAAAAGGCTGTTGGCTGAAAGCATCGACTTGGTAGATGTCCAATTTCATCGGGGGCGCTCCTTGTAGGGGAGGCTGGACACTAACAGTGGGCCCGAAGGGCGTCAAAATACAGATACGCAGTTTTTTCGAGCGCATTAGCTGCGTTCAGCCCAGGCGCAACAGCATTGCCCCCGCTGCAATGACGCACGCTGCAACAATGCGCCCTCGCGTAAGATGTTCTTTCAGCACCCACGCCGAGATCACCACGCCAAACAGAATCGACGTTTCGCGCAGCGCCGAAACGCTGGCGATGGGGGCCATGGTCATCGCCCACAGGGCCAAACCGTATGACGCCAGCGTGCCAACCCCGCCGACCACGCCGAGCCGCCAGTGGCGAGTGGCGTAGTCGCAGAACACAGCACGCCGTGTGGCCAGCGCCCAAGCCGCCAGCGGGATGCCGGTCAGCAAAAAAATCCACAGTGTGTAGGCCGCAGGCGCGCCAGATTTACGCACGCCCACGCCGTCGATAAGTGTGTAGCCCGCGATCACACCCGCGTTGATCAGGGCCAGCACCACGCCTTTTCGTTGCTCGGCAGATGGCGCAGCGGCCATGCTCAAAATGCCGAGGGAGATCACCGCAATACCCAGCCAAGCGAACGTCGACAAGGCTTCGGACAACACACACACGCTCACCGTGGCCACCAGCAGCGGCGCGGTGCCGCGCATGATCGGGTAGGTTTGGCTCATGTCGGCAATGCGGTAAGTCGAGGCAACCAGCACAAAATACAGCACCTGAAAAATCACCGATGCGCCGATAAATGGCCAGCTCTGTTTGGCCGGCAATTCAAGAAACGGAATAACCGTGAAGGCAATCAGGGACGCGATGGAGGTAATCATGCACGTGGTCAGCAACTTGTCGCCGCCACCTTTGACCACTGCATTCCAGGTGGCATGCAGCGCGGCGCCGAGCAGGATGATGGCAAATACATGGAGGCTCATACTGGGTGATTGGCGCGGTTGATCAGCGACGTCAACACGTGGTCGGCCCATGCGCCATTGATCTTGAGGCACGCCCGTTGTGTGCTGATGCCGTGGGTGGGGAATTGACGGTTCACGTTGCGCCTCCGTGGTTGAGGGCGAGTATGCCTCAGGGCTTTTCCCGAGGCATAAAAATCCGCTTGCCGTGGGGTTGCGCCCAGTTCCAGGCGTCCCGGTCTTGCAAAGGTGCATATGTCAAATGTGCAGGTCTTTGCAATTTTTTATTCTTTCCGTATCTACGTGCCCTTCATGCAGAGTCCGACCTTTAGCGATGAATTTTCATCGTTCCTTAACGGCAAGGCTCAATAGCCGTTTTCCGCACGGAGCACGCAATGAGTGTGAATCAGAACCTGCACTTCGGTCTGATTGGGCAGATGTTCAAGAGCGATTACAGCTGGTTATGCGCGCGCGTCAGCCGCGCAATGGACTGCCCGCACGGTGCGCAGGACATTGCGTCGGAAACGTTTTTGCGCGTATTGGCGTTGCCGGACCCGTCGGCCATTCGTGAGCCGCGGGCGTTATTGACAACTATTGCACGGCGGCTGATGTATGAGGGCTGGCGTCGACAAGACTTGGAAAGGGCGTATCTGGAGACACTGGCCCAGGCGCCGCAACTGGCGCATCCGTCGCCGGAGGAGCGCTTGTTGTTGATCGAGACGCTGCTGGAGGTTGATCGCTTGCTCAATGGTTTGTCGGCCAACGCCCGCGCGGCGTTTTTGTATCACCAGTTGGACGGGTTGACCTACGCGCAAATCGGCGAGCGCTTGCAGGTGTCGGTGAGCCGGGTGCAGCAGTACATGGCGGATGCATTCAAGCGCTGTTACTTGGCGATGGAGCACGCGTGAGCGGCGCGGCGCCGGATGAGGCGATGATCGATGAGGCGGCGCAGTGGATGGCGCTGTTGCAGTCGGGGCATGCCAGTGCGCAGGAGCAATTGGCGTTCAGCCGCTGGCGCGAGTCGGACCCACGGCGCGAGGAAGTGTTGAGTCGCATGGGGGCGGGCATGGCGGTGCTGGGCAATGAGGACCTGCGGCGCATGCCCAGGGACAGCTTGTTGCACACCTTGAGTGCGCCCTCGGGGCGGCGGCAGTTTTTGCGCAATACCCTGGCGCTGGCGGGCTTTGTATCGTTGGCCGGGTTGGTCACGCGGTTGTCGGACCGTTGGACGCCGGCGGGTACCTTGAGCACCGCCACCGGCGAGCGCTTGAACGTGACGCTGGGTGACGGCAGTGCGTTGTCGCTGGCGGCGCGCAGCCGGGTGGTGGCGTTATTTGATCCTCAGCAGCGGCTGTTGAAATTGCTCGAAGGGCAGTTGCTGGTGGATGTGGCCAGGGACAGCGCGCGGCCGTTTGTGGTTGAAACCGCTGACGGGCGCATGCGCGCATTGGGCACGCGTTTTCTGGTGCAACAGCAACCGAACCAGACGCAAATCACCTTGCTGCATTCCCAAGTGGAAATCACCACCCGCGACGGCGCCAGGCAAATCATCCAGGCTGGCCAGCAGGCAACGTTCAATGCCCAAGGCATTCTGTCGCTGCACGCTGCGACGGGTGATGAAGCAGCCTGGACGCAAGGGCTGCTGGAAGTGCGCAACCGCACGCTGGGTGAGGTCGTGGAGGCGCTGCGCGACTATCGGCGCGGCATTATTCGGGTCAGCCCGCAGGCAGCGCGCTTGCGGTTGAGCGGTATTTTCCCGCTGGACGACACCGGCAGCGCTCTGCAATTACTGGCCAGCTCCTTGCCGGTGCAGGTCGACTATCACAGCGCGTATTGGGTCAGCATCGACCTGCGCTGAAAAAATAAATGCGCGGCCCTCTATAAAAACGCCGTGGTTGTTGCACAACCCTGCAGCAGTCACGGGTTTGCCCAATCACTGCCGTCGGCACGCAGCGTTATAAACTCATGCTTAAACGGCCTATCGCGGGCCTATAAAAACGCCCACTTGGTTGTTCAACCCATCAACTGAACAACAATGATGGGAGCCCCAACTATGTACACCCACTACCGTTTTCGCCGGTTGCTGGCGGCACTGTCCCTGGCCATTGGCGCGATGCTGTGCGCGCAGGGCACGGCGGCTGCGACGCCAGCGCCAGCGCCCGCCAGCCACATCCAAACCTTTGACTTTGACCTCGCCGCCGCGCCGCTGGACCGCACGCTGCTGAGTATTTCCCGGCAGAGCGGCTTGAGTATTTCGTTCCAGCAAGACCTTGTGCAGGGGCTCAACAGCGCAGCGGTGCGCGGGCGCTTGTCCACCGAGCAAGCCTTGCAGCAGGCGCTGCACGGCTCTGGCCTGGAAGCGCTGCCGAGCGAAGGCGGCTGGGTGGTGCGGCGCGCCACGGTGGTGCCGGTAAAACCGCTGTCGGCAGCCAAGGTGCCGGGCGACGTAGCGTTGCAGAAGGTCGTGGTCACGGGCTCGCGCATCGCCCGTGCGCAGGTTGAGGGGCCGTCGCCGGTCACGGTGATCAGCGCAGAGGAGATCGCTAACCGTGGCTACAAAAACGTGTACGACGCGGTCGCCTCGCAAACCCAAAACACCGGCATGACGCAGGGCGAAGACTACGGCAACACCTTCCAGCCCGCCGCCAGCGCCCTCAACCTGCGCGGCCTGGGGCCGAATCACACGCTGGTGTTGATCAACGGCCGGCGCGTCGCCGATTACCCCACGGCTTACGATGGCAGCGTGAACTTCACCAACCTTGCGAATATCCCGTCGGTGATGATCGAACGCATCGAGATCCTCAGCAGCGGCGCGTCGGCGGTGTATGGCTCGGATGCGATTGCCGGGGTGGTGAACATTATTCTCAAAGACAAAATCAGCGGCGTCGACGTCAACCTGCGCGGCGGTGGCACCGAGCGCGGTGGCGGTGACAACCAGCGTTTGCAGATCAGCGGCGGCGAAAGCTGGGGCGACTTCGACGGCGTGTTCGGCCTGGAGCTGACCAACCGCCAGCCGATCTGGGCCGACCAGCGCGGCTTTATGAACGACGGCCCGGCCAAGGACGTCGGCTACCGGCGCAACCTCGACAGCGGCGAATACCTCGGCCCCGGCTGCGCTGCTTATGGCGGTATCTACAACGGCACGCTCGGTGGCAGTGGCCGCCGTTGCACCACTAACCAGTACTACAACGATTACTGGACCGTGCAGGCGCAAAAAGAAAACTACGACGGCTACACCCGTGGCACCTGGCACTTCAGCGATACCGGCAACGTGTTTGCCGACCTGATGTTCGGCTTCGATCACACCCAGAACAACACGCGCGGCCCCAGCTTTACCTCGCCGGACTTCATCAACCAGAGCACCGGCAACCTGGAGCGCTGGTCGCGCAATTTCGCCAGCGAAGAAATTGGCGGCAAGACCAGCAACAACAGCAAATGGCGTGAAATCTCCTGGACCGGCAGCCTGGGCCTGGAAGACAAGATTGGCGACAGCGGCTGGGGTTATCAGTTGGCGGCCAATCGCTCGGAATACACCAGCACCCGGAACACCCGCTACACCCCGCTCAGCGGTATTCGCGATTACTTCCTCGGCCCGCAACTGGGCACCCAGGACGGGCACCCGGTGTACGCGCCGGACCCTTCGCGGCTGGACCGGCCGCTGACCGAGGACGAGTGGCGGGCGTTCCGCGGCAACCTGGTGCAAAAGAGCAAGTCGGTGTCGCAAACCTTCAGCGCGAATATCAACGGTGACCTGTTCGAGCTGCCGGCGGGGCCGGTGTCATTTGCCGGGGTGACCGAAGTGGGGCGCCAGTCCTACAGCGTTGACGTCGATGACCAGCTCAATGACGGCACCTTCTACAACACCACGCCGGCGTCCAACTCCGGCGGTTCGCGCGACCGTTATGCGGCGGGCGGCGAGTTCAGCATTCCGCTGACCGACACACTGCTCGCATCTGCCGCCGGGCGCTGGGACCAATATAAATTCAGCGGCCGCACCGAGCAGCAGAAAACCTACAACCTGGGCCTGGAATGGCGCCCGGTCAGCAGCTTGTTGCTGCGCGGCAGTTACGGCACCAGCTTCCGTGCGCCGGACCTGAATTACCTCTACCAGGCGAATACCAACGGCTACACGCCTGACCAGATCGACTATTACGGTTGCAGCAAAGGCGTGGCAGGCGCCTGTGATCGGGGGCGGGTCGATTACACCCAAAGCGGCAATGCTGACCTTGCGTCCGAGCGCGGCAAATCCTGGACCTATGGGTTTGTCTGGTCGCCTTCGCGTCAGTTTGATTTCTCTGCGGACTTCTGGCGTGTCGAGATCAAGGACCTGCTCACCACTGTCGATATTAACCGCCTGCTGCAACAGGAAAACCAATGCCGCAACGGCCAACTCGACGCGGCGACCTGCGACGACGTGCTGGCGCGCATCCAGCGTAACGCGAGCAATGCGGCGGTCGACCCGAACGTGCTGCAACGTGTGCAAATCAATGCGATCAACGCCGCCAGCGAACGGGTCAGCGGCCTCGACTTGAAGAGCAATATCCGCTGGGGCGCCGGCCCATACGGCGCCTTTAGTTCGGCCCTCGGCTACAGCCTGGTGCTGTCGCATTACCTCAAGGAGTCGGACGACGCGCAAACCCAGGACCTGCGCACCAGCACCAACAATCACGACTGGCGCAGCAAGGTCAACGCCAGCCTGACGTGGGATTACCAGCGCCTCACCACCACCCTCACCGGCATTCGCTACGGCAGCGTCACCAATGGCGCCGGCGACGGGCGCCTGTCGCCCTGGACCACCTTCAATGCCAGCGCGCGCTACCGTGTGAATGAGCAAGCCAGCGTCGGCCTGACCGTCAACAACCTGCTCAACCAGGTCAAGCACGACGACTCCGCCGGCTGGCCTTACTACCCCACCGGCAACTATGACCCGTATGGCCGCCAGGTCTGGCTGGACGTGAGTTACCACTTCGGCAAGTGATTGTTAAACAACGCATAAGGACATGCGTTATCGGTCTAACTGCCGCCCTATAAAAAATCCGCTATCGGCGCACAACCCTGCATACCCAGACAAAAGGACAGGGAGCCCTCGACGCCATGATGAATGCCAGACCCACCCGATTTTTACTCACGCTTGCCGCGACGGTTGCCACCGGTTCGGTTGCGGCCAGCCCGCTGGATATTCCCGCCGGCGCCCTCGACCAAACGCTACTGAGCATTTCGCAGCAAAGCGGCAAGCGCATTTCGTTTGACCAGTCATTAGTCGACGGTTTGAATGCCCCCGCTATCAAGGGCGAATTAAGCGCCGGTGAGGCGTTGCAGATCGCCTTGCAGGGCACCGACCTGCGCGACAACGAAGGCGCCAGCGGCATCGTGGTGAGCGCCGCGCCGCGCCAACCCAGCGCTCAATCAAGCACTCAGGCCGGTGTCGAAACGCCCTCGGTGATCCCGCAACTGCAACGTATCGAAGTCACCGGCAGCGCGATCCGCCGGGTGGATGCCGAGACGGCGGTGCCGGTGACCATCCTGCGCACCGAAGAGCTGAAAAAACAGGGCGTGACCAGCACCGAACAATTGATCAACCGCATCTCCGCCAACCAGTCCTCGGTAGGCTCCGGCCGTTCGGTCGGCTCCAGCAGTGGCGGCGCGTCGTTTGCGGATTTGCGCGGTATCGGCCCGAATAAAACCCTAGTGCTGCTCAATGGCCGGCGCTTGAGCAACAACGCGACCACCGCCATCAACGGCTCGGGCGTCGACCTCAATACCATCCCGTTTGCCGCCATTGACCGCGTTGAAGTGCTGCGCGATGGCGCGTCGGCGCTGTACGGCACAGACGCCATCGGCGGCGTGATCAACTTCATCACCAAAAAAAGCGTGACCGAGGGCCAACTCACGGCGGGTGGCAGTTCACCGACGGCTGCTGGCGGCGGCGACACCAGCAACTTCAGCGGCAGTTGGGGCTTTGGTGATCTGGAGGCAGACCGCTTTAACGTGTTCGGCGTGGTCAGCCACGACAAGCAGCAAAGCCTCAAGGCGCGTGACCGCGACTACACCTACAACTACCAACCGGGCCGCGGCCTGGATTATTCCTCGGGCATCGCCTCACCGGCCAACTACAGCCAGGGCTCGAACGCCAGCAACCCATTGGCGGCGAGCGGTTGCAACGCGCCTGGCCTGATTTCGCGCAGTGGCATCTGCAGGCAATCGCTGTGGAGTTACCTGGACTTGGTGCCGGAAACCGAGAAGACCTCGTTTTTCGGCAAGGCCACCGGCGAATTGGCCGATGAGCATTCGGTGAGCCTTGAATATTTCTGGGCGCGTAACCAGAACCGCACCCAGATTGGCCCTGGTTTGCTGCAAGGCCTGCAAGTACAACCCGGCACGCCGTTCTACCCCGGCAACGGCATCACCCCAGGCCCGACCACCTTTGCGCTGGACCCGACCCAGCCGGTGGACGCCAACTGGCGCGAAAGCGAAGTAGGCCCGCGTCGCCACGAAGACGATAACGTCGGCCAGCGCCTGCTGTTGACCTTCGAAGGCACGCTGGCCGGCTGGGATTACAACGTTGGCGCCGCGTACAACCAGAACAAGGTCACCAACGCGATCCAGAGCGGCTACGTGGATGACCGTGCGGTGACCAGCGGCATCAACAGCGGCGTGATCAACCCGTTCGGCGCGCAGGCCCCCGCCGGCGCCGCGTTGCTGGCGGCGAATGCGGTGGACGGCGATTACGCCACCGGCGTCGGCCGCGTCAAAAGCCTTGATGGGCGCGTCAGCCGCGACATTGGCGACTGGTTCGGCGCAGGCCCGTCGGCTTTGGCACTCGGCGGCGAGTACCGCAAGGAAGACTTCCACCAGGACTTCGAAGACTTCGCCACCAACGTGCAAAGCCTCGGCATCGACCCGGCCGCCAGCGTGGCCGGCGACCGTTCGGTGTCGGCGCAATACGCCGAAGTCAACGTGCCGGTGCTTGAGAGCCTGGAGCTGTCGGCGGCGGTGCGGCACGACAAGTACAGCGATTTTGGCAGCACCACCAACCCGAAATATTCGTTCCGCTTTCAGCCTTTCCGCGAGCTGGTGGTGCGCGGCGCCTACAGCGAAGGCTTCCGTGCGCCGTCCCTGTACGAGCTGTACAACCCCACCGCGACCACCTTCACCGTGGCCAACTACAACGACCCGCGCCTGTGCGCCGGTGGCTCGCCGAGCAATGGCGGCCTGGCCAACCGCGATTGCGCGCAACAGTTTTTCAGCCGTAATGGCGGTAACCCGGACCTCAACCCCGAGACCGCGCGCAACGTGACGTTGGGGTTTGTTTACCAGCCGATCACCAACTTGTCGCTGGGCCTGGATTTCTGGTGGATCAAGATCGCCAACCAGATCGCTGAATTCCCCGAGTCGGCGGTGTTTGAACAGCCCGACCTGTACCCCGAGCGCATCGTGCGCAAGGCCGATGGCTCGATCGACCACATCGTTACCGGGCTCGCCAACCTCGGCAAGGTCCGCACCAATGGCGTAGATGTGAGCTTCGACTACCGCTTCCCGGAATCCAGATTGGGCCAGTTCGGCACCAACCTGCAGGGCACCTACGTCGACCGCTACGAGTACCAGCAGCAGCTCAAAGGCGCTTACATCGACAAAGCCGGCGATTATCGTGGCGGCGACTTCGCCTCGGCCGGCGCCGTGGCCCGCTGGCGTCATAGCTGGAACGGCACCTGGAACCAAGGCCCGCTCGGCGCCACGCTGACCAACCGTTACACCAGCGGCTACAACGACTACAACCGCGCGTACCACGACAAGGTCGGCGCCTGGAGTGTGTGGGACCTGGCCGGTACCTACACGTGGCGCGACACTGCGCAGGTCACGGTGGGCGTACAAAACCTGTTCGACAAGGAACCGCCGTTCAGCAACCAGACCTCGACGTTCCAGAGCGGTTACGACCCGCGTTACTCCGACCCCTTCGGCCGCACCCTGTACAGCCGGGTTTCCTACAATTTTTGACCAGGCCATGGCCGGCGCCCGCACCGGTGTCGGCCAGGCGTGCGAGGAGCTGCGTTTGTGATTCTGTTTCGTCCAACGGTATGCGCGCTGTTACTGAGCCTGTGGGCTCCGTCGCTGTTGGCCCAGCCGGTTCATGCACTTACGGTGTACGGCGAAGCGCCCAAGTACCCCGCGAGTTTCAAACACCTGAATTACGTCAACCCGCAGGCGCCCAAGGGCGGCAGTTTTCGGCGCGCGTCGATGGAGGACGGGGCGTTCGACCACCTGATTCCGTATGTCGACAAAGGCACCGGCGTCACCCAGATTCAGGGCTGGCTTTACAGCCCGTTGGCCTATCGCTCACAGGATGAGCCTTACACTGTCTACGGGCTGGTCGCGCAAAGCATGGAGCTGGCGGATGACCATTCGTGGCTGCGTTTTTACCTCAACCCCAAGGCGCGCTTCGCCGACGGCACACAGATCACCGCGCAAGACGTGGCCTACACCTTCAACCTGCTGCGCAGCCAAGGCAGCCTGGTGTATCGGCAGCGCTTTGCCGATGTCGATCAAGTGCTGATCGAGTCGCCAAGCCAAGTGCGCTTTACCTTCAAAAGCACTGCAGACCGCACCTTGCCGCTGGACCTCGCGTCACTGCCGGTGCTGCCGCAGCATTGGTGGCAAACGCGCAAATTCGCCAACGGTGGTGGCTTTGAAGCGCCGCTGGGCAGCGGCCCGTATCGCATCAGTGCGCTGGACAACGGCCGCAGCGTGACCTTTGAGCGGGTCAAGGACTGGTGGGGCAACGGTTTGCCGATCAATCAAGGCTTGTACAACTTCGACAGCGTGCGCCTGGAGTTTTTTGGCGACACCGACGTGGCCCGCCAGATTTTGCGGGCTCAGGGTTATGACTTTAATCGCGAGTTTTCGGCCACCAGTTACACCGTCGGCTACGACGGCGACGCCTTGCGCGATGGTCGCCTGCAACGCGAACACCTGGCGCCCAACGCGGTGCAGGGTACTCAGGGCTTTGTGTTCAACCTGCAAAAACCGCAGTTTCAGGATCGCCGTGTGCGTGAGGCACTGAGCCTGCTGTGGGATTTCGACTGGAGCAATCGGCAGATGATGCATGGCCTGTACATCCGCCAGCGCAGCTTCTTTTCGCGCAGCGAACTGGCGGCCAGCCAACTGCCGGATGCCGAGGAACTGAAGCTCCTCGAACCCTGGCGCGGGCAAATCCCCGATGAAGTGTTCGAACGTGTTTACCAGCCGCCGCACACCGACGGCAGCGGGCGCATCCGCCCACATCAGGCGCAGGCCTTGAAGCTGCTGGAGGCGGCTGGTTGGACGCCTAAAGGCGACCAGTTGGTGAACGCCCAAGGCGTGCCGTTGCAGTTCACTTTCCTGAGTAATCAAAAAGGCTTCGAGCGCTTGCTGTTGCCCTTCAAGCGCAACCTGGCGCAGATCGGCATCGGCTTTCATATCCGCATGATCGATTCGGCGCAGTACGCCAACCGCGTGCGTGCGCGCGATTACGACATGATCGTCAACGGCTATCCGGTCAGCCCTTCGCCGGGGCGTGAGCTGAGCAACTATTTCGGCTCGCAAAGTGCTGATGATCCGGGCTCCAACAACTACATGGTGTTGCGCAACCCGGCGGTCGATGCGTTGATTGATGGCCTGGTGCGCGCCAACGACCGGCCGAGCATGCTGCGTTACGCGCATGCCTTGGACCGTGTGCTGCAATGGGGCTTTTACTGGATTCCCAACTACTACCCGCCGGGCTCTTCATCGGTGTGGTGGAACCGCTTCGGCCGCCCGCACACCGCGCCGTTGAACGACGTGGGTATTGATACTTGGTGGGAAGTCAGCCCGACCGCGCTGACCGCCGCGCAGATGCGCCAACACAACGAGGAGCGCCAACATGCTGGCCTATAGCGCGCGCCGTTTGCTGCTGATCGTGCCGACCTTGCTGTGCATCTTGTTGGTGAATTTTTTTATCGTGCAGGCCGCGCCCGGCGGGCCGGTGGAGCAAGCCATCGCGCGCTTGCAAGGCATTGGCGGCCAGGCGTCGGCAGCGGGTGGCAGTGTGGAAAACGTCGGCAATCAACCGCGCACGATGCGCGGTCTGGACCCGGCGCTGGTGGCTGATATCGAGCGCCAGTATGGCTTTGACAAACCATTGGGCGCACGCCTGTGGCTGATGCTCAGCAGTTACGCGCGGCTGGATTTCGGCGACAGTTTTTTTCGCGGCGCCAAGGTCACCGACCTGATCCTGGAGAAGCTGCCGGTCACCTTGTCTTTGGGTTTTTGGGCCACATTGTTGAGTTACCTGGTGTCGATTCCGCTGGGCATTCGCAAGGCGGTGCGCCACGGCAGCCGCTTTGATGTGTGGAGCAGTGCGGCGATCATCATCGGGCATGCGATGCCGGCATTTTTATTCGCGTTGCTGCTGATCGTGGTGTTTGGCGGCGGCAGCCTGCTCAACTGGTTTCCGGTGCGCGGGCTGGTCTCGGAAAACTTCGCCGCGCTGTCGTGGGCGGGCAAGGTGGTGGATTACTTCTGGCACTTGGTGCTACCGGTGCTGGCGCTGGTGATCGGCGGGTTTGCCACGTTGACCATCCTCACCAAAAACAGCTTTCTCGACGAGATGAGCCGCCAGTACGTGGTCACCGCGCGAGCCAAGGGCTTCAGTGAAAAGCAGGTGCTGTACAAGCATGTGTTACGCAATGCAATGCTGTTGATTGTGGTCGGCTTGCCGCAAGCCCTGATCACAATGTTGTTCGGTGGCTCGCTGCTGATCGAGGTGATTTTTTCCCTCGATGGGTTGGGGCGATTGAGTTACGAGGCGGCGGTGGCGCGCGACTACCCGGTGGTGTTCGGCACGCTGTTTATCTTCACGGTGGTCGGGCTGGTGATCAAGCTGCTGGGCGACCTTTGCTACCGGCTGCTCGACCCGCGCCTGGACTTTGCCGGGAGGTCGCATTGATGCAGGTTTTTTCTCCCCTCACTCGGCGGCGTTGGCTGCACTTCAAGCGTAACCGTCGCGGCTGGTGGTCGCTGTGGATATTTGTCGTGCTGTTTGCGCTGTGCCTTGGCGGTGAACTGGTGGCCAACGACAAACCGCTGCTGGTGTCTTATCAGCACGCGCTGTATTTGCCGGCCTTCGAGCGCTACACCGAGCAAGACTTTGGCGGCACGCTGCCGTTTCAGCCGGATTACCGCGACCCTTACGTGCGTGAACTGATCGAAGGGCAGGGCGGCTGGCTGCTGTTCGCGCCGATTCCATTCAGTTATGACACAGTCAATTACGACCTCGCAACGCCGTCGCCTTCGCCGCCCTCCGCGCAGGACTGGCTGGGCACCGATGACCAGGCTCGGGACGTGTTGGCGCGGGTTATTTATGGCACTCGGGTGTCGTTGTTGTTCGCCTTGGCGTTGACCGTGGTGAGCACGCTGATCGGCATCGCTGCCGGTGCCTTGCAAGGTTATTACGCCGGCTGGATCGACCTGCTGGGGCAACGCTTGATCGAGATTTGGTCGGGGCTGCCGGTGTTGTATCTGTTGATCATCCTCTCCGGTTTTGTCGAGCCGAGTTTCTGGTGGCTGTTGGGGATCATGGCGCTGTTTTCCTGGCTGACTCTGGTGGATGTGGTGCGCGCCGAGTTCTTGCGCGGGCGCAACCTGGAGTATGTGAAAGCCGCGCGCGCACTGGGCGTGGGCGACTTCCAGGTGATGCTGCGCCACATCCTGCCGAATGCGCTCACGTCCACCTTGACCTACCTGCCGTTCATCCTGACCGGGGCAATATCGACCCTCACGGCGTTGGACTTTCTCGGCTTTGGCATGCCCACCGGTACTGCATCGCTGGGCGAGTTGATCGGCCAGGGCAAAAACAATCTGCAAGCCCCATGGCTGGCGTTGACGGCGTTTTTTACCTTGGCGCTGATCCTGTCCCTGCTGGTGTTTATCGGCGAAGCCTGCCGCGACGCCTTCGACCCTCGATCCTGATAAGCGAGCCTGTGTGTGAGCGATGCACTGATTCAAATCCGTAACTTGCAAGTGGCCTTCGAAGGGCATAAAGCCGTGCGCGGCATTGACCTGGATATTCAGGCGGGTGAGTGCCTGGCGCTGGTCGGGGAGTCGGGCTCGGGTAAATCGGTGACGGCCCATTCGATCCTGCAACTGTTGCCGGCGCATATCACCCAGACGCGTGGCAGCATTCGCTATCAGGGTGAAGAACTGCTCGGCGCCCGACCGGAACGTCTGCGCCAGATTCGCGGCGACCGTATCGCAATGATCTTCCAGGAGCCGATGACCTCGCTCAACCCGCTGTACACCGTGGAGCGCCAATTGGGCGAAACCCTGCTATTGCACAAAGGCCTCGGCGGCGCGGCGGCGCGTGAGCGGGTGCTGGAACTGCTCGAACTGGTGGGTATTCAACAGCCGCGCCAGCGCCTGAATGCTTACCCGCATCAGCTCTCCGGTGGGCAGCGCCAGCGCGTGATGATCGCCATGGCGCTGGCCTGCGAACCATTGCTGCTGATCGCCGATGAGCCGACCACCGCGCTCGACGTGACCGTGCAGCGGCGCATCCTCACGCTGCTCAAAGACGTGCAACAACGGCTGGGCATGGCGCTGCTGCTGATCAGCCACGACCTCAACGTGGTGCGCAGCATCGCCCAGCGTGTGGCGGTGATGCACGCCGGTAAAATCGTCGAGCAGGCCAGTTGCGATGCACTGTTCGCCGCGCCGCAGCACGCCTACAGCCAGCAACTGCTGCACGCCGAGCCCGAGGGCCACGCGGTCAGCCGTGCCCCAACCGCCAACCTGCTGGAAGTCGATGACCTGCGGGTGTGGTTCGCCCAAGGCAATTTGCTGCGCCGCCAGCCGCCGATTAAAGCCGTAGACGGTATCGACCTGCGCCTGCAACGTGGCAAAACCCTGGGGATTGTCGGCGAGTCCGGTTCGGGCAAATCGACCCTGGGCCAGGCGATCCTGCGCTTGATCGATGCTCAAGGCAGCATCCGCTTCAAGGGGCACGCCCTCGACGAACTCAAGGGCAAGGCACTGCGCCCGTGGCGCCGGCAACTGCAAGTGGTGTTTCAGGATCCCTTTGGCAGCCTCAGCCCGCGCATGAGCGTGCAACACATCATTGAGGAAGGCTTGCGCGTGCACACCGACCTCGACGCGGCGCAGCGCGAAGCTGAAGTGATTGCCGTGTTGCAGGATGTCGGCCTCGACCCCAAGACCCGACACCGCTTCCCCCACGAGTTTTCCGGTGGCCAGCGCCAACGCATCGCCATCGCCCGCGCGTTGGTGATCAAACCCGAACTGATCCTGCTCGACGAACCCACCTCAGCCCTCGACCGCACCGTGCAAAAACAAGTGGTAGCACTGCTGCGCCGCTTGCAGGAAGAACACGGCCTGACCTATCTGTTCATCAGCCACGACCTCGCCGTGGTACGCGCCCTTGCCCATGATTTGATCGTGATCAAGGACGGCGTGGTAGTGGAAGCGGGGAGTACCGAGCAGTTGTTCGACGCGCCGCAGCATCCGTATACGCGGGATTTATTGGTGGCGTCTTCGTTGAAGTGGGGGTGAGATTCGATACGTATGGGCGGTCATATCAACCCAAGCGCGGCGAAGCCGGCCCGCTTTCCAGTCTTGCAAAATCATCCAGCACACACGAAAATGAGATTGATTATCATATAAACCTCTTCAGGTTTGAGCCATGTCCTCCGTCGACCGCCCGTACCAACAGGCCGTACACACCCTTTACGCCGATCATCATCGCTGGCTGTGTGGCTGGCTGCGAAACGCCTGGGCTGTGTCGATCACGCTGCGGACATGGCTCAAGATACCTTCATGCGGGTACTGACCCAACGCAAGGCGCCTGAACTGCGTGAGCCGCGTGCGTATTTGAGCACCATCGCGCGCAGCCTGATGATCGATATGCTGCGGCGCCGGACGGTGGAACAGGCGTATTTGGAAACCCTGGCATCCCGACCCGAAGCGCTGGATATCTCGCCGGAAGCACGCTTTCTGATCATTGAAACCTTGCTGGAGATCGACCGGATCTTGAATGGCCTGGGGGCTCGCACCCGGCAGATTTTCCTGATGGCCCAGCTGGATGGCTTGAGCTATGTGGAGATCGGCCGACAGCTGCACGTATCGGTTAACACCGTCAAGAAACACGCGGTGCGCGCGTTGATGCACTGCCTGCTGGCCACTGAGGAGTAAGGCGTGGCACTGGATCATGCGACCCTTGAAGCCGCCGCTCGCTGGTACGTCGACTTGCGATGTGATGACGCCGATGAAGCCACGCAGGAGGCGCATCGGCGCTGGCTTGAGGGTGCGCCTGGGCATCGTCAGGCCTGGGAACGGCTGATCCAACTGCAGGAACGCTTTGATCGGGTCGGCCCCGGCATCGCTCGGCCAACGCTCAACAGCGCACGGGTCAAGCGGCGTGAAGTGCTCAAGGTACTGTCGCTATTGCTTGCGGCCGGTGGTGCCGGCACGTTGGCCTGGCGCAACACTGCACTGCCGTCACTGGTGGCAGACCAGCGCACCGTCACAGGTGAAAGCAAAAGCCTGAGACTTGAAGATGGCAGCCAGGTGCGCCTCAATACCGCCACCGCGATGAATATTCACTTCAGCCCAAGCCTTCGCGAGCTGCAATTGCTTAGCGGGGAAATCCTTGTAGAAACCGCGCGTGATACCCAGGCTCGGCCCTTTGTGGTGCACACTCGCGAAGGCAGTATCCGCGCGCTGGGTACACGCTTTATCGTGCGTTGCGAAGACGTTCAAACCCGGGTCTGTGTGCTTGAACATGCCGTCGAAGTGCGCAGCGCAACCCACACGCCGTCAGTGCGGGTGGAGGCGGGCCAGCAGGTGTGGTTCAGCCAGGGCCAAGTGGGTAATGTGCAGCCTGCGAGCCCCGACGCCGATGCCTGGACTCACGGCATGTTGGTGGTGAACAACTGGCGCCTGGAGGATTTGATCCTTGAACTCCAACGCTACCGTCCCGGGCACCTGGGCTGCCAGGCGCAGGTCGCGGCGCTGCGTATCTCGGGGGCGTTTCATTTGAACAATATCGATATGATCCTGGAAAACCTGTCCTTTACCCTGCCTGTGCGCATCCGCCAATTCAGTCGCTATTGGACGCGTGTGGAGTCGGTCTGAACAAGCGCCAGAAAATAAATGCCCGACAGGGGTTGTTGATTCAAGTTCTCATTCGACTTGGTAGATAGAGGCGCATCAGACGCCGCTCTCACTCTACTGCCACTGGGCGAAAGGAAACGGTATGTCCGTACGCAAGCCAACCACTCAACGACCGCCTTCACTGGCTCGCATCGTGCGCCGCACGCTGCTCGGCATGGCCCTGGGGGCCCCGCTGACCTCAATCATGGTTGCCGCGCCCGCCTGGGCGCAGACGGCCGCGACCCGCCAGTTCGATATCCCTTCCGGCTCGGTCAACACTGCACTGGCGCAGTTTGCAGCCACGGCGGGGGTCAATATTTCGTTCGACCCTGCCCAGGCGCAAGGGCAACGCTCGCCTGGTCTGCACGGTGCCTACACGGTGGACTCAGGCTTGCGCCAGTTGCTGGCCGGCAGCAAATTGCAGGGCGTGCTGCTGAGTAACGGTAGCTACTCGCTGATCCCTGTCGTCGACGCAACGTTGCAATTAGACCCCACAAGCATCACCGGCAAATCGGTTGAGCCCGCCGCCGGCCCAGTGGAGGGTTACGTGGCCACCCGCAGCAGCGCAGGTACCAAGACCGATACACCGATCATCGAAATCCCACAATCGATCTCGGTGATAACCCGCCAGCAAATGCAGGCCCAGGGCGCGCAGACTGTCACCGACGCTTTGCGCTACGTCCCCGGTGTCAAGGTGGAAGCCTTCGGCCTGGACCCCAAGGGTTTTGACTGGTTGTACATTCGCGGCTTCAACGGCCAGGCCAGCAGTGACTACCTCAATGGGCTGCGCCAGCAAAACAACAGCTACGCATTTTTCCGCAGCGAACCCTACTCACTGGACCGCATAGACGTCGTACGAGGCCCGGCCTCCAGCCTGTTCGGCCAAGGGGATGCGGGCGGCATCGTCAACCGGGTCAGCAAGAAACCCGAGGCCAATCACGTCAACGAAGTGCAGTTGACCGGCGGCAATCATGACCGCCTGCAAGGCCAGTTTGATATCGGCGGTGTGCTGAGTGACGATCAACACCTGCTCTACCGGGTGGTCGGCCTGGCCCGAGACGCCGATACTCAGGTGGATTATGCGGACGGCCACGCGCTGAAAGACGACCGCTTGTACATCGCGCCGTCCCTCACTTGGGCGCCGGATGAAGACACCAGCCTGACCCTGCTCAGTGACTTCATGCGCGATTCGAACGGCGGTTCGCTGTTCGCATACAGCACGCCGAACGGCCACACCACCAACACGCTGATGGGCGATCACAGCTTCAACCATTTGGACCAGGAACAATTCAGCCTGGGCTATGAGTTCCGCCATCGGCTGGACGACACCTGGGAGTTCCGCCAGAACGCCCGTTACGGGCAGGTCGACCTGATCTTCCAGAATCTGCTGCCTACCGCCGTCGACACCAACACCGGCAACGTGACGCGAATCGCCGACCGCTTCGACCAGCACATGGACACGTTCAACCTGGACAACCAATTGCAGGCCGACTTCACCACCGGCCCGCTCAGCCACACCCTGTTGATGGGCGTCGACTACACTTGGCAAGACGCCAGTATCTCGCGCTGGCGCACCCAAGCGCCGGGCCTGAACCTTAACGCGCCACAGTATGGCCTGGCGATCGCTCGTCCCAACGTCGCAAACAGCCTGAGCTCGATTGATTACGATCAGACCATCGAACAGGTTGGCGGTTATATTCAAGACCAGATCAAGTTCGACGACCACTGGATAGTCACGGCCGGCGGGCGCTATGACTATGTTCGCAACGCCTTGGACAACCATGTCGGCGCCTCCTCCAACCAGAAAGACAATGCCTTCACCGGCCGCCTGGGCCTGACCTATCTCACCGAGTTCGGCCTGGCCCCCTACGTCAGCTACGCCGAGTCGTTCACCCCCAACACCGGCACGGACCGCAACGGCAGTGCGTTCGACCCAAGCATGGCGCATCAATGGGAAGTGGGTGTGAAGTACCAGCCCACCGACGCCATCCTGATGACGCTGGCCGCTTACGACCTGACCAAGACTAACGTGCTGACGACGGAAATCGTCGGCGGCGTGAATACCGGCTTCACCGTTGCGTCGGGCGAACAACAATCGCGCGGCATCGAAGCCGAGATCAAGGCACGGCTGGATCAGCACTGGGATCTGATCGCGTCCTACACCTACACCCACGCCGAAATCACTAAGAGCAATCGCGGCGACGAAGGCAAACGCCCGGCCAACGTGCCCAGGCACATGGCGTCCACTTGGTTGAACTACACCTTCAGCGACAGCACTCTCAAAGGCCTGAGCCTGGGCGGCGGTGCCCGCTACACCGGCGTGCTGTATGGCGACAACGACAATACTTACCACATCGACAACTACACGCTGTTCGATGCGGGCGCCAGCTACCCGATCAACAAACACGTGACCGTCTCGGTCAATGCACAAAACCTGCTAGACACCGAGTATGTGGCCACCTGTGACGATTCTTATGAGTGCTACCCAGGGATGCGGCGTACGCTGCTAACCAGCGTTAAATACGCCTGGTGACCAGATGCACACCCTTGACTAAAAAGCGGCTTACCGAGAGGTAAGCCGCTTTTTTATGTACGCCAGGCAGGGCGCGTTGAAGCGCAGCTGGTTCCGTAGAGTCTCGACGGCCGCATCTGGCCGATTGCTGCCCTCCAATCGGTTGCGTTGGACGGCAAATGTAGCAATTAGCTACCATCGCCGAGCATCCATTGAGCGCCTGCACTTCCCCCAATACCCACGCAACAGGAGCACTTCTATACGTGGGCGTACACGGTGGGGAAGGATAGGGGTAGACAGAGGTGAACAGCCAGAAACAAGAAAGCCCGCACGAGGCGGGCTTCTTGTGATTCATAGAATGCTGTAGACATCTATGGATCGGTACTTGGTGGCTACACAGGGACTTGAACCCCGGACCCCAGCATTATGAATGCTATGCTCTAACCAACTGAGCTATGTAGCCAAGTGGCGCGCATTATTCGCGTAGAACGGGAATGCGTCAAGCACTTTTGTTGAAAATTTTTCTACGCTTTCAACTGTTTAACTGAAATCAGGCTAATCGGCGACGAGTGGTTAGGTGCGCACCGGTTTTGCAGCGGTCATGAGCCATTGTCGCAGCGGGCTGGCTCGCGATGGCGTTGGTTCAGTCGGCAGAGGTGCTGGCTGACGCCACGCTATCGCGAGCAAGCCCGCACACATTGGGTGGGTGGCGCTTTGCACGCTGTGTTATTGGCGCGGGTGCAGGCTGTCAATCGAGCCGTTAATCACGGTCTTGGCCATTTCCAGCAAGTGCCACACGGCGTGAATTTTTGCGCGGTCGTGGGGTTGCAGGTGGTCGCCGCAGCCCAGCACGGTGGCGCAGGCGCTGTGGATCAGGTGGGAGAGGTAGAGCTGGGCGTCTTCGAAGCTGAGGTTTTCGTTGACGACGAGGCAATCTGTGGGTGGAAGCGATGTGTTCATGGTGGAACTCCAGTTTATGAACGAAGTTGGCACCTATTGATTTCCGGCTGCTAAACCCAGGCCGCTTGATAAGTGGCGGGGCGAAATTAATCAGCTAACTGAGTGAGAGCAAGCCCAAAAGGTTGTTCAGGAAACGTCCTGCAATTTAAACGGACACGCCCTACTGGCCCTTTACAAAACAGGGTGCGATGCGGGCAACTCTGTGTGTCAGGCCTTCCGAGTTGATCCTATCGCGAGCAAGCCCGCTCCCACATTGGGCTCCCACATTCGATTTCGGCGGGGGCGTTGCGGTGTTGCCGGGGGGCTTGTACGGGCGCTGATCGTTCTTGCTGTCACACACAAAAGAGGTAATTCGGTTGGGCAGATATCCCTGCCGCCCAACGGTTTCCCCTTTACAGGGGCTTACGGTTACAACGGGTTGTGCGTGACGCGTTTAAGGTGTTCGCGCGCGCGCGACAGGCGTGAGCGAACGGTGCCGATAGGGATGTCCAAGGCGTCGGCAGTGTCCTGATAGCTGCCGTCGGTCTCCAACGAGGCATATAGCGTTTTACGCATTTCTACCGGCAAGTCGTCGATGGCCGTCAGGGTTTTTTCCAGGCGGCGATTGATCTCGAACGCCCAATCCAGGTTGTTGTTTTCCTCTTGGCCATGCCACAGCGACTCATCGAATTCGCAATGCACCGGTTTGGCATACATGCGCCGAAAATGGTTGCGGACCAGGTTCTGTGCAATGCCGCACATCCAGGTACTGAGGGTGGCCTGGCCACTGAAGCGCTCCCGGTTACGCCAGGCCTCCAGGTAGGTCAGTTGCAGGATGTCATCCGCATCTTCGGGGTTGAGTACGCGTTTATGAATAAAACGACGAAGCTTTTTCTGCTGGTCGTCGGTCAGTTGGAGCATGAATTGAGGCGAGCTGCCGACGAGGTGAGCCAGGGTTTCAATAGGAATATTCATATTTTTTCCTTAAGGAAGACGCAGTCGAACTGGTGTCGACGTCAAGCCTTTTGCACTGGCTGTGCCAAGCAGAAAAATAAGAACAAGTTATTGATTTATATAGTTAAATCATTTTGTTAAGCGCGCTTTTTACGCAGTAATCTGCAAAATCAAGCCACGCTCTGTGCGGGTTTTTTCAATTTTTCGATCAGCGCTATTTCGATGGAACCAGCGACGTAGGTCTTGCCACATAGGGAAACATTCACCCCGGTAGTGGCATGCCCATGAAAGTCGAATCCATCAACGATGTGCACTCTATCCAGCGCTTGGATCAACCCACTGTTGCAGTTGCCCCCACGCCCACGCCGAAGATTGATGACGTTGCTCATATCTTCAGTCAGGAAGTTGAAGCCAACAATCGGGTGCTGACGCAGCGGTCGCTGGGCGTGCGTGTGCCCCCCACCGAGCAGCTCGCGCAACTCTATGAACAGTTGGGCCACCCGGCCCAGACGACGTTGTCGTCGATTTCCCGGCAGATCAGGATGCAGTTGCTGCAGCTTCCCACTGTCGACAAGTTGATGGACCTCACCGGGGGTGATCCTGCGCGTGCGTTTGTGGTGCTCAAGCATGTGGCGGCACAGGCGGACAGCGAGGTGCGACCGTCCGAAGCGGCCCTGGCGCGTGATGCCATCGCCAAGCTGGAGGTGCGTTTCCAGGGGGAGATCCAGGCGGGCCTCAATATCGCTGTGGCGTTGCAGGCCGCGGGTGTCGACCCGCAAGAGCGCCAAGCGTTACGCGTGCTCTATTACTCCAGCGTGGTCACACGGCAATCGTTGGCAACGATGATGCAGGCTTTGCTGGGCGTGTACGGCGGCGGGGAGTTTTCCAAAGGGCTCAATGTGATGAGTAAAGCCCTGGCGGACGACATAGCGGCGCATGTCTCTTCAGTCCCCTCGGCGCTGTTGCGCACCCTGTTGCTGGGCCTGCAAAGCTGCGGTCAGTTGAACTCGGTGTTGACCAATTGCAACGGCGTGATCCAGCGCCTGCATATCGAGCAAGACGCAGTGGGCCTGCTGCAACGCATGCTGGGTTACGCAGGCTCCGGGATTGCGGCGGCTGAAGTGCTGCGCTTGACGGAGGATCTTGGCGGCCGCGCGTCGCCGCGCAACTTGACGATCCTCAATGCGCTTTACCCGCTGATCCAGACGTTGCCGCAGGCGGTGTGGCCTGACAGCCGAATGCGTCAGGATGCACTGCATGCCTTTTTGGTGGTGATGGATGAGCTTGCCCGTATCGAACGCGGCCCTGCAGGCATTGCCGTTGCATTGAGGACCCTGGCGTGACCGCATTGTCGGCCATCAACAACGTCTTGCTCAAGGTCGCGCAGCGTGCCGAAGTGCTCGGCGCCGTGGTGGTCATGGGCATTGTGTTCATCTTTATTGTGCCGCTGCCCACCTGGCTGGTCGACATCCTGATTGCGATCAACATCTGCATATCCTGCCTGTTGATCGTACTGGCGCTGTACTTGCCGGGGCCGTTGGCGTTCTCCTCGTTCCCGTCGATTCTGTTGTTGACCACCATGTTTCGCCTGGCGCTGTCGATCGCCACGACGCGCCTGATCCTGTTGGAACAGGACGCCGGCGACATCGTTGAGGCATTCGGTAATTTCGTGGTGGGCGGCAACCTGGCGGTGGGCATGGTGATCTTTCTGATCCTCACCCTGGTCAACTTTCTGGTGATCACCAAGGGCTCGGAGCGCGTCGCCGAAGTGGCGGCACGCTTCAGCCTGGATGCGATGCCAGGCAAACAAATGTCTATCGACAGCGACTTGCGTGCCGGCCTGATCGACGGCATTCAAGCGCGCGACAAGCGCGAGCAGTTGTCCCGCGAGAGCCAATTATTCGGTGCCATGGACGGCGCCATGAAGTTCGTCAAAGGTGACGCTATCGCCGGTTTGATCATCGTCGTGGTCAACCTGTTGGGTGGTTTTACCACGGGCATGTTCCAGCACGGCTTGAGCGCTGCCGATTCGATGGCGCTGTATTCGGTGCTGACCATTGGTGACGGCCTGATTGCACAAATTCCCGCACTGCTTATCTCACTGACCGCCGGCATGATCATCACCCGTGTGGCCCCGGAAGGGCGCAAAGGCGCGACCAACATGGGGGCCGAGATTGCTCGGCAAATGACCAGTGAGCCCAAGAGCTGGATGATTGCCTCGGTCGGCATGCTCGCCTTCGCGTTGGTGCCCGGCATGCCTACCGTGGTGTTTGTGATGATCGCGATGGTGACCGGCGGCCTGGGTTATTACCTTGCGCGTGAGCGTCAGCGGGCAGAGAAACCTGAAGCTGAAGACGCCGATGCCGTTCGCCCGGAAGATAATGGCAATGAGGACCTGCGCGGGTTCGACCCGTCGCGGCCCTACTTGTTGCAGTTCCCCCAGGCGTTGCGTGGCACGCCTGAAGTGACGGACCTGATTCGCGGGATTCGCCAGGCGCGTAACGCGATGGTCGCCAACATTGGTTTGACGTTACCGCCGTTCGAAGTGGAACTGGATGATTCGCTGGACGATGATGAAATGCGCTTCTGCGTGCATGAAGTGCCGATGGTCAAGGCGTCTGTCGTCAGCTACCTGGCGGTGGCGCGTAAATCGTTTACGGTCGAGCCTGAGCATGCGCTGCCGGGGTTGGCTGAGCGCGATGAACAGAATTTAATCTGGTTGGCCGCTGATGATCCGCTGCTCGATGATCCGCAGTTGGAGCGCTTCACCGCGACGGACCTGATCCTTGATCGCATGAAGCAGGCAATGATGCTCAGCGGGCCGCAGTTCCTCGGTATCCAGGAAAGCAAATCAATCCTCAGTTGGCTGGAGCATAACCAGCCGGAGCTGGTTCAAGAACTGTTACGAATCATGCCGCTTTCGCGGTTTTCTGCGGTATTGCAGCGCCTCGCCGGTGAAGGCGTGCCGTTGCGCGCCGTGCGACTGATTGTCGAGTCGCTGATCGAGTATGGCCAGCATGAACGTGAGCCGGACGCGTTGGCCGACTATGCACGCATTGCGCTCAAGGCGCAGATCTTCCACCAGTACAGCGAAGCCGATGGCTTGCATGCCTGGTTGTTGTCGCCGCAGACCGAGAACATCTTGCGCGAAGCGTTGCGCCAGACCCAGACCGGCGTGTTCTTTGCCCTCGACACTGAAAGCAGCGCGGCGCTGATCAACCTCCTCAACCAGGCCTTTACCTTACGCGCCAAACTCAAAAGCGTGATGTTGGTCGCGCAAGACCTGCGTAGCCCGCTGCGCGCGCTGTTGCTGGAAGAGTTCAACCATGTCCCGGTGCTGTCCTTTGCGGAGTTGGGCAGTACGTCCAAAGTGAAAGTGCTCGGGCGTTTTGACCTTGGCCAGGATGAACTGATGCGTGGTGCGGTGGCATGAATATTCAGCCAGTTTCAGCCTACGGGAGTGCTCGATGATGTTTGAGTTGAGAGTGCTGAGCGGCCTGCATCAAGGGGCTGCGCTGCCGCTTTTTGGTGAGCAGTGGAGCATCGGTGCGCACCCTGACGCTGACTTGATGCTGAATGATCCGGGCATCGCCGAGCACCATGCGCGGTTGCGTCTGGTTGACTCGAACTGGTCAGTGCAGGCCGAAGCCGGGCTGTTGCAAGGTGCCGAGGGGCAAGTGCTGGCCCAGATCGCGAGCTTGGCGCTGAACGTGCCGTTTTCGGTGGGGGCGATCCAACTCTGCGTCACCCTGGCCGATCAGCCCTGGCCCCAGGCGCCGGCTCCGGTTGATGCGCCTGCCGTTGCGCCACGGGCTCTGCCGCGTGAGGCGCCGGGCGCGCTGCGCTTATCGTCGATCACGCACTCGCAGCAAAAGCGTCTGATCAGCGTGGCGCTGGTGGTGGTGGCCATCCTCGTGTTGGTGGGCCTGACCTCCACCGGGGAGCGTGAGGCCCAAGCCTCGTTAATGCCGGCCGTGGCGACCAAGCACGAACTGATCTCGCCGTCTGAAGTGCGCCAGCAGTTGTTAAAGATGCTCAGTGAGCGGGAGTTGGCCCAACGGGTCAGCTTGCAAGTGATCAATGGTCAGGTCGCGCTCAACGGCGACGTTTCCCAAGACGACGTTGAACTGGTAACGCGCATGCTCAACCGCTTCGGCGAACAGTTTGACAGCGCCGTGCCGGTGATCAGCCGTGTGCGCGTAAACGACGGCGTATTGCCGTTCAAAATTGTACAGATCGTGGGTGGACCGAACGGCCACGTGGTTCTGGAAGAGGGTAGCCGATTGTTTGTAGGTGATGAAGTGGATGGCATACGCCTGGTGCTGATCGACAACAGCAAAGTGGTCTTCGATGGTGCGCGGCGATATGAGGTGCGCTGGTGAGCGAGGACCTGCAAGCACGTCTGGCTGCCTGGCAGCAACGCCAGGCCCAGTCGCTGGCGAGCATTATGCCGGTGACGATGCGCGGTCGAGTCCAGCGCGTCAACGGCATGCTGTTGCAATGCCGCCTGCCCAGCGCGCGTATCGGTGACCTGTGCCGGGTTGAAAAAACCAGCGACGATTACATGCTGGCGGAGATCATCGGTTTCGATCAGCAGGACGCCGTGCTCAGCGCCCTGGGCAACCTTGAAGGCATCCGTGTGGGCGCCAGCGTGCAGCGTCTGGGGGTGTCGCATCGGGTGCGCGTCAGTGATGAGTTGTTGGGCCAGGTGCTGGATGGTTTCGGGCGGCCGATTGCGGGCGACGGCCCGAGTGCCTTCGTGGAGGCCGACGGCCCGGACGCGAGCATGGTGTTGTGTGAGGCACCGTTGCCGACCGAGCGGCCGAGGATTAATCGCGCACTGGCCACCGGCGTGCGCTCGATTGATGGCCTGTTGACGTTGGCCGAGGGCCAGCGCGTGGGCCTGTTTGCCGGTGCCGGCTGTGGCAAGACCACCTTGCTGGCGGAGATCGCCCGAAACGTTGATTGCGATGTGATTGTGTTCGGCCTGATCGGCGAGCGTGGCCGCGAACTGCGCGAGTTCCTCGACCATGAGCTGGATGATCAGTTGCGCGCCAAGGCAGTGCTGGTCTGCGCGACGTCCGACCGCTCAAGCATGGAGCGCGCCCGCGCGGCCTTCACCGCCACGGCACTGGCTGAAGGTTATCGACGCAAGGGCAAGCGGGTGTTGCTGCTGATCGATTCCTTGACCCGTTTCGCCCGCGCTCAGCGCGAAATTGGCTTGGCCGCCGGTGAACCGCTGGGGCGCGGCGGCTTGCCGCCTTCGGTGTATAGCTTGTTGCCGCGTTTGGTCGAGCGCGCCGGTTTGACCCGCGACGGCGTGATCACCGCGATCTACACCGTACTGATCGAACAGGACTCCATGAATGACCCGGTGGCCGACGAGGTTCGCTCGTTGCTCGACGGCCATATTGTGCTGTCGCGCAAGCTGGCCGAGCGCGGTCACTACCCGGCGGTTGATGTACTGGGCAGCCTTTCACGAATTCTAAGCAACGTCGCCACGCCTGAGCATATCCAGGCCGGTACGGCACTGCGGCGCCTGTTGTCGGCGTACCAGCAGATCGAGCTGATGCTCAAGTTGGGCGAGTACCAGCCTGGCAGTGACGCCCTGACCGACATGGCGGTAGACAGCCGGCAGGCGGTGGATGGTTTTCTGCGCCAGGACTTGCGTGAACCCGCGCCGATGCAGGCGACCCTGGATCAACTGATGGAGCTGACCGCGCATGTTCCTTTCTGAGTTGGAAACGCTGCGGCGTCTGCGCAAACACCGGGCAGACCGCGCTGAGCGCGCGTTGGGTGAGGCTAAAAGGCATCAGCGCGCGTTGCAGTTGCAAGTTGAGCAGGCGCAGCAAGCCCTTGAGCAAACTCGTCTGCAGGAGGCCCAGGAGGGCGCGCAGTTATTGAGCCAGCACCAAGGGCAAGTGATCTCGTTCAAGCAGCTCAACTCGTGGAACACCCAGGAGCGCTCGTTGTGCGCCAGTACGCAGCGCGAAGAAGCGCAGTTGCATGAGTTACATGGCCAGCAGGAGCAGCAAGTGATCCACATCGACGGTGTGCAGAGGCAGGTCACCCAACGTTTGCGCGAAGTTGAAAAGCTTTTGGAATTATCCCGTCTACTCGTACAGGAAGAAACATGAAGCAGGTGCCTGTGAGCAAGTCTGAACGGCCCCGTGTGCGCGAGCCATGGGAAGACGCTGAAGTGGGCAGTGGGGCGCCGGCGTCCCTGGAACAAAGGCGCTTGTTTGTCCAACTGTTTGCTAAAAGTGATGATCAAGGCGGTTACGTTTCCACGTTGCCTGGCCTGATGGCGTCACCTGATCGGGTGATGCTTGAGGCGTTGGCCGGGCAACTGACGGCGCGAATCCACGGCGCCGCGCAATGGCCCTTGCTGGTGGCGCTTTACCTGCCGCGGCTTGGGCGAATCAACGCCAGTGTGCGTAAGGAACCCGGCACCTGGAGCGTCGAGCTGGAGGCTGAAGAAGAGCGCACCGCGCAGTGGCTCAACCGTCAGCACAAACGCTGCCAGGACACGCTGACCGAGGCTTTGGGGCAGCCTGTCGACGTTCATATCAGGCACGCGAACCCAGCATGATCATGTCAGTTTTAACCTTGCCATTGGTCGATGCCGGAAGGGTTGCCGCGTTACAGCGGTTGGGGCGCGGTTTACGCATGCCGTTCCAGGTTGCGGATCAGCCGGGCGAATTGTTGCTTGAGCCCGGCCGTGCTCCCGCGAACGCAAAACCTATGTGTTTCGAGAGCGCCATCGGTGTGCTGGCATTCGCCGAACCCGGGCCGATGTTCAGCCTGATGGGCGAATGCCCGGTCACCCTGGCAGAGGCCAGCAACTCCCCGACGTCCTGGTTCTGGGAGCTGTTTCTGCATCACTTGAGCCCGCAGTTGTTAGCGCTGTTCGGTTACCTGCGATTGCTGCCGGCCCCCACAAAGCTGGGCTTTGGATGTCGCTTAACCGTGACGCTGGGCGCCTCCAGGGTCGCAGGTTACGTGTGGATGGCGCCCCAGACGTTGTTGGCGATGTGCGCGGCCGGCCCGTGGCAGCGTACGGCCGGCCCGTTACCGCTGTCGTTTCCGTTGGCAATCGTCGTGACCTTGGGCCGCTTGAGCCTGCACGTCGAGCAACTGCGCGGTTTGCGTGCCGGCGATGTAGTGATGCTTGAACAGCCTTTTTTCGACGCGCAGGGCCATGGCCATTTGCGTATCGCCAACCATCGTCTGCAAGGGCGCATTGACGATGAATCCGGGCCGTTGTGCCTGAACCTTATTTCGATCGAGGAAACCTCCGTGGACGAAGATTTTGTAATAGAAGAATACCCAGGGCCTGAGCTTGATCACCCGGTGGTGGATGCGTTCGGCCAGGAGCCCTTCGATGAGTTGAGCATGGCGCTGACCGTGCGCTGCGGCCTGATGAGCCTGACCCTTGGCGAGCTGCGCAACCTGGTGCCCGGTGCGGTGTTGGGTATCACTGGCTATGCCCCCGGCATGGCTGGCTTGTATTACGGTGAACGGCCTATTGGTCAGGGGCAGTTGGTGGAAGTGGATGGCCGACTCGGCCTGCAAATGTCTCGCGTGGTTTTCTCCCGATGATATTTCAGGGCATCGACCCGGTAATCCTGGCGCTGTTCTTCGGGGCAATGTCGTTGATGCCGATGCTGTTGATCATCTGCACGGCGTTCTTGAAGATCGTCATTGTGCTGATGATCACGCGCAACGCGATCGGCGTTCAGCAAGTGCCGCCGAGCATGGCGATCAACGGAATCGCACTGGCGGCGACGCTGTTTATCATGGCGCCGGTGGGTTACCAGATTGCCCAGCAGCTCAAGGTGTCGCCGCTGGACATGAGCAGTGTGCAAACGCTGCAAGAGACCGGGCTTGGGGCCATACAGCCGCTGCGCGCGTTCATGAAACGCAACACCGACCCGGACGTGTTGACCCACCTGCAGGAAAACAGCGCGCGTATGTGGCCGCCTGAAATGGCGCAAAGCACCCAGCGCGATGACCTGATCCTGTTGATCCCGGCCTTTGTGCTGTCGCAGTTGCAGGCGGGGTTCGAAATCGGCTTTCTGATCTACATTCCGTTCATCGTCATTGATTTGATTGTCTCCAACCTGCTCTTGGCCCTCGGTATGCAAATGGTCTCGCCGATGACCATTTCCCTGCCGCTAAAACTGCTCTTGTTCGTCATGGTCTCCGGATGGTCGCGGTTGCTCGACAGCCTTTTCCTCTCTTATCTCTGAGTGCCTTATGGAACCGATCGTACTGTTCAAACAGGGCATGCTGCTGGTCGTCGTATTGTCGGCACCGCCGCTGATCGTGGCGGTAATCGTCGGCGTGCTGACGTCCCTGGTTCAAGCCCTGATGCAGATACAGGACCAGACACTGCCCTTTGGCATCAAGCTGGTTGCGGTGGGCATCACCCTGATCTTGACGGGGCGCTGGATCGGCGTGGAGTTGATTCAACTGATCAACCTGATGTTCGACATGATTGCCCGTTCGGCGCTGAACTGAGGGCCTGCACGTGCTGCCTTATCTTGAGTTATTGCCGAGCCTGCTGATTGCCATGGCGCGCATTTATCCTTGTGCCATTCTGGTGCCGGCGTTCTGTTTCCAACATTTACGCGGCATGCCCAGGCACGTCATCGTGATGGTCATGGCCTTGATCCCGGCGCCAGGTATCCATGCGGTACTGGTAGCCCAGGACTACTCCGCGCTGATGATAACCGGGCTGATGTTCAAGGAAGCGGCACTGGGCTTATTGCTGGGCGTATTGTTGGCCATGCCGTTCTGGATGTTCGAGTCAGTCGGCGCGCTTCTGGATAACCAGCGTGGCGCCTTGGCGGGTGGCCAACTCAACCCGTCATTGGGGCCGGACGCGACGCCCATCGGGCACCTGTTCAAACAATTGGTGATTTACTTGCTGATCGCTTTTCTGGGCCTGAGCGTGCTGACCCAAGTGATCTGGGACAGTTACGTGATCTGGCCGGCGACGGCCTGGATACCGCTGCCGGCAATCAATGGCTTCAGTATTTTCGTGGGCATCATTGGCGACACTTTTTCTCACATGATGCTTTACGCCGCGCCCTTTATTGCCGTGCTGTTGTTTCTGGAGTTCGGTGTCGCGCTACTGGGCGTCTACAGCCAGCAATTGCAGGTGAGTACGCTGGCGCCACCGCTCAAGTCGCTGGCGGGCATTGGTATTTTGCTGCTGTACTTTGCCTTGCTTCAGGACCTGATGGTCGGGCGCTTGAGCCTGTTGAGCGACCTTAAACACTCATTGGGGTTGATGTTCGAGGTCTCGACGCCATGAGTGACTCGGGCGAAAAAAAGCACCCGGCTTCCGCCAAGAAGCTGCGCGATCAACGCAAAAAAGGCCAGGTCTCGCAAAGCCAGGACGTGGGCAAATTAATGGTGCTGACGGCGATCAGTGAGATTGCTTTGTTTACGGCCGAAACCAGTATGCAACGCTTCCAGCAACTGATGGTGTTGCCCATGTCGAGCATGAGCCAGCCCTTCGTACACGCCCTGGAAACGGTGCTGTTTGAAGGCATGCTGGTGTTTTTCGCGTTCGCGCTGTTGATGGTTGGCGTCGCAATCATGATGAAGCTGATCAGCAGTTGGATGCAGATCGGGTTTCTGTTGGCCCCGGACACCTTGAAGCTCGACTTCAATCGCCTCAACCCGCTCAAGCAGCTCAAGCAGATGTTTTCCGTCCAATCAATAACGAATCTGTTGATGAGCGTGACCAAGGCGGTGCTCCTGGGCGTGGTGTTGTACGTGGTGATCAAGCCTGCGTTGAACGCACTGATCAACCTGGCCACCAGTGATTTGCAAACCTATGTTCTGGCGCTGATCGCCCTGTTCCGCCACTTGTTGCATGCCTGCCTTGGGCTGTTGCTGGTGCTGGCGCTGATTGACCTGGCGATGCAAAAGCACTTCTTCGCCAAGCGCATGCGCATGACCCAGGTCGAGGTCGTCAAAGAGTACAAAGACATGGAAGGCGACCCGCATGTGAAGGGCCAGCGCCGTGCGTTGGCGCAGCAATTGTCCCAGGAAGAACCAAAGGTCAAGCTGCCCAAGCTGGAAGAGTCCGACATGCTGGTGATCAACCCGACGCACTTTGCCGTCGCGCTGTATTACCGCCCCGGTGAGACGCCGCTGCCCATGCTGGTCAGCAAAGGCACGGACGCCGAGGCGCGCCAATTGATCGAGCAGGCGAAGGCGGCGCAGGTGCCGGTGATTCAGTGTGTATGGCTGGCCCGCACGCTGTACACGCACGCGCTGGGCGCCGGTATCCCGCGTGAGACCTTGCAGGCTGTGGCGCTGATCTATCGCACCTTGCGCGAGCTGGATGATGATGCCAAGCGCGAAACCCTGGAGTTGCCGGCGCTTGAGTTGCGCTGATCAGCGCCTTGCGCGTACGTCCAGGGTTTCAAGACCTGCCAGCGAAAGCATGCGGCTTAGCGTCTTGTCGAGCGCCGCGTGCGATGCCGGCAGCGCCTGCCATATCACCAGGCTGCCCTGGGCGTCGAGGTAGATAAAACTGCCGTCGAACAGCAAGGCCTGCTCGAAGCGTCGCTCAAGCACGCGCTGCAACTGCCCGGTGTGTAACCGTTCACGCGCGATGTTCAAGGCCAGCCCCGAGCACTTGCCCGCGTGCAGTGCGTGCACGTTGACCCCGTGAGCGAGGGACAGGTGAGCGGCAGTGCCGCTCACCAGGTTGTCCAGAAACACCCGACGTTGATCGTTGAACGCTTCTGGAAGACTCATTGTTCCAGGGATATCGTCTGGTAGTCCGCTCGCTCCCCGGAGGGGCCTGGCTCGACCCGCGTTTGCGGCGGCCACCAGATCACCATGGTATTTTTGCTCGATTGTGGGCGTGAGCAGGAGTCACCCTTGCACGTGGGGGTGCAGCCGGCGACGAGCATTACTGCGCTGATCAGGGTGACGCACAACACGCGGTGTTTCATGGCGTAGCCTTCTGAGCTGGAGTGATCAAGGAGGGGCGGGGCACGCCGATGTGTTCATCCTTTACCACCGGACGCATGGCGATAAATACCTCGGCTTCTTCACCCGGTTTGAGCCAGGCGCGCGGCCACACCGTCACCGCCAGGGTTTGCGAGTTGCTGCATTCCTTCTCGTCGACGCGCACATTGCGCTTGATCTGATTACGCACCACCACCACCGCCACATTGAACTGCGGGCCGGCATACCACTGGCTGCGTTCGGTGTTCATGGCGAGTATTTCGCGTGTGTTGCACAAGGTCTCAAGACCCAATGGCATCGCTGCCATCTTGAATGCCGGAGGAATTTGCCCGGTCACCAGATGAGCCAGGGTGCTGGTGATGTCACTGCGTTTGATGACCGGTTGGTGTTCGGCATAACGCCTGGCCAGTGGTTTGAGTGCGGCCTGTAGCTCCAGCTGATCTTCCTGCGGCAAATAGCGTGAAGGGTCGGCTTGGTCGCCGATCACGCGCGGGGTCAGGATAAACAAGCGTTCGCGGCGATTGTTCTTGCGTTCGGTGGATGAAAACAATGCCTTGCCCAGCAGCGGTATATCCCCGAGCAGTGGAATCTTGTTGCGCTTGTCGGTGCTCTCGGTGACATGGAACCCACCGACCACCAGCGAGCGGCTTTCCGCCATGACGGCCTGAGTACTGACATTGCCACGGCGTACGTCGAGGCCCAGGCGATCCGGGTTGGACTCGTCGAAGTTACCGTCTTCAATATCCACCATGAGGTGAACTTGATGAGTGCCACGGGTGGTAATCACCCGGGGCACCACTTGCAGGCTGGTGCCGACAGTGATGGGCAGAACGGTCGCGACTTCTGTGCCCGCCGTCAGGTATTGGGTGCGGTTGAAGTCAATCACCGACGGCTGGTTTTCCAGGGTGAGCACCGAGGGGTTAGATACCATGGTTGCGAGGCCGCGTTGTTCCAGTGCGCGTATCTTGGCAAAAAAACGGTCACGGTTTCCGATCGACAATTGCGATGAACTGCCCGGTGCGATTCGCACGTCGCTGCTAAAGCGACTGTTGCCCCAGTTGACCCCGAATTCACGCAGTTCAGTGCGTTCTATATCGAGAATAATCGCGTCGATTTCCACCATTTTGCGTGCCACATCGAGCTGGGTAAGCAGCTCTCGATACATCGCGTGCCGCTCCGGCAGGTCATAAATCAGTACGGCGTTATTGCGCACATCGGCTTCGACGCGAATTCGGCCCATAGACACCGGTGCTCGCGGGCTGAGGCTTGCGCCCGTTTCCAACGGCCCCTGGTTGGCTGTCTGGCCAAGCATCTGCCCCAACATCGGGTTGCTCAACCGCGGGAAATTCGGTGTGATGGGAGAGGGCTGGGAGGCGGATGAGCGGTTTTGGCTCATGCTTGAGAGGGTGCTGGGTGAGCGCGGTTCCAACAACCCGCGCAGCATGCTCGCGACGCCTGGAATGGTTATTTTTTCACCGCGATAATCGATCTGGCGATCGCCGGCGTTGGCGAATTTCAGTGGGTAACTGAGCACGCTCTGCTTTTCGTCAGGTGATTTGCGCTGGCTGCTGAACTGCTTGATCTGGTCGATATAGCGCTTGGGGCCAGACACCAGCACCACCCCGTCATCGGGCAGCTCACCCCAGCCGAAACGGCTGTCGAGCAGGCCGATGTCGGTCAGCGCGCGCTTGAGGTCGGCGACGGTCTCGGAAGAGACCTCCAGGCGCGCGGACTCTTGCAGGTCCAGGGTGCTGATATACAGGGTGTTGTTGTACAAGTACCACTGGAAGCGGTGTTCCACCCCAAGCCTGTCGAGCAACGACTGCGGAGTATTCGCGCGTATCTTGCCATTGACCGTCCCGTCCAGCAGGCCGTCGACTTGCAGTTGTGTGCCAAAGGTCTGAGCGAAGTCCTCGAGTACATCTCGCAGCGGCTTATGATTGGCCTCATAGGCGTAGGCGGTGTTTTTCCATTCTGGGGGGATCGCGGCAAGGCTGCTGTGCAGCGGCGCCAACAGTAAGGGCAAGGCGAGCAGGCAACGCCAGGGCGCGCGTTTTACCAACGCCGCGGGCGCGTTTAAACGCAAGCGGGTGTGCTTGTTGATCTTGCTAGGCATGACAGGGTCTCTGTTTCAGTGCGGCAGCTGACGTAATGAAGTGGGCTGGAACTTGCGCCCGGCCTTTCTCAGGCGCGCCGTTACGCTGCGCCAGGTGTCACGTTGGTTGAGAAGCACTTCAAGGGATTTCAACAGGTGTTTTTGGCTGCATTGCCTAGGCAGGCATTGCACCAGCCAGAGGTGGCCTGTGGCGGGTGCCAAGGCCAGTGCGCCCTGGAAATGCGCCAGGCTGGACTGGCCGAGAAGGCACCAGGATTGCAGCGGAAATTCGAGGTCTGCAGGGGTCAGTTGAGCACGCAGCACGACGCGTTGTTCGTCGCACTGCACGTTGACCTCATCATCCTGTTCAAACAGCAGAACCGTCTGTTGGTGGCCACTCAAACAGTCCGTCAACGTTTGCTGCCAGTCACTAGACGACATTGATGGCGGATTTAACCGTTTCGTGTTTGTAGCTGAGGTAGGTCGAACTCACCGCAAAATTGTTGACCAGCCTGGACTTCTCCTCATTCAGAAACTCCAGGAACATCGTTGTGTCTTCGCTGCGTTCGATGTTTGGAATATCGGCACTGATTTGGTCGAGGTTTTTTTCGGAGCGAATTTGCTGCCGGTAGAGATTACTGAGTACGCGTGCGTCAGCATTCATCGCTTGTATCTCCAATGGGGTTCTATTGCCTGTGTGGCGCCTGGTGAATGACCAGTTCCATCGGCGACCAGTTTTTTTAAAAAAGATAGGTTTTTATTGAGCTAAGTTGTCACTTGATTTTGGTCGTGGGTGGGACCGCCACGAGCATATTGATGGCATCGGTCCAATTGATGTGAAACCCGCCATCTTCTGTTTCAAGCACCAGGGACTGCGTGGCCAGCCCGTTTTCAACGCGAAGCGTCCACGGCACTGCGCAGTGGGAGCTAAGCCATTGCTCTACAAGTTCGCGGTCCAGCGGGTTGCACAGTAAGTTCGCCTCGACCGCCGGCAGTTGGGCCGCCAGTAATTTATTGAGCAATGCGGCGAGGCGCTGGGCGGGTACGGTCTCCTCCAGGATGCTTCGAATTGCCGTGTTAACGACGCAGGTGGCGGCATGCTCCAACTCATCGAACATCGCCAGTCGCTCCGACTCCCAGCTTTGCAGTTGGGCATTGGCGCGCTCCCAGAACGCCTCACGGGCAGTTTGCAACAGGCTCTCGCAACGCTCTTCGGCTTGGTGTATGAGCGCCTGCGCTTGGGTTTCGGCGAGTTCCAGCATTTGACGGGCCTGGGTGTAATCAGCAAGCATTTCCTTGGGAATCAGGGCCGTCGGCAGGTCGTGAGTGAGGGTGTGCAGCTCAATCTTGCGGGCGCAAAACATGATTGGAATTCTCGCGGGGGGCGCGCAGGGCATCATCGACAGGGGTAGAGGTTGCGCGCCAAATAGTGGCTTGCCACAGGGTGTCCAGCCGGCCATGCGTGTCCGCCAGCTTGGGTTTTTGCTCCAACTCAAGCACCCTTGGGCGAGCAAAGCTCAAACGCAGCCGTTGCCAGATAACGGGGGGCACCCAGGCCCGCAGGTAGTGCAAGGGGTCGCCGACAGCCACCGGTGTTGGGCCTGTTGGAAGCGCCTTGGCCAAGCGCTGGCACCAAAGAAGCTGTTCTTGATTCAACTGGCTGCCGGGGGGCGCGTTGTACACCTCATTGACGAGTTCGAGTACGAGTTCCTGTTGTTGCGCGCGACTCAGCACCAGTTTCAGCAAGGCCGCCGAGGTCGGCGGGGGAAGCTCGGGGGCGATCTCGAACATGCTGCTGACCCGGCCATGATGGCTGCGTGAAAGCGCCGTTGTCTCTACAAAGCCGGTTTGTGTGAGCCAGTCGACGTGGGCATTCTCCCAGGGGAAGGCCCACCATCTTGCCCAACTGAGGTCTTCACTCATCAGCGTCGGCTGCGGCAGGCGTTGCTGCAGAGGCGCGCGTTTGCCTGCGGCGCCAGACTTGCCAGGCAATACCGCCCAGAATCAACGCAACCAGCGGCGCGAAAATGCTCATGCGCCAGAACCCGACGTCTTGCTCCGGTACCAGAAATGGTCCGAGATGGATAAGTTTTTGCTGCTCTATATAGGCCGTGGCGGGTACGAACACCACGGTCAGTTTGGCAGTATTGTCTACCGCCGAAGCCATTCCGGGGATGCTGCTGGCGACCATCCTGCGCACTCGCGGATTGATCTTGTCAGGTTCCAGTCGCGGGTCATGCTTGATGAATACAGACGCCGACGCCGGCTGCACCGGCTCGCCTGGCGCTATTCGTTCAGGCAGCACCACATGCACACGTGCGACGATCACGCCGTCGATGTTGGACAGGGTCGATTCAAGTTCCTGGGAAAGCGCGTAGATATAACGTGCGCGCTCTTCCAGCGGGGTGGAGATGACGCCCTCTTTGCGAAAAATATCGCCCAAGGTTGAGCGGGCCAGTCTGGGCAGCCCCGCAGCGTCCAGAGTACGAACCGCGCGACTGATGTCACTGGCCTTGACCCGAACAGCGACGCCATCTTTGCCCGGTATCTTCTGTGCACGGATTTGTTTGTCCGCCAGTTCCGCGATGACTTCGTTGGCTTCCGGCTCGGAAATATTGCGATGCAGCTCTACGCTGTCGCCACAGCCCGTGAGTATTAAGGTCGTTGAGATAAATAATAGGCTGATTAGACGGCGGTACATGCAACTACCCCATGCTTGAAATTTTATCGATGCCTTTTGTGAGTGCGCTGATTACCTTGACCCGTGACATGATGTCGATATGCGCCTCGGCGAGCGATTGGGCGAACTCGTTCGCATCCTTGGTATTTTTGTTCTGGCTAGAATCCCTGAACCCTTTGGACACGCGCCTGGATAACGTGTCCGACTCAGTAGAGCCCCAGGACACGGGAGGCGATGCCATGGCGGGCGCGACGCCTTTGCCGGGCTGTTCGGGGTTGCCTAGTTGGGCGTTGAAAAAACTGATGTCCGCCGCCCGGTTGATCGCGCCAAAGGCATCGGCCTGGGTGCTGGTGTTTCTGGTTTCTGCGAGCCCTGGGGTTGCGATGTACATATGAATCTCCATCGAACGTGTCGATTGTTGTACGCGGGGTGACGCTGAAAACCTCCTCAACCTGATGGGCTGAGGAGGTTGGTCTGGCTTAGGCGAATCGCAAAGATTTAATGCGGCCGGCTTTTGCGGTAGTCAGTTCTTGTTCAGCAGTCTTTTTGGCCTCGTCGACTACTTTCTTTTCTTTATCAGCGTTGATGGCATCCAGTTGCGCCTGGTTACCTGCGCTGGAGCTACCCAAACCTGAGATTGAGGACATAAATCACCTATACGATTTTAAATAAAGTCTGATAGCGAACAGTGGCTATCGTGGGGTGTTGAGTGGCTGTGAAATCACTCGCTTTATAAGTGGCGGATGACAAACAAAGCGTTCCAAACTTTATAGGTATCTATGTAAATTATTGCTTCGTGTTGCCTTTTGGAGTAACGCTGGAGTTGCACGCCAGAGGAAAGTTTCAGCTGTCGCACGCTGCCGGTTATATTTCGAGTTGCTTCATGCGGTAATAGAGCGTGCGTTTGGCGACGCCCAACTCAATCGCTGCGCTATCGACTGAATGGTCGTTGCGGCGCAGTGATTCTTCAATCAGGGCTTTTTCAATTTGTTGCAAGCGTGCCTTCAGGCTCATTTCGCCGTCGTGCTGGTTGCTCAGGGGCAGCGAAAGCGCGGGTAATCCCAGTACGAACCGTTTGGCGGTCGAGCGCAGTTCGCGCACGTTGCCCAGCCAGGCGTGGCACAGCAACTGTTGCAATAACTCACCGGGCGGGGTTGGAGCAGGGCATTTGAAAAGGTCCGCCTCTTGTTGGACCATCTCCAGGAACAAGGGGATGATCCTTTCTCGTTGGTCGCGCAGGGCCGGGAGTTGGAGGCTGACCACATTCAGTCGAAAATACAGGTCGCGCCGGAAGGTGCCTTGCTCGACCATTTGGTCCAGTGACTGCTGGGCGGAAGCAATAACCCGCATATCGACCGGGATGAAGCGGGTTGAACCAAGCCTTTCAACGCCACGCGACTCCAGCACCCGAAGCAATTTGGCCTGCAGGTTCAAGGGCATGCTGTCGATCTCATCAAGGTACAGGGTGCCCAGATGAGCCGCCTCAACAAAGCCTGCCCGCGACTGCATTGCCCCGGTAAAGGCGCCGCTGTTGACGCCGAACAATTGGCTTTCTGCGAGGCTGTCCGGGATGGCGGCACAATTGACCGCAATGAAGCTGCCGCGCCGTCTCGACAAACGATGAACCCGCTGGGCCAAGGTATCCTTGCCCGTACCGGTTTCGCCCAGTAACAGGATGTCTATATTAAGTGACGCGGTGCTATTAAGTGTATTTTCAATGTCTGGACCCTCAATAAGTGAGGGGGCCGTTTCAATGTCCCTATTGTAGGAGTCCGACATCGCATGGGTGCTCCATTATCACGGTGTACTAGTTAGGCAGCGGTCAGCAGGCACCGGTCAGCGGAATGGAAATTATAGATTTTTTGTTCTATTTTAAAAGTAGGAACTTGCGCGAATGATGTAGGAGAAGTTAGATGTGTTGGGAGGTTAATGCGGCTCAATTGTTTTTCAGGTTAAAAAGGCCTGGGGTTAATCACTCGCCCACAAAAAAGCCGATGCACTGCATCGGCTTTTTTGTGGGCGGCCAAAGCCGCCAGTAATGCTTACACGTTGAAACGGAAGTGCATCACGTCGCCATCCTTGACGATGTATTCCTTGCCTTCCAGGCGCCATTTACCGGCTTCCTTGGTGCCAGCCTCACCTTTGTACTGGATGAAGTCGTCGTAGGCGATCACTTCGGCGCGGATGAAGCCTTTTTCGAAGTCGGTGTGGATCACGCCAGCGGCCTGTGGGGCGGTGGCGCCGACTTTGACGGTCCAGGCGCGGACTTCTTCGGCACCGGCGGTGAAGTAAGTCTGCAGGTGCAGCATTTCGTAGCCTGCGCGGATCACACGGTTCAAGCCAGGCTCTTCCAGGCCCAAGGCCTCAAGGAACATGTCTTTCTCTTCGCCATCATCGAGCTCGGCGATTTCTGCTTCGATCTTGTTGCACACCGGCACCACAATCGCGCCTTCTTCGTCGGCGATGGCCTTGACCACGTCGAGCAGCGGGTTGTTCTCGAAGCCGTCTTCAGCGACGTTGGCGATGTACATCACCGGCTTGGTGGTCAGCAGATGGAAGCCTTTGACCACCGCTTTTTCGTCGGCGCTCATGCTCTTCATCAGGCTGCGCGCCGGTTTGCCGACGGTGAAGTGAGCGATCAATTGCTCCAGCAGGCCTTTTTGGACCACGGCGTCCTTGTCACCACCCTTGGCGTTACGCGCAACTTTCTGCAGTTGCTTTTCGCAGCTGTCGAGGTCGGCGAAAATCAGCTCCAGGTCGATGATCTCGATGTCGCGTTTCGGGTCGACGCTGTTGGAGACGTGAATCACGTTCTCGTCTTCAAAGCAGCGGACCACATGGGCGATGGCATCGGTTTCACGGATGTTGGCCAGGAACTTGTTGCCCAGGCCTTCGCCTTTCGACGCGCCCGCCACCAGGCCTGCGATGTCGACGAATTCCATGGTGGTCGGCAGCACGCGCTTGGGGTTGACGATGGCCGCCAGGGCTTGCAAGCGCGGGTCCGGCATGGCCACGATGCCGCTGTTCGGTTCGATGGTGCAGAAGGGGAAGTTCTCCGCCGCAATACCGGACTTGGTCAGGGCGTTGAACAGGGTGGATTTGCCGACGTTGGGCAGGCCGACGATGCCGCAATTGAATCCCATGGTGTTTCCCCTCGGTAAAAGTCAGGCCTTCTGGCTGTGCAGGTTTTTCATCGCACGGTTCCATTCACCGGCGAAGATATCCGGCAGCACGCCGAGGGCAAAGTCGATGCTGGCATCGAGTTTTTCCTGTTCGGCGCGTGGCGCACGACCCAGGACGAAATTTGAAACCATACTGGCAACGCCTGGGTGGCCAATGCCAAGCCGCAGACGGTAAAAATTATTCTGATTGCCCAACTGCGCGATGATGTCGCGCAGGCCATTGTGCCCGCCATGCCCGCCGCCCAGCTTGAGCTTGGCAACGCCGGGTGGCAGGTCCAGTTCGTCATGGGCCACCAGGATTTCTTCGGGTTTGATCCGGAAGAAACCCGCAAGCGCCGCGACAGACTGGCCGCTGCGGTTCATGTAGGTGGTGGGAATCAGTAGACGAACATCCTGACCCTGATGCGAGAAGCGCCCGGTCAGGCCAAAATATTTGCGATCGGCCACCAGGTTCACACCTTGGGCGTGGGCGATGCGCTCAACAAAAAAGGCCCCCGCGTTATGCCGGGTCTGTTCGTATTCGGCGCCTGGATTTCCCAGGCCAACGATCAGTTTAATGGCGGTCACGACAGGGGCCCTTCCTTTGGAGTTGTGGGTAACATCGCCGCAACCGTTGTGCGGCGAAAGTGGACGACAGGAGCTCACTTATCCAGAGATAAACTTCGCGTTATCGCCCGCTTTCTCGCTACGTTTCGGTCCGCGATGTTGCCTCAAGCTCCGACGTTGCAGAGAGCATTACTCTGCAGCGGTTTCGCCTTCTTCATCTTCAGCTACAACACGTGGCGCGTGGACGTTGGCAACAGCCTTGTCGTCGTTGTGAGCCAGTGCTACGAACTCAACGCCTTTAGGGGCTTTGAGGTCGGACAGGTGAATGATGGTGCCGATTTCAGCAGCCGACAGGTCGACTTCGATGAACTCAGGCAGATCTTTCGGCAGGCAGCTTACTTCGATCTCGGTAGTCGTGTGGGAAACAACGCCACCTTTCTTGATCGGAGCTTCTTCACCAACAAAGTGCACAGGCACGATTGCGGTCAGTTTCTGGCCCGCTACGACACGGATGAAGTCAGCGTGCAAAACGTGGCCCTTGGATGGGTGACGTTGCAGAGCTTTGATGATGACGTTCTGCTTTTTGCCGCCAACGTTCAGTTCGATAACGTGGCTGTAGGCAGCATCGTTTTCGAGCAGTTTGGCAACTTCTTTAGCCAGCATGCTGATGGATTCAGGGGCTTTTTCGCCACCGTAAACTACAGCTGGAACCAGGCTTGCGAGACGACGCAGGCGGCGGCTCGCACCTTTCCCCAGGTCGGAACGCAGTTCAGCATTCAGAGTAAAATCGTTCATGTTGTATCTCCAAAATAACCACATTCGCCCCAGCGTTTGCGACCAGCGCTAAAGGCGATATGGGCAAAAAAGCCCCGCCCCGGCAGAATGCTGGGGCGGGGCGCTTTTCGTCAGTGAGAGGTTCCGAAGGTTTGACCCTTAGCGGAACATCGCGCTGATCGATTCTTCATTGCTGATGCGGCGAACCGCCTCGGCAACTACCGGCGCAATATCCAGTTGGCGGATACGCGAACAGGCTTGAGCAGCAGCGGACAACGGGATGGTGTTAGTCACCACCAGTTCATCCAGCATGGAGTTCTCGATGTTCTCGATCGCTCGGCCCGACAGCACAGGGTGTGTGCAGTAGGCGAAGACTTTAGCGGCACCGTGCTCTTTCAAGGCTTTTGCCGCGTGGCACAGCGTGCCGGCGGTGTCGACCATGTCATCAACCAGAATACAGGTACGCCCTTCGACATCACCGATGATATGCATCACTTCAGAGTGATTGGCTTTTTCACGGCGTTTGTCGATGATCCCGAGGTCCACGCCCAGGGATTTGGCAACGGCACGTGCACGCACGACGCCACCAATGTCCGGGGACACGATCATCAGGTTTTCAAAGCGCTGATCTTCAATGTCATCCACCAATACCGGGGAGCCGTAGATGTTATCCACTGGAATATCGAAGAAACCCTGAATTTGGTCAGCGTGCAGGTCAACCGTGAGAACACGGTCGATGCCTACCACGGTCAGCATGTCAGCGACGACTTTCGCGCTGATAGCCACACGTGCGGAACGCGGACGGCGATCCTGACGGGCATAACCAAAGTAAGGGATTACAGCTGTGATTCGAGTCGCTGAGGAGCGGCGGAAGGCATCAGCCATCACGACGAGTTCCATCAGGTTGTCGTTGGTCGGAGCGCAGGTCGGCTGAATAATGAAGACATCTTTACCGCGGACGTTTTCATTGATCTCGGCTGTAATTTCGCCGTCGGAAAATTTGCCGACAGAGATGTCACCGAGAGGGATATGCAGCTGACGTACGACACGTCGAGCCAGATCGGGGTTGGCGTTCCCCGTAAAGACCATCATCTTGGACACGCGCAGTACCTAGAGGCTGAGGGTAACCTGGATGAGTATTAGAAAATGGCAGGGGCGGCTGGATTCGAACCAACGCATGGCAGGATCAAAACCTGCTGCCTTACCGCTTGGCGACGCCCCTGTATCTGTTGCAACGAGTGCCTAACACTCGGTTCCTTTTAGAGCAGATTTTGCAGCGTGCGATGCAACATCGAAATGTTGCTTCCCTTTGCTACAAACCCTGTAAGGGTCTCTGTAAGAAGGGCCGAGACTTTATCAGCTTCAGCTTTGCTTGGGAAGCCCCCAAACACACAACTTCCAGTGCCGGTTAATTTTGCTTCGGTAAATTTACCTAACAAATTCAAAGCGTTACGTACCTCTGGATAACGCCTTGCTACAACCGGCAAGCAGTCATTTCGACTGTTTCCCTTGGGAACGGGGCGCACTTTAATGGGAGGAGAGTTACGTGTCAACAGTGGATCTGAAAAAATTTCTGCTGTACTTACAGATACTTGCGGAACAAGCACGACATACCACGGCTCTTCGGGGTATTCCGGGGTGAGTTTTTCGCCCACACCCTCAGCAAAAGCGGCGTGCCCGTGCACGAAAACCGGCACGTCGGCGCCCAGTGTCAGGCCCAGCGCCGCCAAGCGATCAGGGCTCCAGCCGAGCTTCCACAAATGATTAAGACCCAGCAGCGTGGTTGCGGCGTTTGAGCTGCCGCCACCAATGCCGCCGCCCATGGGCAAAACTTTATTGATCCAGAGGTCGATGCCGAGCGGGCAACCTGATTGCTCTTGAAGTTTTTTTGCGGCCTTCACAATCAGGTTGCTGTCGTGGGGCACACCTTCAAAGGCTGTATGCAACTGAATCACGCCATCGTCGCGTACGGCGAAGGTCAGTTCATCGCCGTAGTCGAGAAATTGAAACAGCGTCTGCAACTCGTGGTAGCCGTCTTCGCGGCGACCCAGAATGTGCAGCATCAAATTGAGTTTGGCCGGGGCGGGCAGGGTCAGGCGGTCTGCGTTCACGTTATTGCCCCAGCTTGCGCGGTTGCCAGTCCTTGATCACCAGCGTCACATCCAGGTCAGTGCCGTGCAGCTTGATGCGCTCGGGCAGCCAGTAACCGCTTTGCTGCACGTA
This sequence comes from Pseudomonas kitaguniensis, assembly GCF_049199985.1. Taxonomy (NCBI): domain Bacteria; kingdom Pseudomonadati; phylum Pseudomonadota; class Gammaproteobacteria; order Pseudomonadales; family Pseudomonadaceae; genus Pseudomonas; species Pseudomonas kitaguniensis. The sequence goes on from NZ_JBLZPT010000002.1 coordinate 79,845, forward strand.
GCTTAAGTATTCAACCTGCCAGCCATCCTGCTCCAGGGTGGCCAGGCGGCTGTCGCCGTTGAGGCTCAGGCGACTTTTACTGTCGGGCGCGGGCAAACCACGTACCCACCACACCAGGTGCGAGACCGGCAACTTCCAGCCAATCTGTTCTTCCAGCAACGCTTCCGGGGTGGGCGCTTCATAGCGGCCCTGGTTGGCCACTTCAAGGCTCACCTGCCCAGGCCGACCGGTCAGGCGCGCAGCGCCGCGGCCCAGCGGGCCAGACAAACGAATGTCGTAGTAATCCTGGCGTTGCAGCCAGAACAACGTGCCGCTGCCGGAGTCTTTCGGCGCGCGCACCCCGACTTTGCCTTCGATCTGCCAGCCATCGATGCTGCTGAGCTGGTCCTTGTGTTGTTGCCATTGCGCCGGGTTGCCCTGGCCTTCAACGGATTCACGGCTGCCTGTGCCCGCGCAACCGGCGAGCAAGGCGATAAAACTGAAAACAATAACGTGGCGCAAGAACATAAGCTTAAAGGGTCTCGGATCCGGTCAGGCGCTTGATGGTGCCGCGCAGGATAGGGCTTTCGGGTTGCTCCTTGAGGAACTTCTCCCAGATTTGACGGGCTTCGCGCTGTTTGCCGTTGGCCCACAGTACTTCACCCAAGTGCGCTGCCACCTCCTGGTCGGGAAAACGCTCCAGCGCCTGGCGCAGCAAGCGTTCGGCCTCGTCCAGGTTACCCAGGCGGTAGTTTACCCAGCCAAGGCTGTCGAGCACGGCCGGGTCTTCCGGGTTGAGCTTGTGCGCTTGTTCAATCAGCACTTTGGCTTCGGCGTAACGCGTGGTGCGGTCGGACAAGGTGTAGCCCAAGGCGTTCAGCGCCATGGCGTTGTCCGGGTCGCGCTTGATGATCAGCCGCAGGTCTTTTTCCATCTGCGCCAGGTCATTGCGTTTTTCCGCCTGCATGGCACGGGTGTACAGCAGGTTCAAATCGTCGGGGTATTGCAACAAGGCTTGTTGCAGCAGTTTCCAGGCGCGCTCGCCCTGGTTGTTGGCCGACAGGGTCTCGGCCTGGATCAGGTACAACTGGATCGCGTAATCCGGTTCGGCGTCGCGCGCGGCGGCCAGGCGTTTTTCCGCCTCGTCGGTGCGGCCATTGCTGATCAGGATGTCGGCCTGGCGCAATTGGGCCGGCAGGTAGTCGTTACCAGGGCCAACCTGCGCGTATTCGAGCAGCGCGGCTTGCGGGTCGTTGCGCTCCTCGGCGATACGGCCGAGGTTCAAGTGCGCCGAGTCGACATGGCTTTCGCGTTGGATCAACTCTTCCAGATAGCCCTTGGCCTCGTCCCAGGCCTTGGCTTCCAGGCACACCAGTGCCAGGGAGTAGCGCAACTCGTCGTCGTCCGGGTATTGCTGCACCAGGTTGGCGAACTGCACTTTGGCGTCCGCCATGCGGTCCTGCTCAACCAGCATGCGCGCATACGTCAGGCGCAAACGCTTGTCGTCCGGGTATTTTTTGATGCTTTTTTCCAGCAGCGGAATCGCTTCCTTGCCGCGATTGAGGTTCTGCAGCAGGCGCGCGCGCAGCAAAATCGGGGCGATTTCGCCGTCTTCCGGCGGGTTCTGCTCCAGCAACTTGAGCGCGGCGTCGGCCTCATCATCTTGTTGCAGCAGCAAGGCCTTGCCGAAAATCAGCTGGCTGTTCTTCGGGTGCTTTTGCAGCAGGCGGTCAAAACTTTTCATCAGGCCATTACGCGTGCCCTGGTCGGTATCGGCAGCCGACAGCGCAAGGAAGTCGAAATGCGTGTCACCTTTGCCCTGCAGGACTTTCTCCATGTAGACCATGGAGTCGTCATAGCGCCCGGCGCGCGCCAGTTGAATTGCCGCCGCGCGCTGTGCTTCGAGATCGTCCGGCGCGTTTTTCGCCCAGATCAGCGAGGTATCGAGTGCCGCCTGGTCCGCGCCCAGGTACTCGGCGATGCGAAACGCGCGCTCCGCGATGCCCGGGTCCTGCGTGTTGATGGCCTGGGTCACGTAGTTATCCAGCGCAATGTCGAAACGATTACGCTGGCCGGCGAGTTCCGCCGACAGCAGGCTGTACACCGTTTCTTCTTTGAACGAGGAATAAACCTTCGGCTTTTCAGGGACGGGAGGGCTGTCTTCCACCGGCGGCGTAGCGTCCGGCGACACGGGTGCCAAAGCTTGGCAGCCGCTGAGGAAGATGAGAGCAAGGAACAACGCGGAAGATCTATTCATATCGGAGAGGACGACTAACCTGCGGTCGGATCATCATGACACAAGCCTTCGGCCAAACATAACCGGGGCACCCGTAATGCTCTAAATCCTGGCTTTGCAGGGGCGCGCTCGCCCCTGCATAGGCTCAATGTATAAGGACAATAGACGACGGTGGTTGTTCTGGATCTTTCGAAGTAGGACAATTGACGGCTTCCCGACATCATCAGCGATATTGAATGGCCTTCCTCGCACTCGGTATTAACCACAAGACTGCTTCCGTAGACGTGCGCGAGCGCGTGGCGTTTACGCCGGAGCAGTTGGTTGAGGCCTTGCAGCAGCTCTGCCGGCTCACCGACAGCCGCGAAGCTGCGATCCTTTCGACCTGCAATCGCAGCGAGCTTTATATAGAGCAGGAGCATCTGTCAGCGGATGGTGTGCTGCGCTGGCTGGCCGATTATCACCATTTGGGCCTCGACGACCTGCGCGCGTGTGCTTATGTGCATGAAGATAATGCGGCAGTTCGTCACATGATGCGCGTCGCCTCCGGGCTCGACTCGCTGGTGTTGGGCGAACCACAGATCCTCGGCCAGATGAAATCCGCCTACGCCGTGGCCCGCGAGGCTGGCACCGTGGGGCCGCTGCTCGGCCGCTTGTTCCAGGCCACGTTCAATTCCGCCAAGCAGGTGCGCACCGACACCGCCATCGGTGAAAACCCGGTGTCCGTGGCGTTTGCCGCCGTCAGCCTGGCCAAACAGATTTTCAGCGACTTGCAGCGCAGCCAGGCGTTGCTGATCGGCGCCGGTGAAACCATCACCTTGGTCGCCCGTCACCTGCACGACTTGGGCGTGAAGCGTATTGTGGTCGCCAACCGCACCCTGGAACGTGCGAGCATTCTCGCCGAGCAGTTCGGTGCGCACGCGGTACTGCTGTCGGACATCCCGGCTGAACTGGTGCGCAGCGACATCGTTATCAGCTCCACCGCCAGCCAATTGCCGATCCTTGGCAAAGGCGCGGTCGAGAGCGCGCTGAAGCTGCGCAAGCACAAGCCGATCTTTATGGTGGACATCGCGGTCCCGCGTGACATCGAGCCGGAAGTCGGCGAGTTAGACGACGTTTACCTCTACAGCGTCGACGATTTGCATGAAGTGGTCGCTGAAAACCTCAAAAGTCGCCAGGGTGCTGCCCAGGCTGCCGAGGAGATGGTCAGCGTCGGCGCCGAAGATTTTATGGTGCGCCTGCGTGAATTGGCGGCCGTCGACGTGCTCAAGGCCTACCGTCAGCAGGGCGAACGCCTGCGCGACGAGGAGTTGATCAAGGCCCAGCGTTTGCTCGCCAATGGCAGCAGCGCCGAAGAGGTGCTGCTGCAACTGGCGCGTGGCTTGACCAATAAGTTGCTCCACGCACCCAGCGTACAGTTGAAAAAGCTTACCGCCGAAGGCCGCCTTGATGCGCTGGCCATGGCCCAGGAACTCTTTGCCCTCGGTGAGGGCGCGTCAGACAGCTCTTCGGATAAAAAACCGCAATGAAAGCGTCACTGCTCAATAAACTGGACGTGCTCCAGGACCGTTTTGAAGAACTGACCGCCTTGCTCGGGGATGGCGAAATCATCTCCGATCAGATCAAGTTCCGCACCTATTCCAAGGAATACGCGGAAGTTGAACCCATTGCGGCGACTTACACCCACTGGCTGAAAACCCAGGCTGACCTCGAAGGTGCGCAAGCGCTGCTCAAGGACAGCGACCCGGACATGCGTGAAATGGCCGTGGAAGAAGTTCGCGAAGCCAAAGACAAGCTGCTTGAGCTGGAGGGCGACCTGCAGCGCATGCTGCTGCCCAAAGACTCTAACGATGGGCGCAACGTATTCCTCGAAATCCGCGCCGGCACTGGTGGTGACGAGGCGGCGATTTTCTCCGGCGACTTGTTTCGTATGTATTCGCGCTACGCCGAGCGGCGCGGCTGGCGTGTCGAGATTCTGTCCGAGAACGAAGGTGAACACGGCGGCTATAAAGAAGTCATCGCGCGGGTTGAAGGCGACAATGTCTACGGCAAGTTGAAGTTCGAGTCCGGTGCACACCGTGTGCAGCGGGTTCCGTCGACTGAATCGCAGGGCCGTATCCACACCTCGGCATGCACCGTGGCGGTATTGCCCGAGCCGGACGAGCAGGAAGCCATCGAGATCAACCCGGCGGACCTGCGTGTCGACACCTACCGCTCGTCCGGCGCCGGTGGCCAGCACGTGAACAAGACCGACTCGGCGATTCGCATCACGCACTTGCCGTCGGGCATCGTGGTGGAATGCCAGGAAGAACGTTCGCAGCACAAAAACCGTGCGCGGGCCATGTCCTGGCTATCGGCCAAACTCAACGACCAACAGACCAGCGCCGCCGCCAATGCGATTGCCAGCGAGCGTAAATTGCTGGTGGGTTCGGGCGATCGCTCCGAGCGCATTCGTACCTACAACTTTGCCCAGGGCCGGGTCACCGATCACCGGGTAAACCTGACCCTTTATTCCCTCGACGAAATTCTTGCCGGTGGCGTGGACGCGGTGATCGAACCGTTGCTCGCCGAATACCAGGCTGATCAATTGGCGGCGATAGGTGAATAAATGACCATTATTGCCAGCATGCTGCGCGCCGCCGACTTGCCCGACTCGCCGACTGCGCGTCTGGACGTAGAACTGTTGCTCGCCGCTGCCTTGGGTAAATCGCGCAGCTACCTGCACACCTGGCCCGAAAAAATTGTCAGCAGCGAAGCGGCGCTGACCTTTGCCGACTTCCTGCAACGTCGCCGTGGCGGTGAGCCGGTGGCGTACATCCTCGGGCAACAAGGCTTCTGGAAGTTGGACCTGGAAGTCGCGCCGCACACGCTGATCCCGCGCCCGGAAACCGAGTTGCTGGTGGAAGCTGCCTTGGAATTGCTCGCGGCTACACCGGCCAAGGTCCTCGACCTGGGCACCGGCAGCGGCGCCATCGCCTTGGCCCTGGCCAGTGAACGCCCGGCCTGGCAGGTCACGGCGGTCGATCGGGTGTTGGAAGCCGTTGCCCTGGCCGAACGCAATCGCCAGCGCCTGCACCTTAAAAATGCCACGGTGCTGAACAGCCACTGGTTCAGCGCGCTGCAAGGCCACACCTTTGACCTGATCATCAGCAACCCGCCGTACATAGCCGACAATGACCCGCACCTGGTGGCGGGCGATGTGCGCTTTGAACCGGCCAGTGCATTGGTGGCAGGCCATGACGGCCTCGACGACCTGCGGCTGATCATCGCCGCGGCCCCGGCGCACTTGAATGCGGCTGGCTGGCTGCTGCTGGAACACGGTTACGATCAGGCCGAGGCCGTGCGTGAGCTGTTGTTGGGCGAAGGTTTTGAAGACGTTCACAGCCGCATTGACCTCGGCGGCCACGAGCGCATCAGCCTGGGCCGCCGGCCGTGCTGACCGACCAGGAGCTGTTGCGCTATAGCCGACAGATTCTGTTGCAGCATGTCGACATCGAGGGTCAGTTGCGCCTGAAAAACAGCCGCGCGTTGATCGTCGGCCTCGGTGGCCTGGGCGCGCCCGTCGCGCTGTACCTGGCGGCGGCCGGTGTCGGCGAGTTGCACTTGGCCGACTTCGACAGCGTCGACCTGACCAACCTGCAGCGCCAGATCATCCATGACACCGACAGCGTCGGGCAGGCCAAGGTCGATTCGGCCATGCGCCGCCTGAGCGCCATCAACCCTGAAATCACCTTGGTCGCGCATCGCACAGCGTTGGATGCCGACTCGCTCGCCGCCAAGGTCGCGGCGGTGGACGTGGTGCTCGATTGCAGCGACAACTTCGGCACCCGCGAAGCCGTCAACGCCGCGTGTGTCGCCGGCGGCAAACCATTGATTAGCGGCGCAGCGATTCGCCTCGAAGGGCAATTGTCGGTGTTTGACCCGCGCCGCGCCGACAGCCCGTGTTACCACTGTTTATACGGGCACGGCAGCGACACCGAACTGACCTGCAGCGAAGCCGGTGTGGTTGGCCCGTTGGTCGGCCTGGTCGGCAGCCTGCAAGCCCTGGAAGCCCTGAAACTGTTGGCAGGTTTTGGCGAGCCGCTGGTGGGCCGGCTTTTGCTGATCGATGCCTTGACCACGCGGTTTCGCGAATTACGCGTCAAGCGCGACCCCGGTTGCAGCGTGTGTGGGACTCAGCATGGTTAAGAGCGCGCCAGTCGGTGTGTTCGATTCCGGTGTCGGCGGCCTGTCGGTGCTGGATGAAATCCAACAGTTGTTGCCGCATGAGTCGCTGTTGTACGTGGCCGATTGCGGGCATATTCCCTACGGCGAGAAAACCCCGGCGTTCATTCTTGAACGCTCCCGGCGCGTCGCCGAATTTTTCCGCGAGCAGGGCGCCAAGGCTTTTGTGATTGCTTGCAACACCGCGACCGTCGCGGCCGTCGCCGACCTGCGCCAGGACTACCCAGGCTGGCCATTGGTGGGCATGGAGCCCGCCGTCAAACCTGCGGCAGCCGCCACGCGCAACGGCGTGGTCGGCGTTCTCGCGACCACCGGCACCCTGCAAAGCGCCAAGTTCGCAGCCTTGCTCGACCGCTTCGCCACCGACGTGCGTGTGGTCACCCAGCCGTGCCCAGGCCTGGTCGAACTGATAGAAACCGGCGACCTCGGCAGCCCGCTGTTGCGCCAGAGGTTGCACGGGTATGTCGAGCCATTGCTCAGCGCCGGCTGCGACACGATTATTCTCGGCTGCACGCATTACCCCTTCCTCAAGCCGCTTCTGGTGCAGATGCTTCCCTCAAGCATCATTCTGATCGACACCGGCGCCGCAGTGGCGCGTCAGCTCAAGCGGTTGTTGGGCGAGCGTGACCTGTTGGCCAGCGGCACCCCTCAGCCCGCGCAGTTCTGGACCAGCGGTGACGTGTATCACCTGCGAAATGTCCTACCTACCCTATGGAAACATCTTGCAGTTGTGCGAAGCTTTAACGCGTAAAAAAAACGTGAAATATCGTCGTTAGTGGCTGAACTTCTGGTTGCGCGTTGGCTTCTATAGCGGGATTGCCTGTACAAAATCATACAACTTAGTACTCAAGGACTGTTTCATATGAAGCGCTTGTTCTGTTTGGCTGCGATTGCGGCCGCGGTAGTGGGGCACTCTATTTCGGCGCAGGCGGCGGGCCTGGAATTTGGAGTGGGGAGCACAAGCAGTTCGACCATGACGTATCGTCTGGGGCTGACGTCGGATTGGGATAAGAGCTGGATGCAAAGCAATGTGGGGCGTCTGACCGGCTACTGGAGCGGTGCATATACCTACTGGGAAGGTGATGATCGTGCGGGCGCCAGCAGCCTGTCGTTCTCGCCGGTATTTGTGTATGAGTTTGCCGGCGAGTCGGTCAAGCCTTACATCGAAGCGGGTGTCGGCGTGGCGGTGTTCTCACGTACGCGCCTGGAAGACAACAACATCGGCCAGGCCTTCCAGTTTGAAGACCGCTTTGGCTTTGGCTTGCGCTTTACCGGTGGGCATGAAGTGGGTATTCGCGCCACGCATTATTCCAACGCAGGCATCAGCAGCAATAATGACGGCGTAGAGAGTTACGCGCTGCACTACACAATGCCGCTGTAATGCTTAATGTGGGAGGGCGCAACGCGCACTCCCACATTGGCCCGGCACTTATCCAACGCTCAGCGATACACCGTCGCAATCCCTTCACGCTCGGTCAGACATTCCGGCGCACCCATCTCGAATTCCCGGCAGATCAGCGGCCGGCGTTCATAAATCGAACACATCATGGTGTTTCGATCCAGCGCCGCGCACCAGCCGTCATCCAGGCGCAGCATCACTTCACCGCCCCAATCGTCGGTATCGATATAGCGCTCCGGTACGCCGGTGTCGGTGATCAGCATCACTTCCAGCTGGCAGCAACAGGCCGCGCACGTCGAGCAAGTGACGGCGGGTTCGGGGATTTGGGTATGCGGGATGTTGGTCATAGGTGCGCAGTGTAAGGCAAGCGCGTGTCGCGCGTATGAATGCTCTGACGGGCGTTAACGCCCCAGCCGCCGCGCGACCCAATGCAGCATGGGGAACAGCAGCGCCCACAGCAGCGCCAGCCCGAGCAGGGTCGGCACGGTGGCGTAACCAAAGCTCACGCCGGCCAATTGGCTGCCGGCGTAATACGACAGTGGCCCGCCCAACGCACCCAACACACTGGCGCGCCACCAGGGTTGCGCGCTCCAGGCCAGGCAGTGGCGCAGTGTGGTCGCCAGCAACGCCCACAGCAGCATCAGCCAAAAAGGAATCAGCGGCCCTGGAAGGCTGAAATGAAACACGTCCAAGGCGCGCAACACGGTGTCGACCGCGGTGCCCAGCACGGTCACGGCGAGGATGGCTCGCCCGTCCTTCGACCATGAACTTATCCACAGCAGATGGATGGCCAGCACGGCGACCCCAACGAGTAACCAGCGGCTGTCGCCACCCAGCACGCACGCAAACCAGCCGCACTGGAACAGCGCGGCATTCGCCAAAGGCTTAAGCACTGAAACGTCCGAGCAAAGGCGGGTTGATCGCGGCAGGCTTGGCCAGCAGCAACTGCGCGGTACCAATCGTGCGTTCCATGAACCCACCTTCGCAGTAGCACAAGTAGAACTCCCACAAGCGCAGGAAGTACTCATCGTAGCCCAGCTCTGCGAGACGGCTGTGTGCGCGACGAAAGTTTTCGTGCCACAGGCGCAGGGTGCGCGCGTAGTGCAGGCCGAAGTCCTCCATGTGCAGCAGGTTCATGTCGGTGTCGCGGCTGACGATCTGCAACATATTCTGCACACAGGGCAGGGCGCCACCGGGGAAAATATAGCGCTGGATAAAGTCGACGCTGTTCTTGGCCTGCTCAAAACGTTGCTCACGGATGGTGATGGCTTGCAGCAACATCAGGCCGTCGCTCTTGAGCAAATGCGCGCACTGCTTGAAGTAAGTCGGCAGAAAACGGTGGCCCACGGCTTCGATCATCTCGATCGACACCAGCTTGTCGTACTGCCCGGTGAGGTCGCGGTAATCCTGCAGCAACAGGGTCACTTGGCCCTTCAGCCCCAAGGCCTCGATGCGTTTTTCGGTGTAGGCAAATTGCTCTTTGGACAGCGTGGTGGTGGTGACCTTGCAACCGTAATGCTGCGCCGCGTACAGCGCCATGCTGCCCCAACCGGTGCCTATTTCCAGCAAGTGGTCAGTGGGTTTGAGCGAAAGCTTCTGGCAGATGCGCTCCAGTTTATTCAGTTGCGCCTGTTCCAGGGTGTCGTCGGGGCTCAGGAACTGCGCCGCCGAATACATCATGGTCGGGTCGAGGAATTCTTCGAACAGGTCATTACCCAAGTCGTAGTGGGCGGCGATATTTTTTTGCGAGCCCTTGCGCGTATTGCGGTTGAGCCAATGCAGGCCTTGGGTGAATGGTCGCGCCAGGCGTGCCAGGCCGCCCTCCATCGCGTCGAGCACCTCAAGGTTGCTGACCATCACGCGAACCACGGCGGTCAGGTCGGGGCTGGTCCAGTAACCGTGAATAAACGCCTCGCCGGCACCGATCGAGCCGTTGGCCGCCACCAGGCCCCAGACGGCCGAATCGAGGATCTGGATTTCCCCCAGCAAGTGCGCTTCACGTGCGCCGAACACTTGGCGTTCGCCCTCCTCAATCACCACCAACTGGCCGTGGCGCAGTTGGCCGAGTTGGCGCAGCACGGCCTTGCGCAACAATGCGCTGGTCATGCCATTGACGTTCAGACGGCTGGTCTTGACCGATAAGCTAGGGGATTTCATGGCGGCGATCCTTGTTATACCCAACAGCAGTGCGAGAGGCGCCATCGGCGGCCTGATGAGAAAAAATCGGTGTGCGTTTGAGTAAAAGGCGCACGGCCTGCCAATAAATGGCGAGGCAGGTCTTGGCGGTCATCCACGGAAAACGCCACAGGTAGCGATGCAGGCTGGCGCGGTTGAGCGATTCTTTCTGCAGGCTCAAGGTGGCGTCGAAGACTTTCAGCTCGCCTTGCCAATCGGCCATGTGCACGCCGAGCTTGGCGGCGGGCGGGCTGAAGCTCATGCGGTATTCGAGGTCGCGCGGCAAAAACGGCGACACATGGAAGGCCTTGGCCACGGCGAAATGTTGATGTTGATCCGCGCCGAGCGCCTGCGCTGGCAGCACGTAGTGATAACGCTCGCGCCATGGCGTGTTGGTCACTTCACAGAGGATCGCAGCCAGTTGCCCGTCGGCCTCGAAGCAATAAAAGAAACTCACTGGGTTGAATGCCAGGCCCCAACTGCGCGCCTGGGTCAGCAGGCAGATAGCGCCCTGCGGTGTACGGCCCAAGGCCTGGCCGACTTGCTGGCGCACGGCATCGGTCAAACTCATGCCGTGGCGCGTAAATTCACGCAGGTAGTCTTGCTGACGAAAGCCGAACGGCGCCAGGCGACTTGCGCCCGCCAGCGGCGACAGCCCGAGTACTTGCTCTTGTTCGCTCAAATCCAGGTACAGCAGGCCGATGCGGTAGCGAAAGGCGTGCGCCTTGGGCGTAAACCGGCGATGGGCTATCCAGCCGCTGTACAGGGCGCTGTTCACAGGGTTTCCCCAAAGGCTGCGGCCACGCGCAATGCGCTGACCACGCCGTCTTCATGGAAACCGTTGGCCCAATAGGCGCCGCAATAATGCGTGTTCTGTGCGCCGTTCAGCTCTTGCCAACGTGCTTGCGCGGCGACTGCCGCCAGGCTGTATTGCGGGTGGGCGTAGGTATAGCGGGCGAGGATTTTCAGCGGGTTGATCATCGGCGTCTGGTTCAGGCTGACGCAGAAGGTGGTCGCGCTGTCGATGCCTTGCAGGATGTTCATGTCGTAGGTCACGGCAGCCTGCGTCTGCGCGTCGCCGGTGAGGCGATAGTTCCAGCTGGCCCACGCCAGTTTGCGGTCCGGCAGCAGGCGCGTGTCGGTGTGCAGTACCACGTCGTTGTCAGCGTAAGGCAGCGCACCGAGGATTTCCTGTTCGGCCTGGCTTGGGTCAGACAACAACGCCAGCGCCTGATCGCTATGACAGGCGAACACTACGTGATCAAAGGTCTCGCTGCCGGCAGAGCTGTGGATAACCACGCCGTCACCCGTGCGCTCAACCTTATGCACAGGGCAATTGAGGCGGATGTGCTGGTGAAAACTGCGCGTCAGCGGTTCGATGTAGCTGCTCGACCCGCCTTCGATCACGCACCATTGCGGCCGGTTGTTCACCGACAGCAAGCCGTGGTTCTTGAAAAAACGCACAAAGAACTGCAGGGGAAAACCGAGCATGTCCGCCAGCGACATCGACCAGATCGCCGCGCCCATCGGCACGATGTAATGCTTTATAAACCGTGGGCCATAACCCCCGGCTTCGAGGTAATCACCCAAGGTCATCTCGGCACTGATGCGCTGCTCTTGCAGGTCCAGCGGCGCTTGGCGATTGAAGCGCAAAATGTCGCGCAACATGCCCCAGAACCCGGGTGAGAGAATATTGCGCCGCTGCGCAAACAGGCTGTTGAGGTTGTTGCCGTTGTACTCAAAACCTGCGTTCTGGTCACACACCGAGAAGCTCATCTCGGTGGGTTTGAACGTCACGCCAATCTGCCCCAGCAGGCGGATGAAGTTGGGGTAGGTCCAGTCGTTGAACACGATAAACCCGGTGTCCACCGCATAGCCTTTACCCTCGACGGTCACATTGACCGTATGGGTATGCCCGCCAATGCGCTCGCCCGCTTCGAACACGCTAATGTCGTGGCGACGGCTGAGCAGGTAAGCGCTGGTCAGCCCGGCGATGCCGCTGCCGATAATGGCGATCTTCACAGGTCGTCCTTCTGCGGCGGCGGGCTGCGCAGCATGCGTTTGCCGATGATCAGTTGCACACGGTTGGGCAGCTTCGACAGCGGCCATAAGGTCGCGATAAACATCGCCGGGAAGGCAATTTCCAGTGGGCGTTTTTCGAGTTTGGCGAAGATATGCCGCGCGGCTTTATCGGCAGACCAGCTCATCGGCATCGGGAAGTCATTGCGCTCGGTCAGCGGCGTGTCGACAAAGCCCGGGCTGATGACCGTGACGTCGATGTTCTCGGGCGACAGGCTGATGCGCAGGGCTTCGAACAAATAGCGCAGCCCGGCTTTGGAGGCGCCATAGGCCTCGGCGCGCGGCATCGGCAGGTAGGTCACCGCGCTGGCCACGCCCACCAGGTGCGGGGTGAGGCCTTTGCGCAACAACGGCAGCGCCGCTTCGATGCAATAGCTGCTCGCGAGTAGATTGGTGCGTACCACGTGCTCGACAATTGACGAGTCAAACTGGCGCGCATCCACGTATTCGCAGGTGCCGGCGTTGAGGATCACCGTGTCGAGCGAGCCCCAGACCTGCGCGATATGTTCGCCGATTTCGCGCACGGTCTGGCTGTTGGTCAGGTCGCCTTCGACCACCAGCACTTGCCCCGGATAACGCTGAGCGAGCGCCTCCAGCGGGCCTTTGCTGCGCGAGCTGAGGGCCACGTGGGCACCGCTGTTGAGTAATTCCACGGCCAATGAGGCGCCGATGCCACTGCTGGCGCCGGTCAACCAATATCGGCGGGGCGGTGTGAGGCTCATCCCATTCTCCTTTTCAGCCAACTGACTACGCGGCCGAGTACTGGCAAGTGTTCATAGAGCAGGGCGCCCGCATCGAAATAATCACGATGGCGGTACACCTTGTTGTCGCGCCACAGCAGGTGCGAACAACCTTCCACCCGTATCACCTTGCCATTGGCCAGGCGTGGGTGGCAGAAGCTCATTTTCCAACGCAAATAGCCTTCGCCTTCGGCCACCGGGTCAAAACCGTGGAAGTCGAAACGTAGCTGGCTGACGTTGCTGTACAACTCGGTGAAGTAGCGATGCATCGCGGGCAGCCCGTGAACTTCATGCAGCGGGTCGGTGAACGCGATGTCTTTGCTGTAAAGGCTGTCGAGCAGGTGCAAGTTATGCTTGTCGAGCGTCGCAAACGCTTGGGCGAACCTGGGCAGGAAGTCACTCATGCGCGCCTCCCGCCGCCGCGCGCGATGGCAGGCTGCGAAACGCTGCCAATGCACGCTCCCGGGACTTTTTCAGGTCGACAATCGAGCGCGGGTAATCCGCCACGCCGAACAGGCCGCCGGCCGCCTCGGGGTTGTGCACTTCCTTTTTATTCAGCGCGGCCAGCTCCGGCAGCCAATGCTTGATAAACACGCCTTCGCTGTCGAATTTTTCCGACTGGCTCAACGGGCTGAAAATCCGGAAATACGGCGCCGAGTCGGTGCCGGTCGAGGAACTCCACTGCCAGCCGCCGTTGTTCGCCGCCAAGTCGCCGTCGATCAAGTGGCGCATGAAAAAGCGCTCGCCTTCGCGCCAGTCGATCAACAAGTTCTTGGTCAGAAACATGGCCACGACCATGCGCAGGCGGTTGTGCATCCAGCCGGTTTCGAGCAATTGGCGCATTGCGGCGTCAATGATCGGCAGGCCGGTGCGCGCTTCTTGCCAGGCGGCAAGGTCCTTGGGTGCGTTGCGCCAGGCTACCGCTTCGGTCTCGGGGCGGAATGCACGGTGGCGTGACACGCGTGAGTAGCCGACCAGAATGTGCTTGTAGAACTCGCGCCATAACAGCTCGTTGATCCAGGTAATGGCGCCGATGTCGCCACTTTCGAATTCACCCTGGTTGCTTTGCAAAGCAGCGTGCAAGCACTGGCGCGGCGAAACCACGCCTGCTGCGAGGTAGGCAGAGAGCCGGCTGGTACCGGGTTTGGCCGGGAAGTCGCGCTCGTCTTTGTAGTAGCTGATCTGCTGGTCGGCGAAGGCCTCCAGACGGCGCCGCGCTTCGTCTTCACCGGCTGGCCAGAGCGCGCGCAGGCTGTCGCTGGGCGGCTCGAAGCCTGCAACGGCGTGCGGGATCGGGTCGCTTTTCAGCGCCATCGGCGCTTGTGCGTTCGGCGTCGCCACCGTGCGCGGCAACGCGCTGTGCAGGCGTGTGTAGCACACCTTGCGGAACTGGCTGAACACCTGGAAGTAGGTGCCGGTTTTGGTCAATACGCTGCCGGGCTGGAAGAACAACTGGTCCAGGTAGCTGTGAAACGTTACGCCGCAGGCTTCCAGGGCCTTGGCCACGGCGGCATCGCGGCGGCTTTCGTGGATGCCATATTCCTCGTTGACGTGCACCGACTGCACCGACAGTTCCCGGCACAGCGTGCTCAGCACATCAGGTGCCTGGTCCCACGTTGCGGCGGTGCGAATCAGCAAGGGAATATTCAGCTCGCCAAGCGCCTGGCTCAAGTGCTGCAGGTTGCGCAGCCAAAAGTCGACTTTGCACGGCGCATCATCGTGCGCCAGCCACTGTTCGGGCGTGATCAGGTACACAGCCGCCATCGGGCCGCGCTGGCTCGCGGCGGCCAGGGCGGTGTTGTCGTGTAGGCGCAGGTCGGTGCGCAGCCAGATCAAGTGCATTTAAACAATTCCACGCTGGAGCAGTATCTGGTGGGCCGCCAAGGGGTCTTCGGCCACATACAATTCAGGGGTGTCGCGGGTTAATACGGCTAACTCGGCTTGGTGGATGCATACCGTTGGTCCGGCTATTAACGTTGGGCAACTGACACCATTGAGAAGTTTTGGGATAGCCGAAAAATGTAACGCTTTGCTTGAATACAGCAGCACCGCACGCGGTTGCAGGTGCTCGACCGCCAGCGCCAGTTCGCCCGCCGGCAGCGGCCAATCGAAGACTTCCACCGGGCAGTCGGCGCTACTCGCCAGCCAGGCGCTCAGCCACAAGTGCGGTTCAAGCGGCACGTCGGAGTGGTTGACCAGCAGCAACGGCGGGCCTTGGAGCTGGCGGTTGTTGTGGTAAATACGCGCGCCAAACTTGCTGCGCAGCCAGGACAGGAAAAACACCCGCTCCATCTGTGCGCCGAACTGGCCTTGCCAGCGTTGTTCCAGCTCCTGGAGCAGCGGCAGCATCAATTGCTCGCACAAGGTGCGCGGCGGGTACAGCGCCATGGCTTGGTTGAAGGCGTCGTCGACGCGGCGCTCGGCCAATTCGCTGATTGCACTCACCAGGGTCTGGCGCAGCGCGTGCCATTCATTTTCAACGGTATCGCTGCTGGATTGGGCGGAGTCGAGCAAGCCTTTTACCTGGCTGACCGGTACGCCGCGATTGAGCCAGGTCAGAATGGTGTGAATGCGCTGCACGTGGTCGTCGCTGAACAGGCGGTGCCCTTTGGCCGTGCGCTGCGGCACGATCAGGCCGTAGCGGCGCTCCCACGCGCGCAAGGTCACCGCATTGACGCCGGTTTGGCGCGCCACTTCGCGAATCGGCAACCAGCCGTCTTCGAGGGCTTGGGCAATGTCTTCGCCGGGTTCGTCTTGCAGGGTAGCTTCAATGGCGCTTTTCATGGATTAGATCGCATTACGCAGGCTGAGATTTTCCGGGTGCGGTTGCAGGTACGCCTGTTGCGCGATGTAGCGGTCCGGGTGTTGGCGAAAGTGGTGCTTGAGCAGCGTCAATGGCACCACCAGGGGCACGATGCCGTGGCGGTATTGGCCGATGACGGTTTGCATTTCCTGTTTGTCATCAGCGCTGATCGCCTGCTTGAGGTAACCGCTGATGTGTTGCAGCACATTGGAATGGGTGCCACGCGTGGCGCATTTTTTCAGCCCGGTCATCAGGTCGCTGAAGTAGCAGGCGGCGAGTTCATCCAGGTCAGTGCCCTTGTGCATGCTGCCGAGCAAGTGGCCCAGGCTTTTGTAATGCGCCGGGCTGTGGGCCATCAACAAATACTTGTAGCGCGAATGAAAACCCAGCAGGCGATGACGGCTGAGGCCTTCGCTGAGCAGCTGTTGCCAACTGGCGTAGACGAACACACGGGTCAGGAAGTTTTCGCGCAGCACCGGGTCATTCAGTCGGCCGTCTTCTTCCACCGGCAGGTTGGGGTGGCGTGCGCAAAATGCCTGGGCGTAGATACCCCGCCCGCCACCGTCGACGGGCGTGCCGTTATCACGGTAGACCTTGACCCTTTCGAGACCGCACGACGGCGACTTCTGCATAAAGATGTAGCCGCACAAGTCGGTATGTTCGGCCGCCATCTGCTGACCGTAGTCGTCCAGCGGCTGCGTCACATTCAGTTCGCGGCGCACGCTGCCGACCGCTTGTGGGTTGGCCGGGTCGCCCACCAGGCGAATCGGCTCGCGCGGAATACCCAAACCGATGGCGACTTCAGGGCACAGCGGCACAAAGTCGAAATAGTCGGCGAGGGTTTGGCTGCACAGCAGCGATTGTTTATGTCCGCCGTTGAAGCGCACGTTCTCGCCCAGCAGGCAGGCGCTGATGGCGATCTTCGGTTTTGCGGTGTCGGACATGATCAAACCTCTGCAAGATACCTGTACAAACTGCAAGTTCTGTACAACTTAACCTCATCATAGGTTTGATGCTGTACAAGTCAAATATTTTGTACAAGTAATTGCGGAGGGGGCTATTTCCAGCCGATTCGCCAGTCGTCGTCGTTTTGCAGGGTTTGCCACGCCAGGCGTTCAGCGCGCCGGGTCATAATGGCCTGGAGCTCGATTTCAAGCACGGTGCCTTCTTCGTCCCGAAACAACTCGGTTACCAAAAAATGTTTCTCTTTGTTGCTGGGGCGCGCTGCTGTCCACTTTGACAGCAGCAATTTGGCTGGGTTGATCTGATTCATTACAGGTTCTCGATCAAGCGGCGCGCGGCTTCCTGGCCGCTCAGCCAAGCGCCTTCGACACGGCCGGAGAGGCACCAGTCGCCGCACACGTAAAGGCCCAGGTCGGCGTCGGCCAACACGCCGAACTCATGCGCGCCGGACGGCCGTGCGTAGAGCCAGCGATGCGCCAGGCTGAAGGACGGCGCCGGCATGGCGCTGTGCAACAGTTCGGCGAAGGCGCCGTGCAGGTGCTCGATCACCGCTTCTTTAGGCAGGTCGAGATGCGCCTTGCTCCATGCACTCGTGGCGTGCAACACCCACGTGTCCAGGGCTGCATCGCGCCCGGGTTTGCTGCGGTTGCGCGCCAGCCAGTCGAGCGGGCTGTCTTGCACAAAGCAGCCTTCCATCGGCGTCTCCAGGGGTTTGTCGAAGGCCAGGGCGATGGCCCACGTCGGGTCCATTTTTACCCCGGCGGCGGCGCTCGCAAGCTTGGGCGCGGCGGCCAGCAGCGCGGTGGCTTGCGGCGCCGGGGTGGCAATGATGACGTGGCTGAATGGGCCATGGTTGCCGCCGTCGGCGTCCAGCAAGTTCCAGTGCTGTTTGCCTTGGAACACATCGGTGATGCGGCAACCGAACGTCACCGGCAAGTCATCAAGCAGCGCGCGGGTGATTGCGCTCATGCGCGGCGTGCCGACCCAGCGGATCTGTTCATCGGGGGAGGGCGTGAGTTGGCCGGACTTGAAGTTATACAGCTGCGGCTTCCACTGTTCGGCCCAGCCGTGGCTTTGCCAGCGTTGCACTTCGTTGACGAAGCGCCGGTCGCGGGCGGTGAAGTACTGCGCACCCATGTCGAGCGCGCCAGCGTCACTGCGCTTGCTGGACATGCGGCCGCCACTGCCGCGGCTTTTATCGAAGAGTTGCACCACATGCCCCGCGTCTTGTAACGCTCGGGCGGCGGAGAGACCGGCGATGCCGGTGCCGATGATCGCGATGGGAACAGTCATGGGAGGCCTCGTTTTACCGTTGGGTACAGACTACGCCGACACCAATAGCTGTACAATATTGTTTTTTAGTATAAGTTTTGGCGTACCTGTTCTTACGGCGTGACCTATGGTTAAAGCGCAGGCTTGAACGTGCTGCAGGCACCTGTTGCTTAAACCAAGGCCACGCCCGATTACGCTTCATCCCTGCCTATAAAATAGACCAGTGACGGGTGGCGAACGTTACATGAGGAGCGTCCCATGCACATTTTGCTGACCGGCGGTACAGGCCTTATCGGCCGCCAACTCTGCCAGCATTGGCTTGCCCAAGGGCATCGCCTGACCGTTTGGAGCCGTGAACCAGACACCGTCGCCCGTTGGTGCGGTGCGCAGGTGCAGGGTGTCGGCCGCTTGCAAGACGTGAGCGGTAATGTGGACGCGGTGATCAACTTGGCTGGCGCGCCGATTGCCGACCGCCCGTGGACCAAAAAGCGCAAGGCGCTGTTGTGGCGCAGCCGCATCGGCCACACCGAAACCCTGCTGGCCTGGGTGGAGGGCCTGGCGCAAAAACCGGCGGTGCTGATTTCCGGCTCTGCGGTGGGTTGGTACGGCGACGGCGGCGAGCGCGAGTTGACCGAGGAGAGTGGCCCGGTACAGGACGATTTCCCCAGCCAGTTGTGTATTGCCTGGGAAGAAACCGCCCTGCGCGCCGAAGCATTGGGCGTGCGCGTGGTGCTGGTGCGCACGGGCCTGGTGCTGTCGGCCAAGGGCGGCTTTTTGTCGCGGCTGTTGCTGCCGTTCAAGCTGGGGTTGGGCGGGCCGATTGGCAACGGTCGGCAGTGGATGCCCTGGGTGCATATCGACGATCAAATCGCCCTGATTGATTTTCTTCTGCACAACGCTGATGCCCGCGGTCCTTATAATGCCTGCGCGCCACACCCGGTGCGTAACCGCGAGTTCGCCAAAACCCTCGGCCACGTGCTGCACCGCCCCGCGTTCATGCCAATGCCTGCGTTTGCGTTAAAGGTGGGGTTGGGCGAATTGTCCGGCTTGTTGCTGGGCGGGCAGAAGGCAATTCCCGAACGGCTGCAGGCCGCCGGTTTCACTTTTCAGTTCACTGAGTTGCACGCGGCCCTGGAAGACTTATCCAGCCGCCTTTGAAGATAGGATGTTGCATGACTGATCACGCGTTGTTACTGGTCAACCTGGGTTCACCGGCGTCCACTTCGGTGGCCGATGTGCGCAGCTACCTTAATCAGTTCCTGATGGACCCTTACGTGATCGACCTGCCTTGGCCGGTGCGCCGCTTGCTGGTGTCGCTGATTTGCATCAAGCGCCCCGAGCAGTCGGCGCATGCCTACGCGTCGATCTGGTGGGACGAGGGCTCGCCGCTGGTGGTGCTCAGCCGCCGCCTGCAACAGCAGATGACCACACAATGGACACACGGCCCGGTCGAATTGGCCATGCGCTATGGCGAGCCTTCGCTTGAAACGACCCTCACGCGGCTCGCCGCTCAAGGCATTCAAAAGATTACCCTGGCGCCGCTGTACCCGCAGTTTGCCGACAGCACCGTGACCACCGTGATTGAAGAAGCCAGGCGTGTGGTGCGTGACAAAAAACTCAATGTGCAGTTCTCGATCCTGCAACCGTTCTACGATCAGCCGGAATACCTCGACGCGTTGGTCACGAGTGCCAAGCCGTACGTAGAAGATGATTTTGATCACTTGCTGCTGAGTTTTCACGGCCTGCCCGAGCGCCATTTGAAGAAGCTCGACCCGACCGGCCAACACTGCTTCAAGGACGCCGACTGCTGCAAGAACGCCTCGCCAGAGGTACTTGCCACGTGCTATCGCGCGCAGTGCTTCAGCGTCGCCCGGGACTTTGCCGCGCGCATGGGCCTGCCGGACGGTAAATGGTCAGTCGCCTTCCAATCGCGTTTGGGCCGCGCCAAGTGGATCGAACCCTACACCGAAGCCAGCCTTGAAGCGCTGGCGGGGCAAGGCGTGAAAAAGCTGCTGGTGATGTGCCCGGCGTTTGTTGCCGACTGCATCGAGACGCTGGAAGAAATCGGCGATCGCGGGCTGGAACAGTTCCGCGAAGCCGGGGGCGAGGAGCTGGTATTGGTGCCGTGCCTCAACGATGCGCCGCAATGGGCTGCGGCGCTTAACACCCTGTGCGAGCGCGCGCCGCAGCAACTGTAGGCGCGAGCGTTAGAGGTTGAGGGTCAAACTGACGGTGAAATTGCGCGGCTCGCCGGGGTTGACCCAGTAATTGCTGTAAGAGCGCTCGTAGTACTTTTCATCGAACAGGTTGTTGAGGTTCAGGCCCACGGTGACATTTTCCGTGGCCTTGTAATGCGCGAGTAAATCGACGGTGTGGTAGGCCGGCAGTTCGAAGCTGCCGCCTGCTTCGCCGGAGCGATCACCCACATAGGTGAACGCTGCGCCGAGGTCCGAGCCGCGTAACGCCCCCTCCTGGAATTCATACACACCCAACAGGCTGCCGCTGCGCTTGGCCACGCCGAGAATCCGGCTGCCGGCGGGAATCGCCTTGTCGCCTTTGGTCACTTCGGCGTCGATGTAGGCAAACGCGCCGATGACGCGTATGGCATCGGTCAGTTGCCCGCTCAATTGCAGGTCAACACCCTGGCTGCGCGCTTTGCCCATGGCGCGGTTGGTGTCGGTGGCCGGGTCCAGCGCCAGCACATTTTCCTTTTCGATATGGAAGGCGGCGAGGGTGGCGCTGAGGCGGTCGTCGAACAGCTCGGTTTTGATACCCACTTCGTAACCCACGCCTTCTTCGGGCTTGAACGATTTGCCGGCGGCGTCCAGGCCGTTGTTCGGTTTGAATGAGGTGGACGCGTTGGCGAACACGCCAACCTGCGGCGTGAGCTGGTAGAGCAAACCGGCGCGTTGGGTCAACGCATCGTGGGTTTGCCGGCTCTTGGCGTTGTTACGGGTGAAGTCATCGGTGCTTTGCTCGAAATGCTCGAACCGCGCGCCGAGCATGCCGCGTAGGCGGTCGGTGAAGACTATCTGGTCTTGCAGGTTCAGCGCCTGGCTTTTCACCTGCTCGAAAAAATCGGTGCCGGAGCGCGCGCCGTTGGGTTTGGGCTGGCCGTAAACCGGGTTGTAAATGTCGATGGCGTAGGGGCTGCCGCCAATCGCGGTGACGCGCTCCTGCTTGCGGTAGTCCTCGTATTCGGTGCCGATCAGCAGTTCATGCTGCCAACGGCCAATGTCAAACAGGCCGCGCAATTCCAGTTGAGTAATGCTGTCGTGCCAGCCCGTTGCGCGTTCGCGGTAGCGGCGGTTGACGGTGTGGCCGTCGGCATTCAGCGCGCGGTTTTCCGAGGCATCGCCCCACAGGCTGCCCTGTTTATAGTGGCTGGCGAGGCGCAGTTTCCAGGCGTCGTTAAGGTGATGTTCGAGGGCGGCTTGCAGGCGGTTGTTGTGGTTGCGGATGTCGCCATCGTTGGGTTCGCCGAGGAAGGTTGCGCGCGATACACCGCTGGCGTCGACGATGCCACGGTCGAACGTTGAGCTGTGGCGCACGAATTCGCTTTCCACCAGCAGGCTGGTATCCGGGTTCAATTGCCAACTGAAAGACGGCGCGACGAACACACGCTTGGCGCCCACGTGATCGCGAAAGCTGTGGTTGTCTTCCACCGCCAGGTTAACCCGCGACAGCACTTGGCCCTCGGCGTCCAGCGGCGTGTTCACATCCAGCGCCG
The DNA here is from genome assembly GCF_049199985.1 of Pseudomonas kitaguniensis. Lineage (NCBI taxonomy): Bacteria > Pseudomonadati > Pseudomonadota > Gammaproteobacteria > Pseudomonadales > Pseudomonadaceae > Pseudomonas > Pseudomonas kitaguniensis. The sequence goes on from NZ_JBLZPT010000002.1 coordinate 101,442, forward strand.
TGCGGTAGCGGTCCCAACTGCCAGCGCTGGTTTGCACGGTGGTAAAGGCCTCCGGCTGAGGCTTCTTGGTGACGATATTCAACGTGCCGCCCGGATCGCCACGCCCATACAGACTGGCCGCAGGGCCTTTGAGCACTTCAATGCGCTCGATATTGGCCGCGTCCGGTGTGCTTGGGTAGCCACGGTTGGCGCTGAAACCGTCCTGATAGAACTCTGAGGTGGTGAAGCCGCGCACGCTGTATTCGTAGAGCGTGAGGCCGCCGAAGTTGTTTTGCTTGGATACGCCGCCAGCAAACTCCAGGGCGCGCTCCACACTGGTACTGCCGAGGTCTTTGAGTACCGTGGCGGGAATCACGCTGATCGATTGCGGAATGTCGCGCAGCGCCGTGTCGGTCTTGGTCGCGCTGGCGGAGCGGGTCGCGCGGTAGCCTTTGACCGGGCTGGTGGCGGACTCATACGCGTCGCTGGTGACGCTGATGGTGTCGAGTTCTACGGTGTTTTCTTCTGCAAAGGCAGGGTCCAGCAGTAAACCCAGGGCCAGGCCAGCCAAGGGTGCGATTCTTCGAGACGGCATGATAGAGCGTTCCAATGTCTATATTGAAACAATATAACATGACCAATGAGAATGGCTGCTCTTTGAAATATAAGCTTACAGGTGCCCGCGAACGGGCACCCAAGTGAGCGGGTTTATTCCTCTTCTTTCACCGGTGCAGGCGGTGGGCGCAGGCCGATTTCGGCCATCAGCTTGATCTCTTTGCCGTTGCGCATCACCTGGATCGCGACCTTATCGGTCGGTTTGATCCGCGCTACCTGGTTCATCGACTTGCGGCCATCGCCTGCCGGTTCGCCGTTGATGCTCAGAATCACGTCACCCAGTTGCAGGCCGGCTTTCTGCGCCGGACCGTCGCGGAAGATCCCGGCCACTACGATGCCGGGGCGTCCGGTCAGGCCAAACGACTCGGCCAACTCTTTGGTCAGCGGCTGCACTTCAATCCCGAGCCAGCCACGAATCACCTGGCCATGCTCGATGATCGATTTCATCACTTCCATCGCCAGCTTCACCGGGATCGCAAAGCCGATGCCTTGGGAGCCGCCGGATTTGGAGAAAATCGCCGTGTTGATCCCGGTCAGGTTGCCATTCGCATCTACCAGCGCGCCGCCGGAGTTACCCGGGTTGATCGCGGCATCGGTCTGGATAAAGTCTTCGTAGCTGTTAAGCCCCAGCTGATTACGCCCGGTGGCGCTGATAATGCCCATGGTCACGGTTTGGCCGACGCCGAACGGGTTGCCGATCGCCAGCGCCACATCGCCCACGCGCAGCCCCTCGGAGCGGCCGATGGTGATCGACGGCAGGCTTTTTAAATCAATTTTGAGTACCGCAAGGTCGGTTTCCGGGTCACTGCCGACCACGCGTGCCAGGGTTTCACGGCCGTCGCGCAGGGCCACCACAATTTGGTCGGCGCCTGTGGTCACGTGGTTGTTGGTGAGAATGTAGCCCTCCGGGCTCATGATCACACCGGAACCGAGGCTCGACTCCATGCGGCGCTGCTTTGGCCCGTTGTCGCCAAAATAACGGCGAAACTGTGGGTCTTCAAACAACGGATGCGCCGGTTTGTTGATGACCTTGGTGGTGTACAGGTTAACCACGGCGGGGGCGGCGATCACCACCGCGTCGGCATAGGTCACCGGGCCTTGCACCACCGAGCTGGTTTGCGGTGCCTGTTGCAGGTTCACATCCAGGCTTGGCAAGCCCACCCACTGGGGATAACGCTGAATAATCAGCGTCGCGATCAGCACGCCAGCCAACAATGGCCATCCAAAAAAACGCAGTGCCTTGAGCATCAAGTAAGTCCTGACAGGTTGCAGGGGGCGGGAGAGCGCCCATAATGTCGCGCATTATACGAGGCTGCGTGCGCCTCGGAACGGGATATTTAGGAGTCTTTTATGGCCGTTGCTTTGAGCACCCTCGTCGAGGAAGCGGACCGCTACCTCGGCAGCGCAAAAATTGCCGATTATTGCCCCAATGGCCTGCAGGTTGAAGGGCGCCCGCAAGTGATGCGCATCGTCAGCGGGGTGACCGCAAGCCAAGCTCTGCTGGACGCCGCCGTCGAAGCCCAGGCCGACCTGGTGCTGGTGCACCACGGTTATTTCTGGAAGGGCGAAAACCCGTGCATCACCGGCATGAAACAGCGCCGCCTGAAAACCCTGCTCAAGCACGACATCAGCCTGTTGGCCTACCACTTGCCACTGGACCTGCACCCGGACGTGGGCAATAACGTGCAGTTGGCGCGCCAACTGGACATCACCGTAGAAGGCCCGCTGGACCCCGGCAACCCGAAAATCGTCGGTTTGGTCGGCTCCCTCGCCGAGCCTGTGTCACCCCGCGATTTTGCGCGCCGGGTGCAAGACGTAATGGGCCGCGAGCCGCTGTTGATCGAAGGCAGCGAAATGATCCGCCGCGTCGGCTGGTGCACCGGCGGCGGGCAGGGCTACATCGATCAGGCGATTGCAGCGGGTGTCGACCTGTACCTGAGCGGTGAGGCGTCGGAGCAAACCTTTCACAGCGCGCGCGAAAACGACATCAGCTTTATCGCCGCCGGCCATCACGCCACCGAGCGGTATGGCGTGCAGGCGCTGGGTGAATATCTGGCGCGGCGTTTTGCCCTGGAACATCTGTTCATCGACTGCCCGAACCCGATCTGATCCGCAACGCCGGGCAAAATGTGGGAGGGGGCTTGCTCCCGATTGCAGTGTGTCATTCAGCGCATTCATTGACTGAACCACCGCCATCGGGAGCAAGCCCCCTCCCACAATGGCCGCCGTTCATAGATCGCAAGGGCCAAACTGCGGGGCATATTCATATACCGTTTCGATCTAGCCAGCTCCCTGAATAGAAGAAGGTGCTGTGCTAGCATGCCCCGCTCGAACACGGCCCGCTGGCCGTCCATAAGATCGTTTTTCCGTGAGTAACCATGGTCGACAAACTGACGCATCTGAAACAGCTGGAGGCGGAAAGCATCCACATCATCCGCGAGGTCGCCGCCGAGTTCGATAACCCGGTGATGCTCTACTCGATCGGTAAAGACTCCGCCGTGATGCTGCACTTGGCGCGCAAGGCCTTTTTCCCGGGCAAACTGCCGTTCCCGGTGATGCACGTCGACACCCGCTGGAAATTCCAGGAGATGTACAGGTTCCGCGACAAAATGGTCGAAGACCTCGGCCTGGACCTGATCACCCACATCAACCCGGACGGCGTGGCGCAGAACATCAACCCGTTCACCCACGGCAGCGCCAAGCACACCGACATCATGAAGACCGAAGGCCTCAAGCAGGCGTTGGACAAGCATGGTTTCGACGCAGCGTTTGGTGGTGCGCGTCGCGATGAAGAGAAATCCCGCGCCAAAGAGCGCGTGTACTCGTTCCGCGACAGCAAGCACCGCTGGGACCCGAAAAACCAGCGCCCGGAGCTGTGGAACGTCTACAACGGCAACGTCAACAAGGGTGAGTCGATCCGCGTGTTCCCGCTGTCCAACTGGACCGAGCTGGACATCTGGCAGTACATCTACCTGGAAGGCATCCCGATCGTGCCGTTGTACTTTGCCGCCGAACGCGACGTGATCGAGAAGAACGGCACGTTGATCATGATCGACGACGACCGCATCCTTGAGCACTTGTCCGACGAAGACAAAGCCCGCATCGTCAAAAAGAAAGTACGTTTCCGTACCCTTGGCTGCTACCCGTTGACGGGCGCGGTGGAGTCCGAAGCCGAGACGCTGACGGACATCATTCAGGAAATGCTCCTGACGCGAACTTCCGAGCGCCAGGGCCGTGTCATCGACCACGATGGCGCAGGCTCGATGGAAGATAAAAAACGTCAAGGCTATTTCTAAGCTTCGAGTTACAAGCGGCAAGCTGCAAGTTAAGGGCGTTACGCGTAATTTTGCAGTTTGGTGCTCGCAGCCGGTTGTTGCGAGCCGCGATTGAGTGACTCGTAATGGACTTCGAGAGACTGGTTGTTTGGCAGAGAAGCAGGCGTTTAGCGGTTGGGGTTTATCGAGAGCTTGCTGACTGCAGGGACTTCGGTTTCAAGGACCAGATTACCCGCTCTGCACTTTCGGTGCCCTCCAATATTGCTGAAGGCATGGAGCGTCGCAGTGTCAAAGAGAAAGCGCATTTTCTCTGGATCGCGAAGGGTTCTTGTGGGGAGTTACGTACACAGATTCTCATCGGCAGCGACATTGCTTACATCGCCCAACCGCTGGCTGATAACTGGATTGCAGAAACTCGCGAGCTCTCAAAAATGCTCTGCGGCCTGATCAACAAAATTTCTGACTAGCTGTACGCCGACAAGCTTGCCGCTTGAAGCTTACAGCTTGGAGCTTGAACACTATGAGCCATCAATCTGATTTGATCAGCGAGGACATCCTCGCCTACCTGGGCCAGCACGAGCGCAAGGAAATGTTGCGCTTCCTGACCTGCGGCAACGTCGACGACGGCAAGAGCACCCTGATCGGGCGCCTGCTGCACGACTCCAAGATGATCTACGAAGATCACCTGGAAGCCATCACCCGCGATTCGAAAAAATCCGGCACCACCGGCGATGACATCGACCTGGCCTTGCTGGTCGACGGCCTGCAGGCCGAGCGCGAGCAGGGCATCACCATTGATGTTGCCTACCGCTACTTCTCTACCGCCAAACGCAAATTCATCATTGCCGATACCCCTGGCCATGAGCAGTACACCCGCAACATGGCCACCGGCGCGTCTACCTGTGATCTGGCGATTATTCTGATCGACGCGCGCTACGGCGTGCAGACCCAGACCCGTCGCCATAGCTTCATCGCCTCGTTGCTGGGCATCAAGCACATCGTGGTGGCCGTCAACAAGATGGACATCAATGGCTTTGACCAAAGCGTATTCGAGCAGATCAAGGCTAATTACCTGAAGTTCGCCGACGGCATCGCGTTCAAGCCGAGCACCATGGCGTTCGTGCCGATGTCGGCGCTCAAGGGCGACAACGTGGTGAACAAGAGCGAGCGTTCGCCTTGGTACACCGGCCAGTCGCTGATGGAGATTCTCGAAACCGTCGAGATCGCCAACGACCGCAACTACACCGACCTGCGTTTTCCGGTGCAGTACGTCAACCGTCCGAACCTGAACTTCCGTGGTTTTGCCGGCACCCTCGCCAGCGGCATCGTGCACAAGGGCGACGAAGTCGTGGTGCTGCCGTCGGGCAAGAGCAGCCGCGTCAAATCCATCGTCACCTTCGACGGTGAGTTGGAGCAAGCAGGCCCAGGCCAGGCCGTGACCCTGACCATGGAAGACGAGATCGACATCTCGCGTGGCGACCTGCTGGTGCATGCCGATAACGTGCCGCAAGTGACCGACGCCTTCGACGCCATGCTGGTGTGGATGGCCGAAGAACCGATGCTGCCGGGCAAGAAATACGACATCAAACGTGCCACCAGCTACGTGCCGGGTTCCATCACCAGCATCGTGCACCGTGTGGACGTGAACACCCTGGCCGAAGGCCCGGCAAGCTCTTTGCAGTTGAACGAGATTGGCCGGGTCAAAGTCAGCCTCGACGCGGCCATCGCGCTGGACGGTTACGACAGCAACCGCACCACCGGTGCGTTTATCGTCATCGACCGCCTGACCAATGGCACTGTGGCTGCGGGCATGATCATCGCGCCTCCGGTCAACCATGGCGGCGCTGCGCAACACGGCAGCCTTGCCCATGTAGCCACCGAAGAACGCGCCCAGCGCTTCGGCCAGCAGCCGGCCACCGTGTTGTTCAGCGGCCTGTCGGGCGCCGGCAAAAGCACTTTGGCCTACGCGGTTGAGCGCAAACTGTTCGACATGGGCCGTGCGGTGTTTGTACTCGATGGCCAGAACCTGCGTCACGACCTCAACAAAGGGTTGCCGCAGGACCGTGCCGGGCGTACCGAAAACTGGCGGCGTGCCGCTCACGTTGCGCGTCAGTTCAACGAAGCTGGCTTGCTGACCCTGGCCGCCTTCGTCGCGCCGGATGCCGAAGGCCGCGAACAGGCCAAGGCGCTGATCGGTGCCGACCGCCTGCTCACGGTTTACGTGCAGGCATCGCCACTGGTGTGCGCCGAGCGCGACCCGCAAGGTTTGTACGCCGCCGGTGGGGATAACATCCCTGGCGAGTCCTTCCCGTACGACGTGCCGTTGAATGCCGACCTGGTAATCGACACCCAGGCGTTGTCGCTGGAAGACAGCGTCAAACAGGTGCTGGAGCTGTTGCGTCAGCGCGGCGCGATCTAAAGAAGAGGCTAGCTAGAAGCGGTTAGCTGCAAGCTGCAAGAAAAAGCCCGCCACCGGGAGATCGGTGGCGGGCTTTTTTACATTCTCTAGATCGGGCAGGGTCACCTGTTGGCTGGGTAATCTGTGTGAAGCTTATCCAGCAGGGCATCCTTGTCTTCCCACAACCGGTTGATCCAGGCCTGGAACGCCAACCGATACTCGCCGTCCTGCTCATAATTCTTGCCGATAAATTCGGCCGGAATCTGCACCTCTTCAAAGTGCACCACCACGTCCTTCACATTCCCGCAGAGCAAATCCCAATAGCCGGGGCGCCCGGCAGGGTAGTGGATGGTCACGTTGACCAGTGACTTCAATTGCTCGCCCATGGCATCCAGCACAAACGCGATGCCACCGGCCTTGGGCTTGAGCAGATAGCGAAACGGCGATTTCTGCTGGGCATGTTTGCCCGGCGTAAACCGCGTGCCTTCAGCAAAGTTGAAAATGCCCACCGGATTGTCGCGAAACTTCGCACAGGTCTTGCGGGTGGTCGCCAGGTCTTTGCCTTTTTTCTCCGGGTGTTTCTCCAGGTAGGCCTTGGTGTAGCGCTTCATGAACGGGAAACCCAAGGCCCACCACGCCAGGCCAATCACCGGCACCCAGATCAGTTCCTGCTTGAGGAAGAACTTCAGCGGGCGAATGCGTCGGTTGAGCACGTATTGCAGCACCATGATGTCGACCCAGCTCTGGTGGTTACTGGTCACCAGGTAGGAGTGCTCATAGTCCAGGCCTTCAAGGCCGGTCAGGTGCCAGCGCGTGCGCCGTACCAGGTTCATCCAGCCTTTGTTATTGGTCACCCAGGCTTCGTGGGTGTGGTTCATCAGCCATTCGCTGAAACGTTTGGCGAACGGCAGCGCCTTGAACAGCGCGACGATAAACAGAAACGAACATAAAAGGATCGTGTTCAGCGCCAGTAACAGGGACGCGATCACCCCGCGCACGGCGGCAGGCAGAAAACCCAGCATTTAGATCTCCATAGGTCGGTTGGCGGCTTGGATCGCGGTCAACGCGATGGTGTACACGATGTCGTCGACCTGAGCGCCGCGCGGCAGGTCGTTCACCGGTTTGCGCAGGCCTTGCAGCATTGGCCCAAGGCTCACGCAATCGGCGCTGCGTTGCACGGCTTTATGCGTGGTGTTGCCGGTGTTCAGGTCGGGGAACACAAACACCGTGGCCTTGCCGGCAACCTGGCTGTTGGGCGCCAATTGCCGGGCGACGGTTTCGTTGGCGGCGGCATCGTACTGCAACGGCCCGTCGATCAGCAGCGAGCTTTGTTGCTCTTGGGCGAGCAGGGTGGCTTCGCGAACTTTTTCGACTTCCTCACCGCTGGCCGAGTCGCCGCTGGAATAGCTGATCATCGCCACGCGTGGGGTGATGCCGAATGCCGCGGCCGAGTCGGCGCTTTGCAGGGCGATTTCCGCCAGTTCCGCCGCGCTTGGGTGCGGGTTCATCACGCAGTCGCCGTACACCAGCACCTGCTCGGGGAACAGCATGAAAAATACCGACGACACCAACGTGCAGCCCGGCGCTGTTTTGATCAACTGCAGGGCTGGGCGGATGGTGTTCGCGGTGGAATGGATAACCCCGGAGACCAGGCCGTCCACTTCATCCAGGGCGAGCATCATCGTGGCGATCACCACGGTGTCTTCCAGTTGCTGCTCGGCCATGGGTGCATTCAGGCTCTTGCTTTTACGCAGCGCGACCATCGGTTCGACATAGCGTTGGCGAATCAGGTCCGGGTCCAGAATCTCCAGGCCGTCGGGCAATTCGATGCCGTGCGCGCGGGCGACCGCCTCCACATCCGCAGGCTTGGCCAGCAGCACGCAGCGCGCAATGCCGCGCGCCTGGCAGATAGCGGCGGCCTGCACGGTCAGCGGCTCACTGCCTTCGGGCAGCACAATGCGCTTGTTGGCGGCCTGAGCGCGTTGGATCAACTGGTAGCGGAATACCGCCGGCGACAGGCGCATTTCGCGTGGTGTGCCGCAGCGTTGGTGTAGCCAGCGGGCGTCGAGGTGGCTGGCGACGAAGTCGGTGATGATTTCTGCGCGCTCGCGGTCATCAATCGGGATTTCTTTGTTCAGGCCGTTGAGCTGGTTCGCCGTGTCGTACGAGCCGGTGCTCACCGACAGCACCGGCAGGCCGGCCTGGAACGCACCCCGGCACAAATCCATGATGCGTGGGTCGGGCAGGGTGTCGCTGGTCAGCAGCAAACCGGCCAGCGGCACACCGTTGATCGCGGCCAGGCTGACGGCGAGGATGATGTCGTCGCGGTCGCCCGGCGTCACTACCAGCACGCCGGGCTTGAGCAGCTCCACGGTGTTACGCATGGTGCGCGCGCAAATGATGATTTTGCTCATGCGCCGGCTTTCGTAGTCACCGGCGTTGAGAATTTGCGCGCCCATCAGGTCGGCCACATCGCGAGTGCGCGGCGCGTTGAGTTCGGGCTGGTAGGGAATACAGCCGAGCAGGCGAAAATCACCGCTGCGCAACAACGGCGAATGTTCTTTTAGCCGCGCCGAGAAGGCCTCGATGCTTTCGTCGGTGCGCACTTTATTCAGAATTACACCGAGTACTTTCGGGTCTTTTGGGCCGCCGAACAGTTGCGCCTGCAACTCCACGCGGCCTGATAACTCTGTGAGTACTTCGTTTTCCGGCGCCGACACCAGGATAACTTCCGCGTCGAGGCTCTTGGCCAGGTGCAGGTTGACCCGCGCCGCATAGCTGGCGCTGCGGGTTGGCACCATGCCTTCAACAATCAGCACGTCTTTGCCCACGGCGGCTTGCTGATACAGGGTGATGATTTCTTCGAGCAGTTCGTCGAGCTGGCCGTCGCCGAGCATCCGCTCCACATGGGCCAGGCCCAATGGCTGCGGCGGCTTCAAGCCGTGGGTGCGCGCCACCAGTTCGGTGGAGCGTTCGGGGCCGGTGTCGCCCGGGTGTGGCTGGGCAATCGGTTTGAAGAAGCCGACTTTCAGCCCGGCCCGTTCAAGTGTACGCACCAGCCCAAGGCTGATGGAGGTCAGACCCACACCAAAATCGGTGGGCGCGATAAAAAAAGTTTGCATGCGAATTCTCTGGAGGTGCATGGCTTCGGTGGTGCCCTATGGCTGAGCGCCTACCGGGAATCAGGTGCCAAGGTTATCGTTATTCGCGAACTTGCGCACACCAGCCGCAAGCAAAGGCTTGGCCTATTTTTTCAAGGCGTTGCGCCGCATCGAGCACCCACGCACGCGACTGCCATGGCGGCTGGTGACGCAGGTGCTGAGTGTGCCCGCAGGACAGTTCGACAACCCAGTGCAGCGCAAAGTCCTGGTGGAATCCAGTGATCAACGGTGCCGTTGATCGGCTCCGTCTGTCCGGGTTCTGTTCGCTTTCGGGCAAATCCTTGTTTAGACTTGTCCGTTCTTCATTCTTATGCAAAAGGTCTCGCCCCATGACGATCGCCGCTAACAAGGCTGTCTCCATCGACTATACCCTGACCAACGACGCTGGTGAGGTCATCGACAGCTCCGCCGGCGGCGCGCCGCTGGTCTACCTGCAAGGCGCAGGTAACATCATCCCAGGCCTGGAGAAGGCGCTGGAAGGCAAGAGCGTCGGTGATGAACTGACCGTCGCCGTAGAACCTGAAGATGCCTACGGCGAATACTCCGCCGAACTGGTCAGCACCTTGAGCCGCAGCATGTTCGAAGGCGTTGATGAGCTGGAAGTCGGCATGCAGTTCCACGCTTCTGCCCCGGACGGCCAAATGCAGATCGTTACTATCCGTGATCTGGACGGCGACGACGTTACTGTCGACGGCAACCACCCTCTGGCTGGCCAGCGCCTGAACTTCCAAGTGAAGATCGTCGCCATTCGTGACGCTTCCCAAGAAGAAGTAGCTCACGGCCACGTCCACGGTGAAGGCGGTCATCACCATTGATTGTGGTTTGATCAATAGGTAGAAAAAACGCCCCGACTGGTTCGGGGCTTTTTTTTGTGTTTGAAAATAGCCCTCTGACAGATTTGGTTCTGCGCATTCCAGAAAACAAAAATGCCCCGGACCTTTCGGTACGGGGCATTTCTTAACTGTTACGTAACCTGAGCTACGTTGCAGTTTTTACCACTTAGGCTGCTGCAGCGACGTTCAGAGCCTTGATGTGGCCATTCAGGCGGCTCTTATGACGAGCGGCCTTGTTCTTGTGGATGATGCCTTTATCAGCCATACGGTCGATAACTGGCACGGCCAGAACGTAAGCAGCTTGGGCTTTTTCAGCGTCTTTGGTGTCGATGGCTTTAACTACATTCTTGATGTAGGTACGAACCATGGAACGCAGGCTGGCGTTGTGGCTGCGACGCTTCTCAGCCTGTTTTGCACGTTTTTTGGCGGAAGGTGTGTTGGCCACCGTCGAGCTCCTCGAAAGACTTTTTAGGAAATAGCAAACAAAATAGGCCGCGAATCATGCCGATGACTTGATGGGTTGTCAAGAGCGGCTGATGCGAACTGCTGAGTGGTCGATCTGAAGAGGCGGGTGATTTATTTCCGGCGCTTGACCTGTAAACTCGCGAGCTTTGGCTCTGTGCTGTTGCAGGCGCGCAGTATCGCATAAGTGGGCGCTTTGTTCGCCTGCTCTTTATCTATAGGCGCAAACTCTTTCAATGAATCTGCTCAAATCGTTGGCTGCCGTCAGCTCTATCACGATGATCTCAAGGGTTTTGGGGTTCGTGCGCGACACATTGCTGGCGCGCATTTTTGGCGCCAGCATGGCCACGGATGCCTTCTTTATAGCCTTTAAACTGCCCAATCTGCTGCGGCGGATCTTCGCCGAGGGCGCATTTTCCCAAGCCTTTGTGCCGATCCTGGCCGAATACAAAACCCAGCAGGGCGAGGAGGCCACGCGCACGTTTATTGCCTATGTTTCGGGCCTGCTAACCCTGGTGCTGATGCTGGTGACCCTGGTTGGCATGCTCGCTGCGCCATGGGTGATCTGGGCGACGGCGCCGGGTTTTGCGAATACCCCGGAAAAATTCGCACTGACCACCGACCTGTTGCGTGTGACCTTTCCTTATATATTGCTGATTTCCCTGTCGTCGCTGGCGGGCGCGATTCTTAACACCTGGAACCGCTTTTCGGTGCCGGCCTTCGTGCCGACGCTGCTCAACGTCAGCATGATTATTTTTGCGCTGTTCCTCACGCCGTATTTCGATCCGCCGGTGATGGCCTTGGGCTGGGCGGTGCTGGCCGGCGGTTTGGCGCAATTGCTCTACCAACTGCCACACCTGAAAAAGATCGGCATGCTCGTGCTGCCGCGCCTGAACCTGGCCGACACCGGTGTGTGGCGCGTGATGCGCAACATGCTGCCGGCGATTCTCGGCGTTTCGGTCAGCCAGATTTCGCTGATCATCAACACCGCGTTCGCCTCGCTGCTGGTCTCGGGCTCAGTGTCGTGGATGTACTACGCCGATCGCCTGATGGAATTGCCCTCTGGCGTGCTCGGTGTCGCCCTGGGCACGATTTTGCTGCCGACGCTGGCGCGCACCTACGCCAGCAAGGATCGCCAGGAGTACTCGCGCATTCTCGATTGGGGCCTGCGCCTTTGCTTTGTGCTGGTGCTGCCGTGTTCCCTTGCCTTGGGGATTCTGGCCGAGCCGCTGACCGTCTCGCTGTTCCAATACGGCCAATTCGATGCGCACGACGCCTTGATGACCCAGCACGCGCTGGTGGCTTACTCCGTCGGCCTGCTCGGCATTATCGTGATCAAAGTGCTGGCGCCGGGGTTCTACGCCCAGCAAAACATCCGCACGCCGGTCAAAATTGCGGTCTTCACACTGATCGTCACGCAACTGCTCAACCTGGTGTTTATTGGCCCACTGGCGCATGCCGGGCTGGCGCTGGCCATCAGTGCCGGCGCGTGCATCAACGCGGGCCTGCTGTTTTATCAACTGCGTAAGCAACAGATGTTCCAGCCGCAGCCAGGCTGGGGCCTGTTTGCGCTGAAGCTGTTGGTGGCGGTGGCGGCGATGTCGGCGGTCTTGCTGGTGCTGATGCATTTTATGCCCGCGTGGGATGAAGGCCACATGCTTGAGCGCTTCATGCGCCTTGGCGTATTGGTGGTTGCGGGTGTGGTGGTGTACTTCGGGATGCTGCTGCTGCAAGGTTTTCGCCTGCGCGATTTCAATCGCAAGTCGCTGAGTTAGCCACTTTGCCGCGATAAAACGGTTGTTTTATCGATTCGATCGATTTGGCCTGCGCTGTTGCCTGTCGTCCGAGGCCGGGTGTGGTTATAATCGACCACTTTATGAGCAAGAAGCGCGTTATGCAGCTGGTTCGAGGTCTCCACAACCTGCGCCCCCAGCATCGGGGCTGCGTCGCCACTATTGGCAACTTTGACGGTGTTCACCGTGGCCACCAGGCTATTCTGGCCCGGTTGCGCGAACGAGCGGTCGAGTTGGGTGTGCCCAGCTGCGTGGTGATTTTTGAGCCACAGCCGCGGGAATTTTTCACCCCGCAAACGGCGCCGGCGCGGCTGGCCCGCCTGCGGGACAAGCTGCAACTGCTGGCTGAAGAGGGCGTGGACCGTGTCCTGTGCCTGGCCTTTAACCAGCGTTTGCAAAGCCTCAGCGCCGCCGAGTTCGTCGACCGTATCCTGGTCGATGGCCTGGGCGTGCAGCACCTGGAAGTCGGCGACGACTTCCGTTTTGGTTGCGACCGCGTTGGCGATTTCGATTTCCTGCAACACGCCGGCGTCAACCAGGGTTTTACCGTCGAAGCCGCGCAAACCGTCGAACTGGACGGCCTGCGCGTGAGCAGCACCCAGGTGCGTAACGCCCTGGCCGCCGCCGACTTCGCCTTGGCCGAGCGTTTGCTCGGTCGCCCGTTCCGCATTGCCGGGCGGGTACTGCACGGCCAGAAGCTGGCGCGCCAATTGGGCACGCCAACCGCCAACGTGCAACTCAAGCGCCGCCGTGTGCCACTGACCGGGGTTTACCTGGTGAGTGTCGACATCGACGGCCAGCCGTGGCCGGGAGTCGCCAACATAGGCGTCAGGCCCACGGTTGCAGGTGATGGCAAGGCCCACCTGGAAGTTCACCTTTTGGATTTTGCCGGTGACTTGTATGACCGGCGTTTGACGGTGGTTTTCCACCAGAAGCTGCGTGAAGAGCAGCGTTTCGCCTCGCTTGAGGCGTTGAAAACGGCGATCAATGCGGATGTCGCCGCCGCCCGTGCACTAGCCGCACCTAGCGCCCATCGCTAACCGAAGAGCCTTAAATGACCGACTATAAAGCCACGCTAAACCTTCCGGACACCGCCTTCCCAATGAAGGCCGGCCTGCCACAGCGCGAACCGCAGATCCTGCAGCGCTGGGACAGTATTGGCCTGTACGGAAAGTTGCGCGAAATTGGCAAGGATCGTCCGAAATTCGTGCTGCACGACGGCCCTCCTTATGCCAACGGCACGATTCACATCGGTCATGCGCTGAACAAAATTCTCAAGGACATGATCCTGCGCTCCAAAACCCTGTCGGGTTTTGACGCGCCGTATGTGCCGGGTTGGGACTGCCACGGCCTGCCGATCGAACACAAGGTCGAAGTGACCTACGGCAAGAACCTGGGCGCGGATAAAACCCGCGAACTGTGCCGTGCCTACGCCACCGAGCAGATCGAAGGGCAGAAGTCCGAGTTCATCCGCCTGGGCGTGTTGGGCGAGTGGGACAATCCGTACAAGACCATGAACTTTACCAACGAGGCCGGTGAAATCCGCGCCTTGGCCGAAATCGTCAAAGGCGGTTTTGTGTTCAAAGGCCTCAAGCCTGTGAACTGGTGTTTCGATTGCGGTTCGGCATTGGCTGAAGCGGAAGTCGAGTACGAAGACAAAAAGTCCTCGACCATCGACGTGGCCTTCCCGATCGCCGACGACGCCAAGCTGGCCGAGGCCTTTGGCCTGGCAAGCCTGAGCAAACCGGCGGCCATCGTGATCTGGACCACCACCCCGTGGACCATCCCAGCCAACCAGGCGCTGAACGTGCACCCGGAATTCACCTACGCGCTGGTAGACGTCGGTGATCGCCTGCTGGTGCTGGCCGAGGAAATGGTCGAAGCCTGCCTGGCGCGCTACGAACTGCAAGGTTCGGTGATCGCCACCACCACCGGCACGGCGCTGGAACTGATCAACTTCCGTCACCCGTTCTATGACCGCCTGTCACCGGTGTACCTGGCTGACTACGTTGAGCTGGGTTCCGGCACCGGTGTGGTTCACTGCTCGCCCGCGTATGGCGTGGACGACTTTGTGATCTGCAAGAAGTACGGCCTGGTCAACGACGACATCATCAACCCGGTGCAAAGCAACGGCGTTTATGTGCCGTCGCTGGAGTTCTTCGGCGGGCAGTTCATCTTCAAGGCTGACCCTGCGATCATCGAAAAGCTGCGTGAAGTCGGTGCGCTGATGCAAACCGCCACCATCCAGCACAGCTACATGCATTGCTGGCGCCACAAGAGCCCGCTGATCTATCGCGCGACTGCGCAGTGGTTTATCGGCATGGACAAAGAGCCGGCCAGCGGCGAAACCCTGCGTAACCGTGCGATCAAAGCCATCGAAGACACCAAGTTCGTGCCAGCCTGGGGCCAGGCGCGCCTGCACTCGATGATCGCCAACCGCCCGGACTGGTGCATCTCGCGCCAGCGCAACTGGGGCGTGCCGATCCCGTTCTTCCTGAACAAGGAAAGCGGCGAGCTGCACCCGCGTACCGTCGAACTGATGGAAGTGGTGGCCCAGCGCGTTGAACAGGAAGGCATCGAAGCCTGGTTCAAGCTGGACGCCGCCGAGCTGCTGGGCGACGAAGCGCCGCTGTACGACAAGATCAGCGACACCCTCGACGTGTGGTTTGACTCGGGCACCACCCATTGGCACGTGCTGCGCGGTTCGCACCCGATGGGCCACCAGACCGGCCCGCGTGCCGACCTGTACCTGGAAGGCTCCGACCAACACCGTGGCTGGTTCCACTCGTCGTTGCTGACCGGTTGCGCCATCGACGACCACGCGCCGTACCGCGAACTGCTGACCCACGGTTTTACCGTCGACGAGACGGGCCGCAAAATGTCGAAGTCGCTGAAAAACGTGATCGAGCCGAAAAAGATCAACGACACCTTGGGCGCCGACATCATGCGTCTGTGGGTGGCTTCGACCGATTACTCAGGCGAAATCGCCGTGTCGGACCAGATCCTCGCGCGCAGTGCCGACGCCTACCGTCGAATCCGTAATACCGCACGCTTCATGCTGTCGAACCTGACCGGTTTCAACCCGGCCACCGATATCCTGCCGGCCGAGGACATGCTCGCCCTCGACCGTTGGGCCGTGGACCGTACCCTGTTGCTGCAGCGCGAGTTGCAGGAACACTACGGCGAATACCGCTTCTGGAACGTTTACTCGAAGATCCACAACTTCTGTGTGCAGGAGCTGGGTGGTTTCTACCTCGACATCATCAAGGATCGCCAGTACACCACCGCCGCCAACAGCAAGGCACGCCGCTCGGCGCAAACCGCGCTGTACCACATCAGCGAAGCGCTGGTGCGCTGGATCGCGCCGATCCTGGCCTTCACCGCTGACGAACTGTGGGAATACCTGCCGGGCGAGCGTAACGAATCGGTGATGCTCAACACCTGGTACGAAGGCCTGACCGAACTGCCGGCTGACTTCGAACTGGGCCGCGAGTACTGGGAAGGCGTTATGGCCGTGAAAGTGGCAGTGAACAAGGAGCTGGAAGTTCAGCGCGCGGCCAAGGCCGTGGGTGGCAACCTCCAGGCCGAAGTCACGCTGTTTGCCGAAGAAGGCCTGACTGCCGACCTGGCCAAGCTGAGCAACGAACTGCGCTTTGTGCTGATTACTTCCACCGCCAGCCTGGCACCGTTTGCCCAGGCCCCAGCGGATGCCGTGGCGACCGAAGTACCGGGTCTCAAGCTCCAAGTGGTCAAGTCGGCCTTCCCCAAGTGCGCCCGTTGCTGGCACTGCCGTGAAGACGTTGGCGTGAACCCTGAGCATCCGGAAATCTGCGGTCGTTGCGTCGACAACATCAGCGGTGCCGGTGAGGTTCGCCACTATGCCTAACGCTTCCAGCCGTTTCGGACGTCTGGGCTGGCTCGTACTGAGCGTGCTGGTGCTGGTCATTGACCAGCTCAGCAAGGCTCACTTCGAAGGCGCCTTACAGATGTACCAGCAGATTGTGGTCATACCTGACTACTTCAGCTGGACCCTGGCCTACAACACCGGCGCCGCTTTCAGCTTCCTCGCTGATGGCGGCGGCTGGCAGCGCTGGCTGTTCGCCTTGATCGCTGTGGTGGTCAGTGCGGTGCTGGTGGTCTGGCTCAAACGCCTGGGCCGCGATGACACCTGGCTGGCCATCGCCTTGGCACTGGTGCTGGGCGGCGCGCTGGGCAACTTGTACGACCGCATCGCCTTGGGCCATGTGATCGACTTTATCCTGGTGCATTGGCAAAACCGCTGGTACTTCCCGGCGTTCAACTTTGCCGACAGCGCCATCACCGTCGGTGCAATCATGCTGGCGTTGGACATGTTCAAAAGCAAGAAAACCGGAGAGACCGTCAATGACTGATCAGGTATTGGCTGAGCAACGCATCGGCCAGAACACGGAAGTCACTTTGCACTTCGCATTGCGCCTGGAGAATGGCGACACGGTCGACAGTACGTTCGACAAAGCCCCGGCGACCTTCAAGGTCGGCGATGGCAACCTGCTGCCGGGTTTTGAAGCGGCGCTGTTCGGTTTCAAGGCGGGCGACAAGCGTACCCTGCAGATTCTGCCCGAAAACGCCTTTGGCCAGCCTAACCCGCAAAACGTGCAGATCATCCCGCGTTCGCAGTTCCAGGGCATGGAGCTGTCGGAAGGCTTGCTGGTGATTTTCAACGATGCGGCGAATACTGAACTGCCGGGAGTGGTTAAAACCTTCGATGACGCGCAAGTGACCATCGACTTCAACCACCCGTTGGCCGGTAAAACCTTGACGTTTGACGTTGAAATCTTCGACGTTAAAGCGCTCTGATTGACGCCACCGGCTCCTGCACGATCCAATTTCCAGCCCTGCAAGGCACGAGGCACAGCATGCAAATCAAACTCGCCAACCCCCGTGGCTTCTGCGCCGGTGTGGACCGGGCGATTGAAATCGTCAACCGCGCCCTGGAAGTTTTCGGGCCGCCGATTTACGTGCGCCACGAAGTCGTCCACAACAAGTTTGTGGTCGAAGACCTGCGCGCGCGCGGCGCGATTTTTGTAGAAGAACTCGAGCAAGTGCCAGACGACGTTATCGTCATCTTCAGCGCCCACGGTGTTTCCCAGGCCGTGCGTACCGAAGCGGCCGGCCGTGGCCTCAAAGTATTCGACGCCACCTGCCCGCTGGTGACCAAGGTGCACATCGAAGTCGCGCGTTACAGCCGCGACGGCCGTGAATGTATCCTGATCGGCCATGCCGGCCACCCGGAAGTCGAAGGCACCATGGGCCAGTATGACGGCACCAATGGCGGCGCCATCTACTTGGTCGAAGACGAAAAAGACGTCGCCGCCTTGCAGGTGCATAACCCTGAGCGGTTGGCCTTCGTAACGCAGACCACCTTGTCGATGGACGACACCAGCCGCGTGATCGATGCGCTGCGCACACGCTTTCCGGCGATTGGCGGCCCGCGTAAAGACGACATCTGCTACGCCACGCAAAACCGTCAAGACGCCGTCAAGCAACTGGCCAACGAATGCGACGTGGTGTTGGTGGTCGGCAGCCCTAACAGCTCCAACTCCAACCGCCTGCGCGAATTGGCTGAACGCATGGCCACCCCGGCGTACTTGATCGACGGTGCCGAAGACCTGCAACGCAGCTGGTTTGACGGTGTTGAGCGTATCGGCATTACCGCCGGCGCTTCGGCCCCGGAAGTGCTGGTACGCGGCGTTATCCAACAATTGCAGGCGTGGGGCGCCACCGGCGCGGATGAGTTGGCCGGTCGTGAAGAGAACATCACGTTCTCGATGCCCAAAGAGCTGCGGGTTCGTTCGTTGCTGTAAGCCCTGCGGTGCCGGCAGAACCCCGGCACAACGCCTGCTCGGTTATTTCACTGCGCAGGCTGATGCGCCCGCTGGGCGCAAGCACCACCTGGAAGCGGCTTTGCGCCTGGCCCGCGTCACACACATGCACAGTGCCTGCGCGAAAACCGCCTGCGTTAAATATCGGCTCGCCCAACCCGCTGAAGCGCACTTGGCTCTTGACCGGCCCGTTACCCACAATCGGCACTCGCCCGCTGTCCTGACGCTCCAGCAGTACCGGGTTGTCGTCGTCCAAGTGGCCGCGCCCGCTTACGTCGAGTATCACTCGCCATCCCAGGCTCCAGTCCTCCTCCAGCGCATGAATGACCACTGCGCGATTGCGTGTAATGGCCTCGGTGCGAGCGTAACGCAGCCCACCGGCCAGCGCTTGGGCGGCAATCTGGCGCTGTTGCGAATCGAGCAGGCCTCTAAAATTCGGCACCGCCAAGTGCGCCAGGATGCTGCTCAAGACCAGGCTGAGTAGCAGTTCTATCAGGGTAAAACCTCGTTGCGTCATATGCTGTCCCTCCGTGGACGTGGTGAGTGTTTCGGGTGGCAGCCATAGGTATAGCTCGCGCCTTCCAGGCCTGAGTGATGGCCTTTATGTCCAAAGTATTTCCCTTTGTTCCGGGAGCAGCGCGAGTCAAAAACCGGCGCTAGTCTTGGGTCGCACAGCAGGGTTTGCCTGCTTTTTTTCGGCCTTCGACATGGATGACGACGGTAATGCCTGCTTGCCAGAACCTGAATTCCCCGCGCTTCTTGAACCGCCCGCAATCCGGCATGACCCTGATCGAGGTGCTGGTCGCCGTGCTGATTCTGGCGGTGGGCCTGCTGGGCGCGGCGTTGATCCAGCTCAACGCGCTCAAGTTCACCGACAGCTCAAGGATGATCAGCCAGGCCAGTTTCATTGCCTACGACATGCTCGACCGGGTTCGCGCCAACGCAGGCGCCGATTATTCATGGGGCCGAACCGAGCACGCGCCGCCCGGTAACGCGACCGCCAGCGTGCGCGACCTCGACCTGCATGATTTTGAAGCGAATATCCTCGGGTTTGCCGGGGAGGGCGGTAAAGGCGCCGTGGTGATCAGCGGCAGCGAGGTGACCGTCAGTATCAGTTGGGACGATGCCCGGGGCACCCACACCGAAGGCGCAAGGGAAACCTTCACCCTCACCAGTCGCATTGCCAGCGAGACAGGGGCGGTGCGATGAAGCGCTGTGCGCGTGGGTTCAGTTTGCTGGAGTTGTTGCTCGCATTGGCCGTCGGCTGGGTGCTGATACTCGGTGTCAGC
Organism: Pseudomonas kitaguniensis; assembly: GCF_049199985.1. Lineage (NCBI taxonomy): Bacteria > Pseudomonadati > Pseudomonadota > Gammaproteobacteria > Pseudomonadales > Pseudomonadaceae > Pseudomonas > Pseudomonas kitaguniensis. The sequence goes on from NZ_JBLZPT010000002.1 coordinate 121,108, forward strand.
CAGGTGGCAATCAGCGCTCGAACCACACAAGCCAGCCAGCAGGCCGCCATGTTGCTGCAGGATGATGCGCGGTTTGTACTGGGCAAGATGATTCAGGATATTCGCCAGGCGGGCATGTTTGGCTGCCTGTCGACGGCCTACATCGAAAACGCCCCGGCGGCCTTTGATCGGCCTGTCAGCGCCAGTGCTGCAGGCGGCTCCAGGTCACTGACGCTGGTGACTGTTGATGGTGCGGGCGAGGGTGGCAAGCCTGACTGGACGGTACTGTCCGACTGCACGGGCAGCGCTCAAGCCTATGTGGGCCGCTCGCCACCGGCCGCGCCTGGGCAGACGCTTTTTGCAATACGCCAGCTCACTTATACCTTTGAAACGCAGCAGTTGAAGGTCAGCACGCCTGCAGCGCCGGCAAAGACCGTGCTGGTGGATAACGTGCAGGCGTTTGACATCAGTTTCGGTGTGGCGGCCCGGCAAGGCTCGACGCGCGTGGTGCGCTACGACGCCAGCCCCGCTGACGAATCGCTGATACGCAGTGTGCGTATCCAGATGACGCTGCTGGACTCGACCGGGCGCGTGAAAAACCAAGCCTACAGCGTCGTGGCGGCGCTGCGTAACCGGTTGGGGTAGGGCGACCATGGCACGTTTTGGCGGTTATTACCTGCGGCAGACAGGCATGGTCCTAGTGATCAGCCTGGTGTTTCTGTTGGTGTTATCACTGATCGGTCTGGCATCGATGCAAGGGGCGGTGTCCCAGCAAAAGATCGCCGGAAGCCTATGGCATCGAAATCAATCATTTCAAAGCGCCGAGAGCGCTCTGAGGCTTGGCGAGTCGATTGTTCATCGGGCGGGAGGCGCGTTGCCTGTGTGCTCGTCGGTGAGCCTGTGTGCGCCGCCGCTGGAATCGTCTTCGGTGGCGGGTGCCGGGGCAAACCCTGTGTCAGCAGTGACGTGGGTTAGCTCGAAGGATGGCCTGTATGGCGTGCAATCGCTGGGTTTGGCGGTGGGGCTGGCGGGTTTGCCAGCTGAAACAAGTGCAACGGTTTACCGCGTGACGGCGGTGGGGCTCAGTGGTCAGTCGCGCACGGTGCTGGAAACGCTGTACGCACGGGTGGAGGAAGGTGAAGGCCTGATATTTCGTCGGGTTTTATGGCGGCAACTTCAATAAGGAACGTATCAATGGGCAAGGATTGCCAAGCTTTTACCCTGATCGAGTTGTTGATGGCTGTCGCGATTATCGCGTTTCTGGCCGGGATCGCTTATCCGGCATATACCGGTCAGGTAAAAAAGGTGTATCGCGCAGAAATCGTTGCGTTATTGATCGAGCAAGCTCAGTACCTCGAGCGTTTTTACACGCGCAACGGCACTTTTATTGATGCAACCGGCGTCAGTGCGGGCACTGATCGCTATAGAATCAGCGCTGCATTGAACCTTCAGGCATTTAGCCTGGTGGCTACGCCCGTCGTCGGCTCAGTCATGGCGGACGACCTGTGCGGTGAATTCAGCCTGACCAGCGCAGGCGTACGCAGCAACCTCGGCGCCGCGCCCGACATGTCGCGCAAAGCGTGTTGGGGGCAATGATGAGCGTGCTGCATGCGTGGGCGCCGGGTGCGCTTTTCCCTTTTTATCGGCTGGATCAAATGATGGCTAAGCAACAGCAAGTGGTGATTGTCGGTGGTGGCGTAATCGGGCTGTTGACCGCGTTCAACCTTGCCACACAAGGGCAGGCCGTCGTGCTGCTGGAGCGTTCAGGGCTTGGGCAGGAGTCTTCCTGGGCGGGCGGCGGGATTGTTTCGCCGTTGTACCCGTGGCGCTACAGCCCGGCGGTTACCGCGCTGGCTCATTGGTCGCAGGATTTTTACCCGCAACTGGCTGAGCGGTTATTCGCCGCCACCGGCGTGGACCCGCAAGTGCATACCACGGGCTTGTACTGGCTGGACCTGGCTGACGAAGCCGAGGCATTGGCGTGGGCTGCCCGCGAGGGGCGGCCATTGAGCAAAGTCGATGTGTGCGCCGTGCATGATGCGGTGCCGGTGCTGGGTGGCGGGTATTCCCAGGCTATCTACATGGCCGGCGTGGCCAATGTGCGTAACCCGCGCTTGGTCAAGGCGCTTAAAGCCGCGTTGTTGGCGCTGCCCGGCGTAACCGTTCATGAGCAGTGCGAGGTGAACGGGTTTGTTCTCGACGGTGACAGCGTGGTGGGCGTGCGCACGGCGGCAGGGCCGGTGCTGGGTGAGCATATCGTGTTGGCTGCCGGTGCCTGGAGTGGGGAATTGCTCGGCACGCTGGGTTTGTCGTTGCCGGTTGAGCCGGTCAAGGGCCAAATGATTTTGTACAAATGTGCGGCGGATTTTTTATCGAGCATGGTCCTGGCCAAAGGGCGCTATGCGATCCCGCGGCGTGACGGGCACATTCTGATCGGCAGCACGTTGGAGCATGAAGGGTTCGACAAGACGCCAACCGAGTCGGCACTGCAAAGCCTCAAGGCTTCAGCCGAGGCGTTGATTCCCGCGTTGGCGGGCGCCGACGTGGTAGGCCATTGGGCCGGCTTGCGGCCCGGCTCGCCGGAGGGCATTCCCTACATCGGCGAGGTCCAGGGCTTCAAAGGGCTGTGGCTCAATTGCGGGCATTACCGCAATGGCCTGGTACTGGCACCGGCCTCCTGCCAGTTATTTGCCGACTTGTTGCTGGGGCGTACACCGATCATCGACCCGGCGCCTTATGCGCCGCAAGGCCGGGTCAACGCTCGATAGACTTCGGGCCTTGTTCCAGGTGCGCCTGCGTGCAGTACCACCCTTGGCGCGAGCTGAGTGCGCGGTTCTGCGGCAAGTGCACGCCGCAGTGGGCGCAGCGCACCATCAAGGCGGCCTCGGATTCGCCGGAGCGTTGCTGTGTTGCGCCAGGGCTTTTGAATTTGCGCCACAACCATACTGCGGCGGCAATAACGGCAATCCAGAACAGTAGACGAACCATGATGGGAGTTTCTCGACAAGGAATGCGCCAGTTTAGCCAAGGTCTGGGCAGGCGCACAGCGCAATAATACCGGCCATGAAAAAGGGAGCCTCGCGGGGCTCCCTTTTACGTAGCGTCGAACGATCAGTCGAACACGCCGAAGGTCATGTAGCTGAACCACGAGCGGTCTTCGTTGTTGCCAAGGGCCTGTGGCGCCTCTTCTTCAATCACGTCGCCGTTTTCGTCATGCGGCTTGAGGTCCGAAGGAATCGCTTCTTTGGCGTCCTGGTACTGCTTCATCACGTCCTGGTTGGCGCGGGTTTCGCCCGGCGGCAACGGTGGGCGCGACTCGATCAGGCCCAAGGTGTACTTGCTCAGCCACGAACGGTTGTCGGCTTCAGCAACCTGAGGCACGAACTGGCCGTCTTTCAGGCTTGGGTGATCGGGGTAGTTGAGCTTCAGGGTTTCCAGGCTGGTGGTCGCCAGGGCGTCCAGGTGCAGGCGCTGGTAAGCCTCGGTCATCACCGCCAGGCCGTCACCCACGGAAGGGGTTTCCTGGAAGTTTTCTACCACATAGCGCCCACGGTTGGCGGCAGCGACGTAGGCCTGACGGGTCAGGTAGTAGTGGGCCACGTGAATCTCGTAGGACGCCAGCAGGTTGCGCAAGTAGATCATGCGCTGCTTGGCGTCCGGCGCGTAGCGGCTGTTGGGGTAGCGGCTGGTCAGCTGGGCGAACTCGTTGTAGGAGTCGCGGGCAGCGCCCGGGTCACGCTTGGTCATGTCCAGCGGCAGGAAGCGCGCCAGCAGGCCCACGTCCTGGTCGAACGAGGTCAGGCCCTTCATGTAGTAGGCGTAGTCGACGTTCGGGTGCTGCGGGTGCAGGCGGATAAAACGCTCGGCGGCGGACTTGGCAGCTTCCGGCTCGGCATTTTTGTAGTTGGCGTAGATCAGCTCAAGCTGTGCCTGGTCGGCATAGCGCCCGAACGGATAACGTGACTCCAGGGCCTTCAGCTTCGCTGTGGCGCTGGTGTAGCTATTATTGTCCAAGTCTTTTTGAGCTAATTGATACAGCTCGACTTCGCTCAGGTTTTCGTCGACGACTTCCTTTGTTGACGAGCAAGCAGCAGTCATGGCGAGGATGGCGATCAGCAGCAGGTGTTTCACTTGCATGGCGGCTTGCGTCCCTATGACGGCCGCTGTCTTGGGCGGGGCCGTCCTGTTATGATGAGCGCCCCGTTGAAAGCCTCGGGGCAAAAGACGCCGTATTTAACCACAAGCGCGCAGCCGAAACCAAAGGCTGTGCCACGCCTAGTCTGAGCATGTCCGATAAAATTGAACTTCGCGCAGAGGTGCCGTCCGAATTGGGCGGCCAACGCCTCGATCAAGTCGCCGCACAATTATTCGCTGAGCACTCGCGCTCGCGCCTTTCCGCCTGGATCAAAGACGGCCGCCTGACTGTGGATGGAGCGGTTATCCGCCCGCGAGACATAGTGCATGGCGGTACGATTCTTGAGCTGACCGCCGAGCAGGAAGCTCAGGGAGAATGGGTCGCTCAGGACATCGAGCTGGACATCGTCTATGAAGACGACGACATCCTGGTCATCAATAAACCCGCAGGCCTGGTGGTTCACCCGGCTGCCGGTCACGCTGATGGCACTTTGCTCAATGCCTTGTTGCACCACGTGCCGGACATCATCAATGTCCCGCGCTGCGGCATCGTGCACCGCCTGGACAAGGACACCACCGGCCTTATGGTGGTGGCCAAGACTATCCAGGCGCAGACGCAGCTGGTCACACAATTGCAGAGCCGCAGCGTCAGCCGCATCTACGAATGCATCGTGATCGGTGTGGTGGTGGCAGGTGGCAAGATCAACGCGCCTATCGGTCGCCACGGCCAGCAGCGCCAGCGTATGGCGGTGATGGAAGGCGGCAAGCAGGCCGTCAGCCACTACCGTGTGCTGGAGCGTTTCCGCTCCCACACGCATGTGCGGGTCAAGCTGGAAACCGGCCGTACGCACCAGATTCGCGTGCACATGGCGCACATTAACTTCCCGTTGGTCGGGGACCCGGCCTACGGTGGCCGCTTCCGTATTCCGCCGGCGGCCAGTGTGACCATGGTTGAATCGCTGAAATCCTTCCCGCGCCAGGCACTGCATGCACGTTTCCTGGAACTGGATCATCCGACGAGCGGTAAGCGGATGAGCTGGGAATCGCCTCTGCCAGACGATTTGGTCTGGTTGTTGTCGCTACTCAAGCAGGATCGCGAGGCGTTTATCGGATGAGTGACTGGCTGATGCCTGACTGGCCCGCGCCGGCTCAGGTTAAAGCCTGCGTCACCACCCGTGCGGGCGGCGTCAGTCTGGCGCCGTTCGACAGCCTCAATCTGGGCGATCATGTCGAGGACGACCTTGAGGCCGTCCTTGAAAATCGTCGCCGTCTTGGCCACGCCTTCACTATTCAGCCGGCCTGGTTACGCCAGGTTCACGGGGTAACCGTGGTCGAGGCTGACCCGTCGCGCATCGCCGAAGCCGATGGCAGTTGGACCAGCACGCCGGGTATTGCCTGCACGTCGATGACGGCTGATTGCTTGCCCGCACTGTTCTGCAACCGTGCCGGCACGCGCGTGGCCGCAGCGCATGCCGGTTGGCGTGGGCTGGCGGCGGGCGTGCTCGAAGCGGCCTTCGAAAGCCTGAATGCCGAGCCTGCCGACGTTTTGGTCTGGCTCGGCCCGGCGATTGGCCCGCAAGCCTTTGAAGTCGGCCCGGAAGTGCGTGAGGCGTTCGTTCAGCAACTGCCGGTCACTGCCCAAGCGTTTGTGCCAAGTCACAACCCCGGCAAGTACCTTGCCGACATCTACCAACTGGCGCGCCTGCGCCTTGCGGCACGCGGCATCACTGCCGTCTACGGTGGCGGTTTGTGTACCGTGACCGACCCACGATTCTTTTCTTATCGCCGCAGCCCACGCACCGGTCGATTCGCCTCACTTATCTGGCTTGAACGCTAGACTCTGCTGACTCACATCAACGTTTGCGCGCTTGAATCTTGCAGAATCCACCCCATCTATAGGGCTATCTGGCAGGTTTCTTTATTCAGGATGTGTTTGTAGCTCCGGCCTGCTCAAAAGGAAGGTGACTCATGCGTATTGATCGTTTAACCAGCAAATTGCAGTTGGCATTATCAGATTCTCAATCGTTGGCGGTCGGCCTCGACCACCCGGCCATCGAGCCTGCGCACTTGATGCAGGCACTCCTGGAACAGCAAGGTGGTTCTATCAAGCCCTTGCTGATGCAGGTGGGCTTTGACATCAACAGCCTGCGCAAGGAGTTGAGCAAAGAGCTCGACCAACTGCCGAAAATCCAAAACCCTACCGGCGACGTGAACATGTCGCAGGAGCTGGCGCGCCTGCTCAACCAGGCGGATCGGCTGGCTCAGCAGAAAGGTGACCAGTTCATCTCCAGCGAACTGGTGCTGCTCGCCGCGATGGACGAGAACAGCAAGCTCGGCAAGTTGTTGCTGGGCCAGGGCGTGAGCAAAAAAGCCCTGGAAAACGCCATCAACAACCTGCGTGGCGGTGACGCGGTGAATGACCCCAACCATGAGGAGTCGCGCCAAGCCTTGGACAAGTACACCGTCGACCTGACCAAGCGCGCCGAAGAAGGCAAGCTGGACCCGGTGATCGGCCGTGACGACGAGATTCGTCGCACCATCCAGGTGTTGCAACGCCGCACCAAAAACAACCCGGTGCTGATCGGTGAGCCTGGCGTGGGTAAAACCGCAATCGCCGAAGGCCTTGCCCAGCGCATCATCAATGGTGAAGTGCCGGACGGCCTTAAAGGCAAGCGCCTGTTATCGCTGGACATGGGCTCGCTGATCGCCGGTGCCAAGTTCCGTGGCGAGTTCGAGGAGCGTCTGAAATCCCTGCTTAACGAGCTGTCGAAGCAGGACGGGCAGATCATCCTGTTTATCGACGAACTGCACACCATGGTCGGCGCCGGTAAAGGCGAGGGCTCGATGGACGCTGGCAACATGCTCAAGCCAGCCTTGGCGCGCGGTGAGTTGCATTGCGTCGGCGCGACCACGCTTAACGAATACCGCCAGTACATTGAAAAGGACGCCGCCCTGGAGCGCCGCTTTCAAAAAGTGCTGGTGGAGGAACCGAGCGAAGAAGACACCATCGCCATTCTGCGTGGCCTGAAAGAGCGTTATGAGGTTCACCACAAGGTGGCGATCACTGACGGCGCGATCATTGCGGCGGCCAAATTGAGCCATCGCTATATCACCGACCGTCAGTTGCCGGACAAGGCCATCGATTTGATCGACGAAGCCGCCAGCCGTATTCGCATGGAGATCGACTCCAAGCCGGAAGTGCTCGACCGTCTTGATCGGCGCCTGATTCAACTGAAGGTCGAATCTCAGGCGCTGAAAAAAGAAGAGGACGACGCGGCCAAGAAGCGTCTGGAAAAGCTTCAGGAAGAAATCCTGCGTCTGGAGCGCGAGTACGCCGACCTCGAGGAAATCTGGACCTCGGAAAAAGCCGAAGTGCAGGGTTCTGCGCAGATCCAGCAAAAAATCGAGCAGTCGCGTCAGGAGCTCGAAGCGGCGCGGCGTAAAGGCGACCTGAACCGCATGGCCGAGTTGCAATACGGGGTCATCCCGGACCTGGAGCGCAGCCTGCAAATGGTCGACCAGCACGGCAAGAGCGAGAACCAGTTGCTGCGCAGCAAGGTAACCGAGGAAGAAATTGCCGAAGTGGTTTCCAAGTGGACCGGTATTCCGGTGTCGAAAATGCTCGAAGGCGAGCGCGACAAGTTGCTGAAGATGGAAAGCCTGCTGCATCAACGCGTGATCGGCCAGGAAGAGGCGGTGGTGGCGGTGTCCAATGCCGTGCGGCGCTCGCGTGCCGGCTTGTCCGACCCGAACCGTCCGAGCGGCTCGTTCATGTTCCTCGGCCCAACCGGCGTGGGCAAGACCGAGCTGTGCAAGGCCTTGGCCGAGTTTCTCTTCGACACTGAAGAGGCCATGGTGCGCATCGATATGTCCGAGTTCATGGAGAAACATTCCGTGGCGCGCTTGATCGGTGCCCCGCCAGGCTACGTGGGCTACGAGGAGGGCGGTTACCTGACCGAAGCTGTGCGGCGTAAGCCTTACTCGGTGATTCTGCTGGACGAGGTCGAGAAGGCTCACCCGGATGTGTTCAACATCTTGCTGCAGGTGCTCGAAGACGGCCGCTTGACCGACAGCCACGGGCGCACCGTGGACTTCCGTAATACGGTGATCGTGATGACCTCTAACCTGGGCTCGGCACAGATCCAGGAACTGGTTGGCGATCGTGAAGGCCAGCGCGCCGCTGTGATGGACGCACTGACCACGCACTTCCGCCCGGAATTTATCAACCGGGTGGATGAAGTGGTGATCTTCGAGCCGTTGGCGCGTGATCAGATTGCCGGTATTACCGAGATCCAGTTGGGGCGTCTGCGCAGCCGCCTGGCTGAGCGTGAGTTGTCGCTGGAGCTGAGCCGCGAAGCATTGGACAAGCTGATCGCGGTCGGTTACGACCCGGTGTATGGCGCGCGGCCACTGAAACGCGCGATTCAGCGCTGGATCGAAAACCCGCTGGCGCAGTTGATCCTGTCGGGCAGCTTTATGCCGGGCACCAGCGTCACGGCCACGGTGGCAAACGACGAAATCGTCTTCAATTAAACCCAAGCCGTATGGCTTGCCGGAGAAGGCCTCGCGTTGCGGGGCCTTTTTTTTCGATAGGGCGTTGAACTGTAAGGCAAAGGCTTGTAAAGTGCGCCCCGCAGCAACGTCAGCCCACGGGTTTCTTCTCCCCAAGGAGAAATCAGAAAGAAGCGCAAATCATTGTCTTAAAAGCAATTTAAAGGGTTGACAGGGGTTTTTAAGATTGTAGAATAGCGCGCCTCGGAGGCACGAACGTAGCGATACGGACGGACTGAAGAGAAGGTTTTACCGCAGTAAAAGTTGTACTTTGAAATATGTAGTTCCGTGATAGCTCAGTCGGTAGAGCAAATGACTGTTAATCATTGGGTCCCAGGTTCGAGTCCTGGTCACGGAGCCAATTTCAAACCGGGGTATAGCGCAGTCCGGTAGCGCGCCTGCTTTGGGAGCAGGATGTCAGGAGTTCGAATCCCCTTACCCCGACCATATTTGGGTCGTTAGCTCAGTTGGTAGAGCAGTTGGCTTTTAACCAATTGGTCGTAGGTTCGAATCCCACACGACCCACCATTTTTGAGACCAGTTAACGCTGGAATCGAATCTTAAGATCAGACGCCAAAAGCGCCGATCGAAGAAGGCGATCGCAAGGTCGCCTTTTGTTTACCGGGGTATAGCGCAGTCCGGTAGCGCGCCTGCTTTGGGAGCAGGATGTCAGGAGTTCGAATCCCCTTACCCCGACCATATTAAAAATCCTCGTATCGAAAGATACGGGGATTTTTTTTGCCTGTTTTTTCATCTGTCTTGTGCGGTTTTCGAACAAATATTGTGCTGATGGGTGCGTTGGTGCACACGAAGCGGCCTTCTAGACTCGGCGGCTCCAGCTGTTCACTCCAACAGGAACTCGCACCATGACCCTCACCGCTACCGCTCACCCCGTCCGCTCGTTGCCTGCCTTGCTCAAGTCCACGCTTGTCGGCCTCGGCATGCTGATGGGGCTCGGGCAATGTGCCGTCGCCGCCGAAACCTCAGCGAATCAGCAGCCGACCCTGCGCGCCATATTGGGCGCCAAGCCGACCGACCGCCTGGACCCGAAAACCACTGCACTGGTGGTGATCGACTTTCAGAATGAATACTTCACCGGCCGCTTGCCCATACCCGATGGCATGCACGCCTTGAAGAACACCCAGCGCCTGATTACGTTTGCCGACCAACACAACATCCGGGTCATTCATGTACAGCACATCGCCCCGGACGGCGCAGCGCTGTTCGCCAAGAATGGCAAAAGCGTTGATTTTCACCCGCTGATGCAGCCGCGCGTGCAAGACACGCTCGTGCAGAAGACCACGGTGAGCGTGTTTGCCAGCACTGATCTGGATGCGCAATTGACCAAGGCCGGCGTCAAAACCCTGATTATCACCGGCCTGATGACCCACGCCTGTGTTGCCGGCGCTGCCCGGGATGCCGCGCCGTTGGGCTATGACGTTGTGGTAGCATCCGATGCCTCCGCGACGCGGGCGATTACCCGTGCCGATGGCCGTTCGGTAACCAAAGATGAGCTGCACGACTCAGCGTTGGCTGAAATTGAAGACACGTTCGGTTCGGTGCTGACCACCTCGCAAATCATCGCTCTGCCGGTTAACTGATTTCACTGACACGCTTGGGATAGGCTGCTTCATGAACCAGTTATCCGCCATGCGCGCCTTTCGGTGCATCGTTGAAGCCAAGGGCTTTTCTGCAGCGGCAGAGCGCCTCGACACCACTCATTCGACGATTTCCCGACAGTTGCAGCAGTTGGAGATTGAGCTGGGTGCGCAACTGATCAACCGCAATACGCGGCGTTTCAGCCTGACGTGCGCAGGGGAGCAGTACTACGTGGCGTGCGTCGATATCCTTGAGCGTGTCGACGCCGCGTCCCAAGTCATTGCCCACGGCCATCAACGGCCTGAAGGCTTGCTGAGGGTGAGTGTGCCGCTGGTGGTCGGTACTCTGGATCTGCCGCATTGGTTGCCGGGCTTTCAGCTTGGCTACCCGAATATTGAGCTTGAGCTGTGTTGTGATGACCAGTTCGTCGACGTCGTTGCCGACAAATTTGATGTTGCAATCCGAATCGCCGGCGCCCTGGCGGACAGTTCATTGATTGCGCGCACATTAACTATTTCCCGGCAGGTACTGGTGGCTTCGCCGGGGTACATCGGCCGCTTCGGTCTGCCGCGCTCGGCGCAGGAGCTCGACAAACATCGCTTGCTGAGCTTCATGGGGGCCTCTTCGGTTTGGGCACTGAGCACGGCCCGTGGCGGGGAACTCAAGGTCACGCCATCGGGGCGTTTCAGGACCAATACCATCAGCGCGCTGCATGCGGCCACCTTGGCTGGCGCCGGCATTGCGTGTTTCACCCAGGCCACTGTGCACAACGATCTGGTGCAGGGGTTGCTGGTGCACGTCCTGCCCAATTATTCACTAGGCGAGCGCCACTATTACGCCCTCTACCCACAGTCCCGGCACCTGGCGCCGAAGGTGCGTGCGTTTGTCGACTATATGGCCGAGTTCTACCAAAAGAGCTGATTATCGTCCGCCCATAAAAAATCCCCCTGTCGAGCGACAGGAGGATTTTTTTGTGGCGGCGCAGTCGATCAGTGCAGCTTGAGCCTAGGCTCTGTGCCGCGCCCGATCCGGCTGCCCAGCATCAGCATGGCTGTGCGGAAGAACCCGTACAGCGCCATCTGGTGCATGCGGTACAGCGACACATAAAACATCCGTGCCAGCCAGCCTTCGAGCATCACACTGCCAGTCAGGTTGCCCATCAGGTTGCCCACTGCCGAGAACCGCGACAGCGAGATCAACGAGCCGTAATCGGTGTAGGTGTACGACGGCAAGTCCTTGCCCTCAATCCGCAGTTTCAGCGACTTGGCCAGCAACGAAGCCTGCTGGTGAGCCGCCTGTGCGCGTGGTGGCACGTTGCGGTCGGTGCCCGGTTGCGGGCAGGCGGCGCAGTCACCGAAGGCGAAGATGTTTTCGTCACGGGTGGTTTGCAGCGTCGGCAGCACTTGCAGTTGATTGATGCGGTTGGTTTCCAGGCCATCAATGTCCTTGAGGAAACCCGGTGCGCGAATACCCGCAGCCCAGACCTTGAGGCTGGCGGGAATCACTTGCCCGTTGCTGGTGATCAAGGCGTCGGCCGTGACTTCGCTGACTGCGGAGTTGGTCAACACGGTCACCCCGAGTTTCTCCAGGGTTTTATGCACAGGCCCGCCGATCCGCTCGGGCAGCGCTGGCAATACCCGTGGGCCGGCTTCGATCAAGGTGATGTGCATGTTTTCCGGCTTGATGCGGTCCAGGCCATACGCTGCCAGTTCATGCGCGGCGTTGTGCAGTTCGGCGGCCAGCTCGACACCGGTGGCACCGGCGCCGACGATGGCGACGCTGATTTTCTCTTCCACATCGGTCTGCCCGGCATGCGCGCGCAGGTAGTGGTTGAGCAACTGCTGGTGGAAGCGCTCGGCCTGTTTGCGGGTGTCGAGGAACAGGCAGTGCTGCGCCGCGCCTTCGGTGCCGAAATCGTTGGTGGTGCTACCGACCGCGATCACCAGGCTGTCATAGCCCAGCACGCGCGCGGGCACCAGCTCGCGGCCTTCTTCGTCGAGGGTCGCAGCCAGTTGAATTTTCTGCTGTTCACGGTCAAGCCCGCTCATGCGCCCCAGTTGGAACTCGAAGTGGTTCCATTTGGCCTGGGCGACATAATTCAGTTCGTCTTCCGAAGAGTTCAGCGAACCGGCCGCGACTTCGTGCAGCAGTGGCTTCCAGATATGGGTCAGGTTGGTGTCGACCAGCGTGATGCTGGCGGTACCGCGCTTACCCAGAGTCTTACCCAAGCGGGTAGCCAACTCCAGGCCGCCGGCGCCGCCGCCGACGATAATAATACGATGGGTCATGGGAGTATCTCGCAAGGCTAAAAGAAATCGGAGCAGTTACCCCCGCGAGCGCCAGGCAGCTCATAGCGTCAGGTAACTCAAAAGGCGGCTCAGCAGACCGAGCCCGATCACCACTACCAGCACCACACCAAGGAGCAGCCACGGCCTGAAAGGCTTGCGCTCGACCTGGTTTCGGGAGCGTTGCAGGTACTCTTCGACACGCTGTTGGTCATCGGGTTTCAGGCGGCTGGTCATACAAGCCTCGTCAGGTAGACGTTGCAAAAGGGCGCCACGTTACAGTCAGGGCATTTGGTGGCAGCGCCACAGGCTTGGCCGGTGGCCACGTCACAGGCTGATGCCGACGTCGAACACTATGCTGCGGCCCAGGTTGTTGCGCAAGAAATCCGGTGCTTGCGGGTGGGCGAACAGCACGCGGGCAAAGGTCGGCCCTACCAGTGACAGCGAGCGCCAGCCTTGGCGCAGGTATTCGGTGGGTGGCGGGAAATGGCTGTTGAGGTCGAGCACTTCGCGCTTGAGGCTGGTGAACGCGATGAGGTCCAGCTCGCTCAGGTCGATGCCGCGTTCTTTGTAGTTATGCGCTTTTTTGCGCAAGGTCGGTGCCAGGCGCAGCAAAAATGCATGCGCGGGAATACGCCGTGGCTTGGCTTCACGACGCACCAGTTGGCTCAACGAAAACGCACTGCGCCGGCGCAGCAATTCATCGCGCCATTCGTCGTTGAGGCGCCGGCCTTCATCCAGCACAAAAAACACCTCGAAACTGGCGTCGCGAAACAGCACGTCCGGCGGCTCTTGCCCGGCAGCGTGAAACTCTTCAGCCCGGTAGGGCACATTCAAGCCTTGCAGCAGGCGCTGGCAGACCCAACGCTCACGCTCCCATTTGCGGGCATTGGAGAGGAACGCGTTGGCTTGTTCGGCCGCTACGGTGAGCAGGCGTAAATAGTCTGAGTCATCCATGCGCCTAGCTTAGCGCTCAAATGTGATTATAAGAATAGAGCCTGCGGGGTTGCCGGCGCTCGTTTCAAGCTACTCGCGTGCAGCAGCTCGCGTGTGTACGGATGCTGCGGGTCGTCGAATATCGACTGCGCCGAGCCTTGCTCAACCACTTTGCCGTCCTTGATCACAATCATGTCGTGGGCCAGGGCGTGGACCACGGCCAAGTCGTGGCTGATAAACAGGTAAGTCAGCCCGTGCCTGGCCTGAAGCTCGCGCAGCAAGTCCACCACTTGTTTTTGCACGGTGCGGTCGAGTGCCGAGGTGGGTTCGTCGAGCAATATCAGCGCCGGTTCCATGATCAGCGCACGCGCGATGGAGATGCGCTGGCGCTGGCCTCCGGAAAACTCATGCGGGTAACGGTGGCGGCTTTCCGGGTCCAGCCCGACTTCTTGCAGCACCCGAATCACCGCGTCCTCACGCTCCTGTTCGGTACCGATGGCATGTGCCAGCAAGCCTTCGGCGATGATTTGTTGCACCGACATGCGCGGGCTGAGGCTGCCAAACGGGTCCTGAAAAACCACCTGCATCTGGCGCCGCAGCGGGCGCAGCAGGTCTTGGTTGAGCAGGCTCAGGTGTTTGTTGCCGAAGCGAATCTCGCCCTCGGAATCCACCAGTCGCAAAATCGCCTGGCCAAGTGTCGACTTGCCCGAACCGGACTCGCCGACAATGCCCAAGGTCCTGCCCTTTTTCAGCTCGAAGCTGACCCCGTCCACGGCTTTGATGTAGTGCCGCTCGCGGCTGAACAGCGGTTTTGGCAAGGGAAACCAGACCTTCAGGTTGTCGACTTCCAACAGGTTGTGCCGATAGTCGCAAGGCACCGGGCTGCCGTCGGGCTCGGCTTCGATCAATTTGCGGCTGTAAGGGTGTTGCGGGTTTCTGAACAGCGCGTCGCAACTGGCTTGCTCGACGATCTCGCCGCCGCGCATCACGCACACGTGCTGGGCAATTTTGCGTACCAGGTTAAGGTCGTGGCTGATCAGCAGCAGCGACATGCCCAAGCGCTGTTGCAGCTCGATCAGCAGTTCGAGGATTTTTTGCTGCACCGTCACGTCCAGCGCCGTGGTCGGTTCATCGGCGATCAGCAGTTCAGGTTCGTTGGCCAGCGCCATGGCGATCATTACCCGTTGCCGCTGCCCACCGGAGAGTTGATGCGGGTAGGCGTTCAGGCGTTTGTGCGGTTCACGAATGCCCACCAGCTCCAGCAGCTCAAGGGTGCGCGCACGCGCGGCGCGGTTTTTCAGGCCTTTGTGCGTGATGAGTATTTCGCTGATCTGCTTTTGCACGGTGTGCAGCGGGTTGAGCGAGGTCATCGGCTCTTGGAAGATCATCGCGATGCGGTTGCCACGCAAACTGCGCAATTGGCTGTCGCTGGCATTGATCAGGTCGATGCCGTCGTAGCGGATGCTGCCTTGCGTCTGCACGTCTTTGCCGGGCAGCAAGCGCAGGATCGAGTGCGCCGTCACCGACTTGCCCGAGCCGGACTCGCCGACCAGCGCCAGGCACTCGCCACGGCGAATGTCGAGGTTGACCCCGTGCACCACTTCCCGGCCGCCGAACGCCACGCGCAGGTCACGTATTTCTATCAATGTGTTGGTCATCTCAACTCCGGGGGTCGAAAGCATCACGGCAGGCTTCGCCGATAAACACGAGCAGCGACAAAATCAACGCCAGTGCACAGAACGCCGTGAGGCCCAGCCAGGGCGCTTGCAGGTTGCGCTTGGCCTGGCCGATCAACTCGCCTAATGAGGCGGTGCCCGGTGGCATGCCGAAGCCCAGAAAATCCAGCGCGGTCAGGGTCGAAATGGCGCCGGTCAAAATGAACGGCAGGTAAGTGAGGGTCGAGGTCATGGCATTCGGCAGAATGTGCCGGCGCATCAGCGCACCGTCGGTCAGGCCCAATGCCCGCGCCGCTTTGACGTATTCCAGGTTGCGCCCGCGCAGGAACTCCGCGCGCACCACGTCCACCAGCGCCAGCCAGCTGAATAACGCCATGATGCCCAGCAGCCACCAGAAACTCGGTGCCACGAACCCGGACAAAATGATCAGCAGGTACAGCACCGGCAGCCCGGCCCAGACCTCCTGCACGCGTTGGCCGATCAAGTCGGCCAGCCCGCCATAAAAGCCCTGCAAGGCCCCTGCGGTAATGCCTATCAAGGCGCTGACGGCGGTCAGAATCAGCGCAAACAGGATCGAGATCCGCGCCCCAAAAATCACCCGCGCCAAGACGTCGCGCGCTTGTTCGTCGGTGCCCAGCCAGTTATGCGTGGTGGGTGGGCTGGGCGAGGGTTCGCTGAGGTCGTAGTTGACCGTGTCGTAGCTGAACGGAATGGGCGCGAACAGCATCCAGCCGCCTTGATCGGCGATCAGTTTGCGCACGTAGTCGCTGCGGTAATCGGGCTCGAAGGGCAACTCGCCGCCAAAGTCGGTCTCGATGTATTCAGCCACAATCGGAAAATACCAATGGTCTTTGTAGTGAATCGCCAGCGGCTTGTCGTTGGCGATCAGCTCACCGCCCAGGCACAGCACAAACAGGCCGACAAATAGCCACAAAGACCACCAGCCACGGCGGTTGGCCCTGAAGTGGGCGAGGCGTCGACGGCCCAAGGGAGACAGGGTGAACATCAGGCAGTCCTCGCCGAAAAGTCGATACGGGGGTCGAGCAGGGTGTAGCAGAGGTCGCCAATCAATTTGATCAACAGCCCGAACAGGGTGAACAGAAACAGCGTGCCGAACACCACCGGGTAGTCGCGGGACACGGCGGCTTCGTAGCTCATGCGGCCAATGCCATCGAGGTTGAAGATGGTTTCGATCAGCAGCGAGCCGGCAAAAAACACCTCGATCAGCGCCTGGGGAATCCCGGCCACCACCAGCAACATGGCGTTGCGCAACACATGGCCGTAGAGCACGCGCTGTTCGGTCAAGCCCTTGGCCCGCGCCGTCACCACGTACTGGCGGCTTATTTCGTTGAGGAAGCTGTTTTTGGTGAGGATGGTCAGGGTGGCGAAACCGCCGATCACCAAGGCGCTGACCGGCAGCACCATGTGCCACAGGTAATCGCCGATTTTGCCGAAAAAGCTCAGGCTGTCGAAGTTGTCCGAGACCAGCCCCTGAATCGGGAACCAACTGACATAACTGCCGCCGGCGAATACCACGATCAGCAAGATCGCAAACAGAAACGCGGGCATGGCGTAGCCAATGATGATGGCGGTGCTGGTCCACATATCAAAGGTGCTGCCGTTGTGGATCGCTTTGCGAATGCCCAGCGGGATCGACACCAGGTAGGTGATTAAAGTGGCCCAGAGCCCAAGCGAGATAGTCACCGGCAGCTTTTGCAGGATCAGGTCGGTGACCTTGGCGCCGCGAAAGAAACTGCTGCCGAAATCCAGTTGGGCGTAGTTCTTGAGCATCAGCCACAAGCGCTCATGCAGCGGTTTGTCGAAACCGTAGTGCTTGGTGATTTCTTCGATCAGCGCCGGGTCAAGGCCTCGGCTACTGCGGCTGGCACCGGCATTCGCGGCGGCCATTTCGCCGCCGCCACCGCCCACGGCCGCGCCGCTGAAACCTTGCAAACGGGCGATGGCCTGATCCACCGGGCCGCCGGGAGCCGCTTGCACAATCAAAAAATTGACCACCAGAATGCACAGCAGGGTGGGGATGATCAGCAGTAAACGTCGACTGATGTAATGCAGCATCTCAATGCCCCTCCGACGGTGCGTTGGCCTTGCTGAAGTCGGCAGTGGTCAGCGCGGTTTTGCTGACTTCCCACCAGCTGTCCAGGCCCTCGTCAAACTTGGGCTCACGCGCAGGCCGACCGAAACGGTTGAGGTACACGGTGGGCGTGCCGACCGAGTAATAGTTGGGAATCATGTAGTAGCCCCATTGCAGCACTCGGTCGAGTGCGCGGGCGTAATGCACCATGTCGTCGCGATTATTCGCCTGCACCAAGCCGTCAATCAGCGTGTCGACGGCGGGGTCGCGCAGTACAAAGGCGTTGGAGGCACCCACTTGGGTGGCGCTGCCTGAGCCGTACATGTCATACATTTCGCGGCCCGGCGAAACGATGGGTTGGCCGCCGCGCGGGAACTGCACCACGATCATGTCGTAGTCGCGGGCGTTGACCCGGTTGATGTACTGCGCCGAGTCGATCTTGCGGATGTCCATGTTGATGCCGATCTGTGCCAGCGTACGTTTGAACGGCAGGATCATGCGGTCGAAACCGCCTTGACCGTCCAGAAAGGTAAACCTCAACTGTTGGCCCTGGTCATTCACCAGCTTATTGCCTTTGGGCTGCCAGCCAGCGGCCTTGAGCAGCGCCAGTGCCTGCAGTTGTTTGTCGCGGATATAACCGCTGCCATCGGTTTTGGGTGCCTGGTAAACCTGGTTGAACACCTCGTCCGGCACTTTGCCGCGCAACGGTTCGAGAATCTCCAGCTCGCGGGCGTCGGGCAGCTCGGTGGCGGCCATTTCGCTTTTGGGGAAGTAGCTTTGCTGGCGCACATAAAAATTGCGCATCATCTGTTTATTGGTCCACTCAAAGTCCCACAGCAGGCTGATCGCCTGGCGTACCCTGCGGTCCTGGAAAAACGGGTTGAGCAAATTGAACGCAAAACCTTGAGCGGTGCCGGGTTTTTCTTTCGCAAAAACGCCGCGTTGCAAGCGCCCGTCGGCCAGCGCCGGGCCGTCATAGCCAATGCTGAAGCCGGTGGCCGAAAACTCGCGGTTATAGTCAAACGCGCCGGCCTTGAGCAGTTGCCGGGCAATGTCGGTGTCGGCATAGAAGTTCACGGTCAAGCGGTCGAAGTTGTACAAGCCCTTGCTGACCGGCAAATCTTTGGCCCACCAGTTTTTGTTGCGCTCAAAACTGATGCTGCGCCCGGGGTCTACCTGGCTGACCGAATACGGCCCGCTGCCCAGCGGCGGTTCAAAGCCGCCGCCGGTGGCGAAGTCGCGCGTCTTCCAGCCGTGTTCCGGCAGAATGCGCATGCTCGCCAAATCCAGGGCCAGCGTGCGGTTCTGGTTGTTCTTGAAGTCAAAGCGAATTTGCAGCGGGTTTTCCACCACCATGTCTTTGACCTCGCCATACAGCATGCGAAAACTCAGGCTGCCTTTGGTCATCAGGGTGGTGTAGGTGAACGCTACGTCGTTCGCAGTGATCGGCGTGTCGTCGGCGAAACGCGCTTTGGGGTTCACGTAAAAACGTACCCACAGGCCGTCAGGGTCGCGCTCCATCTTCTGCGCGATCAAGCCATAGACGGTGTAGGGCTCGTCGAGTGAGCGAAACGCCAAGGGCGAATACACCCATTGATCAACCTGGATGACGCCGGTGCCCTGGTCGATGTACGGCACGATGTAATTGAATTGGCCGATTTCCATGGACGCTCGACTCAACGAACCGCCTTTGGGCGCGTTGGGATTGACGTAATCGAAGTGCTGGAAATTGTCCGGGTATTTGGGTGCTTCGCCATACACCGTCATGGCTTGGCTGGGTGCAGCATTCACGCTCATGCACACGCAAAACAACGCAGGCACCAGCAAAAAACGCAGCAGGGGCAGGATTAACGAACACATGATGGAGTTTCCTTGTACCGCGTGTTGAACCGTCGAGTGCGTGGAAAAATCCCCGGCGCTGCGTGTCGAAAAGCGCCGGGGTTTGCGAGCTCGCAATTTGCACCGGTACAGGCAGGAGTGGACCTGCACCGGTGTTCACTCAGAAGTGGTACGTCGCACGGGCAAAGAACGTACGGCCCATCGGGTCGCTGTAACGTGGGTCGTAGCCGCTCTGGAAGTTATAAGCCTGGTTGGAGAACGGCGGGTTGCGGTCAAACATGTTTTTAACCCCTACATCCAGGTCCACGGTTTTGTTGAAGGTGTAGCCACCGGACAGGTCCCACAGGGTGTAAGAGGCAACACGCGAGTGGGTCTCGGGGTCGGCGTCGTCGTAGCCGCTGGTAAAGCGGTTGACCAGCGAGGCACGGTAAGCGCCCAGGTTCCAGGTGCCGCTCAGTACGTGTTTCCAGCGCGCGATCATGCCCTTGCCTTCGAACGCGCCGACGTTGTCGGTGTAACTGCCGCCAATCGTGGTCTGGTAGTCATAACGCGACACGTAAGTGCCTTGCAGGCCCAGGCCGAACTGGCCGAACGGGGTGTTTGGGAACTTGTAGTCCAGCGACACATCGACGCCGCTGGTTTTGACTGCACCCAGGTTAGCCAGCCCGGTTTGCACGTAGTTGAGAGTGCCATCGGCGTTGCGGATGAAACGATCGGCGTAAGCGTTCGGGTCGTCAAACACGGTGGATTCAGGGAACTCGGCGATCTGGTTGGCGATGTGAATCCACCAGAAGTCCAGGCCCATCGACAAGTTGCGTACCGGTTGATAGACGAACCCCACCGTCACGTTACGGGCTTTTTCAGGCGACAGATTGGTGTTGCCGCCCGTGCGGTTATGGAACTGCTGACCACAATCGCGACCGGCGTTACCGCCCGCTTGCACCACACCGCCGGTGCACAGGTTCGGGTCGTTGTAATAACCCTGAGTGAAGGTGGTGTATTGCGGGTTGTACAGCTCATACAGCGACGGGGCGCGGAAGCCTTCGCTGTACGCGCCACGCACCACCACTTCTTTGAACGGCTGGTAGCGGAACGAGTATTTCGGGTTGGTGGTGCTGCCGAAGTCGCTGTATTTGTCGTGACGCACGGCGGCCGACAACTCCAGGCTGTCGAATACCGGCACGTTCAGCTCGGTGTACACCGCCTTGACGGTGCGGTCGCCCTCGACGCTGCCGTTGGGGTCGACGCCCAGGCTGGAAATGTCCGCAGCAAAGGCCTCGTAACTTTGATGGAATTTTTCCTGGCGGAACTCGCCACCAATCGCCAGGCCAGCAGGCCCGGCACCAAACCAGTCACCCACTTCACGGCTCATCCGGCCATCCAGCCCGGTCACGCGGCCCACAGAGGATGAGTACTGGCCATGGTATTGGTTGGCGTCAATCAGCGCCTGCCCGGCAGCGCTTTGCGGACCAAACGGGTTGATGATGCCGTCCGCGATGCCATTGATCATCGCCGCGTCACTGACATACCCGCCGGTGACGCTGGAAAGCACCTGGTTCTGGTTGTACGAGGCGCCAACGTTGTAATCCCAGCCCTTGGCCACGCCGTCAAAGCTCAGGACCAGACGCTGGCTGGTGTTCTGGTCTTTGGATTGGCGCCCGCCGGCTGCGGTTTCGCGCCAGTTAAGGTCGACCGGTTGGGTTGCGTCGAACGAGGCGTTGGTCGACGCAGGGGTGATGCCGTTGCCGGGAAAGTATGGCGAGGTCGGGTCCATGCTCAGGCCGGTCAAAGGTGCCGGGGCTATGCCGACTGCGTTGTTGTTGCGCGCCCAGAAGTATTCGAGGCTGACGCTGTCTTCATCGGTGATCTTGCCGGTGGCCTTGCCGAAGAAGGAGGTTTTTTCGGTCTCGGGCAACAAGTCCAGATAGTCGGTGGTGTTGAAGCGGCACACACCCTGGCGTGACACCAGGTTAGGCCCGTTACAGTTGCCGCTGGACAGCGGGTTAGTGGTCACACCGCCCTGGCTGTAGTTGGCCGGAAAAGAAGTGCCCGAGGTCTGGTCCAGACCACGGCCGGGTGCGTACGAGGTGGCAAAGGTGCGGTCCTTGGCCCTGAGGCTGTCTTGCTTGTTGTAGTTCATCACCGCCATCAGGTTGAAACGGTCTTGCTCCAGGTCACCAAAGCCCCAGCTTGCGCTCACGTCGTGACTGTTGCCGCCACCGCTGGCATCGGCGCCTTCGCCGCCCAGCGAAAGCGTGCCGTCGGTCATGGATTTTTTGGTGATGAAGTTGATCACGCCGCCAATCGCGTCAGTGCCGTACAAAGCCGATGCGCCGTCGCGCAACACTTCAACACGGTCAATGGCGGCGAAAGGGATGGTGTTCAGGTCAACCGAAGCGCCGTCGATGGCGTTGTTGCCCAAGCGCCGGCCATTAAGCAGTACCAGGGTTTTGTTGGAACCAATGCCGCGCATGTCGGCAAAGCTGGAGCCACCGGTGGACTGGCCCACGGAGCTGGCCGAGTTGCGCAGCGACTGGTTGCCCGTGACCCGCTGCATGATTTCAGCGGTGGTGGTCACGCCCTCACTGCGTAACTGTTCGGTGCGCAGAATGGTGATGGGCACCGCGGTTTCAGCATCGACCCGGCGAATCGCCGAACCGGTCACTTCCACGCGGTCAAGTTGCGTGGTGGTGGGGGCGGGCGCCGCTGTGTCGGTGCTCACGGTGGCTTCTGCGGCCTGCAACTGGCCTGCGGTGATCCCCATGGCAACCAGGTACAAGGGCACAAAACGATGCCGCCGAACACTTGCAACGAGCGGTTTGAGGGTGAAACCTGAACTCTTCATCTGCATGGTTGATTCCGACTTTATTGGATGTTTGTTGGAATGGTCTCGTGGACCTTCATGATTCCGTTTGGGCTTTGTCGACCCGGCGCAAAACACTTTCTTCAAGCAAGCCGTTCCCCTGCGGGGGCAAAAGTGCCCTTGCATGGCTTGTTACAGCGGGCTACGCAGTTCCTGCGGTAGCGCACATGCGCGCTACCGCAGGGGCGTGAAGTTGAGCGTTACCTTGCGGTCATCACCGAAATTTTGGTGATGCCGGAGCGCTCAATCGAGGCCATCGCCTTGGCGACCTGGCCGTAATTGACCGAAGCGTCGGCCTGCAACTGAACCCGCACTTCCGGGTCCTGGGCCTTCACGTCCTGCAGGCTTTTTTCCAGAAGTTCGGGGGCCACTTCGTTTTTGGCCAGGAAAAACTTGCCGTCCTGGTCGACGCTGACCACCACCGGGTCTTTCTTTTTCTCGGTGGCGACCGCATCGGTCTTGGGCAAGTTGATCTTGATGGCGTTGGTCATCATCGGCGTGGTCACGATGAACACCACCAGCAACACCAACATCACGTCGACCAACGGCGTGACGTTCATTTCGCTGAGCACTTCATCGCTGTCTTGGGTTGAGAACGACATCAGCTTGCCTCCCGCACGGGCGAGCGCTTGGCGGAGATGGCCTGGCGGTCGATGGCAAAGTCGCTGCGTTGGGCGAGGGCGTCAAAGTCATGCGCGAAATCGTCCATGTTGGCCGATGCGAGTTTCAGGCGACGCAGGAAGAAGTTGTAAATCAGCACCGCAGGCACGGCGACGGCAATGCCCACGCCGGTCGCGATCAGCGCGTGACCGATCGGCCCGGCGACGGTTTCAAGGCTGGCGGAGCCGCTGGCGCCGATGCTTTGCAGGGCTTCCATGATGCCCCAGACCGTGCCGAACAGGCCGATAAACGGCGCGGTGCTGCCGATACTGGCGAGAATCGCCTGGCCACTTTCCAGCGCGCGGCGTTCTTTTTGAATCTGCTGGCGCAGGTTGCGCTCCAGGCGGTCGGCGCGGTTGATGGTGTGGGCCAACTGCTGTGTATTGCGCGGCGTGTCATCGATAATCATCGCTTCAAAACCGCTGTTGGCGATGCGCGCCAGCGAGCCTGGGTATTGGCTGGCGTGTTCAGCGGCAGTCAACAGATCCGGCGCGGCCCAGAAGACCTTGGTGAACTGGTTGTTCTGGGATTTCTGACGCAAGTATTGCGATGACTTGATGAGCAACAGCGCCCAACTGATCACCGAAAACAGCACCAATGCCCAAAGTACCCCCGGGACAATCATGGAAGACAGAGACTCGTTCATGGCTATACCTCGCACTGCGGTTTAATAACGCGGCTTAAATGAATGTCGGCACTCGACTGGGTTATTCCGGTAACTTGAAAGCGATTGTCTGCGTCGCAAACCCTTCTATCGGGGTATCCCCGCGTTTGGCCGGCACAAACTTCCAATTGCGTACAGCCTCAACGGCGGCGTCATCCAGGGCTTGTTTGCCGCTGGACTTGATCACCTCCACAGAACCTGCGCGGCCGTTGGGCAGCACTTTGATGCGTAGCCCCACCGACCCTTCCCAGTTGCGCCGTAATGCCAGGGACGGGTATTCCGGTGGCGGGTTGCCGAGGCTGGCCAACCCGGACACCGCGGCGGTTTCCTTGACCGGCCCGGGTGCCGCCGCGGGTGCTGCAGGCGCCGGTGTGGGCGCAGCTGCGGGCGCTGCCGGAGCGGCCGGTGCCGGTGGCGCGGGCTTGACCGGCTGCGGTTTTGGCAGCGGCTTTGGCTTGACCACAGGCTTGGGTTTCTCGATAGGCTTGGGTTTCTCCACCGGTTTTGGCGGTGGTTCCTTTACCGCATCTTCATCTTCCTGCGGCGTCTCCGGTTCGGGCGGCGGTGGCGGCGGTGGAGGTGGAGGGGGTGGCGGCTCTTCTACAGGCGGTGCCGGTGGCGCCGGGCTGGTGAGTTCGACCGTCATCTCCGGGATCTCGGGCGGCGTCACCAATGGGGCTGCCTTGGCCTGCTGAAAAAACCACCAAGCACCGCCGTGCAACAGCGCAACCACGGCGATCAACAGCAACATGTACGGCTTGCTCAGCCCGCCCGGTTGCGACGCGTTAGGCACATGCCTGATACGCATCCACTGCTGCATCCGCTCGGCGCCGATGAGTGGCTCAGGCCGCTCTTTGTGTTTTACCTCGTCACTCATTAAGAGTCCCTCGACTAAAAGAAGGGCAATAAGGCTCCGTTCGCCCTTGCACGCAGGGACGAGAACTAATCATTTCATTTAACAGTTATAAAAATGGGCGCCTGTACAAGTGATAACTCACCGGTGCAATGCATTGGCCACTATGGCGAGAGAGTAATCATTACAGCTCCTTTCTTGTTGTGAATTGGATCCAGTAATAGTGGGTGTATTACGCTTGTTACATTGTTCATAGCAACAGCTATGCCAAAAATGCCGATTCAGGTTTTTTGTAAGTGTTTCTATATAAACGGCCAGTGATTTTTTCAGGCATGCGTTGATTACAAGTTTCAAGGCTATTGAAGTTGTATGTTTTGACAGTCTTGGCGGGGCCATTAAACACGTGACTGTCCTACAATCCGCTCATGTTCTCGGAAACGCTCAAGGCAGTGCACCATCCTTACAACGCACTGCCATTTAGTAGTGCGGTGCGCGGCGCGTTATTTATAAAGTCAGTGTCAGGTGCTCTAAAAGAGCACCCGGAACAATGCGGCTGCCGAGTTGCCTGCGCGCGTAAGTTGCGGCGTCGATGCACAAGACCTGTTCGCGGGTCAGCGCCAATAAATTAGCCCCCAGCAGGTTGTACACCGTGTCATCAAACCGCATGGTTTCAACCGGGCCGGCGATGTGCCCGTTCTCTACCCAAAAGGTGGCGAAGCGCGTCATCCCGGTGAGCCTCGCGGCCCCGCTGTCTGAGTAGTTCAAATACCACAGGTTGCTGATGTACAAGCCGGTGCCCAGCTCGCGCAACACCTGCGCAGTCGCCAGCTCGCCGGGCGCCATCACTAATGAATGCGGCATTTCTTGCTCGCCTGCACCGTTGCCGTGCAGCGCATATTCGGCAGCCGAGCGCGAGTTGGCCAATTGGCCGACCAACTGCCCTGCTTCAATCAAATTGACGTCTTCGGCCAGTACGCCGTCGTGGCTGAAACCCGGCTCAAAGCCGGTGGACGATTGTTGGCGCAGGCTGACCCGTGTCGAGAGCTGTTGCTTGCCTAACTGCAACTGTTGCAGTGGGCTTTGTCGGGTCGCGAGCGCCTTGGCCGAAAACGCGCCGTAACTGAGCATGCCGAGTATTTCATCGACTGCCGCCGGGGCGAGGTAGGCACGGTATTGGCCGGGTTCGAGCTTGATTCGCGGCTTGTTCAGGTGTTCCAACTGCTCGCGAGCGTGCCCAAATAAATCGGTTAATGCCTGGGTATCCCACTGCGCCGAACCGTAGGTGGTTTTGACCGCTTCACCGCTGGCATTGAACAGGCTCCAGTCAAACAACGCGTTGGCGCATTGATGCCAGCCATACGCGCCCCAACTGCTGGCGAACCCGCGGTACAACGTGCCCGCGGCGTAAATGCCGACCATGTCGAGGCCTTGGCTGAGCCGGTAGATCGTGTCGATCACCTGTTGCATCGGCGGCACAAAACCCGGCACATGGCGCTCGGATTGCCAGTCCTGAGTGTTGAGCAATAAATAAGGGTCGGCGGGCAGCACGTCGAGTACATCGCGCAATTGCTGCAGGGTTTCGCCCAACTGCGCGACATCGTGTTCGAACGCGCCGCTGAGGTTTATTTGTGTGCTGCTGTGTCGTTCGTTGCGGATCACGCGAAGCGTCAATTCGATTTGCAGCACAGGGTAGGCCTGGCGCACTTTGCCGTGATTGAAACGTACAAACTGGCTGTCTTCAGCCTCGTACTGCAGGGTGAAATGTTCATCGGCGCGCAACTGGCGCGTGAGCCACTGTTGCAGCGCCTTGAACTCAACGGCGAATGGGCACTTGTTATTCATCATGCCTGGCCTCCGAACACATCAATTTCGCTGAACACGCAGGCCGGCGACGCATGGCCCACGGTGACCGCCTGGTTGGGTTCGCCTTTGCCGCAGTTGGCCGTGCCCATCACCCGAAGGGTCGATGCATCGCCCACGGCGCGTAAATTGCGCCAGAACTGTGATGACACGCCGCGATAATTGGGGTTTTTGACGACCGCTCCCAACTCACCGTTTTCGATCAATTGGCCCCATTCGCAGCCGAACTGGAACTTGTTGCGCGCGTCGTCGATCGACCACGACCGGTTGGTGGCCATGAGAATGCCGTGTTCGATGCCGCCAATCAGTTGCTGCATGCTTTGATCGCCAGGCTCGATGTTGAGGTTGGCCATGCGGTCAATCGGAGCGCGGTTCCAATTGCACGCGCGGCTGTTGGCAACGCCCGGCAAGTCACTGCGGGCCTGCGACAGCGCGCCGCCCATGGGCCGTTGCAAAATCCCCTGCTCGATCAACAGGTGTTTTTCGGCCTTAAGGCCCTCATCGTCATGGCTGTAACTGACCAGTTCGCCGGTCACATTCGGGTCGAAGCTGACATTCAGCAGTTCCGAGCCATAGCGGTAATGGCCGAACATATCCGGCGTGACAAAGCTGGTGCCAGCATAGTTGCGCTCATCCCCCAGAATACGGTCCAGCTCCAGCGGGTGACCGATGGACTCGTGGATTTGCAGGATCATTTGGTCCGGCATCAGCAGCGCGTCGCGCACGCCGTTCGGGGTGTTGGGGGCCATCAGCAGTTGCAAGGCCTGGTCCGCCACGCGCTGCGCTTGCTCCGTAAAACCTGACTCGGTGACCAGGCGCGCACTGCCTTGCTGCGCCAATTGATAGGAGCGGTGCTGGCTCTCGTGGCCATCAAATGCAGTGACGGCCAGTGCCGGAAACAGTTGTTGTTGTGTGCGCTGAATGTCGTTGCCCTGGTTATCCAGGTACAGCTGTTGTTCGCGCACCACGCGCACACTGCAGGACCACTGCACCAGTCGCGGGTCCTTCGGCACTTGCTGCGAGGTTTGCATTAACAGTGCCAGCCACTCGGCAGTGTTGGGGAGCGGCGTGTCCAGTTCGGGCGAGCGGTAATGGGCGTGCACGCCTTGCACGTACGCCGTGGTGTATTTCAACAAGCCGCGACCGCGCAGTGCCTGGGCCGTTTGGGTGGCGCGATCCAGTGCGTAGCGCAATCCGGATTGGCTGATGTCACTGGTGGCGGCAAAACCCTGTTGGCCATCAACGTGCACACACACCATTACCCCGCATTCATTGCGTTGGGCGGGTGGCTCAATAATGTTTCGGGTCACAGCCAAAGACTGCGATTGTTGTTCAACCAGGCGCAGTGAAATAAAGCCAGGTACATGCTCACACTGTTGCATAAATCGCCTGAGTGAAGACTGGGCGGTACTCATCAATTGACGGTCCTTCTTCAGCGCAAGACCTTGAACTTAGTCCAGGGTCTTATCAGTTAGTTAACATCTATACACATAAAGTTATAAAGGGTGCCGCGCGAACCGCCGCACTGCAGGGTGTTTATCAGGTGACTAACACGTCATGTTCTGGCGCATCGGTTTGGCTCAACAAGCCGTCCGATTGATGCTGCCATAGCCGGTAATACAAACCGCGAAGTTCAAGTAGTTGATGATGGCTGCCGTCTTCAACAATCAAACCGTTGTCCAGCACAATAATGCGGTCCAAGTGAGCGATAGTTGACAGTCGGTGCGCCACGACCACGACAGTTTTGCCGGCCATGATGTCGTCCAGGCTGCTTTGAATCAGGCTTTCGGTTTCTGAATCGAGGCTGGCGGTGGCTTCATCGAGTACCAGAATAGGCGCGTTCTTGAGCAACGCACGTGCAATGGCAATGCGTTGGCGTTGGCCGCCCGAGAGTTTCACCCCGCGTTCGCCGATCAATGCGTCGTAGCCGTCCTGCATATTCAGGATGAACTCATGTGCATGCGCACGCCGGGCTGCCTGCACGATTTGCGCTTCGCTGGCGAGTACGTCGCCGTAGCCAATGTTTTCGCGCAGGGTGCGGTGGAACAGGCCGGGTTCCTGTGGGATCAAGCCAATTTGGCTGTGCAGCGATTGCTGGGTCATCTGCTGAATATTGGTGCCGTCGATTTCGACGGTGCCAGCTTGCGGGTCGTATGAACGCAGCAGCAGGTTGAGCAGTGTCGACTTGCCTGAACCGGAAAGGCCGACCAGGCCTACCCGCTGGCCGGGGCGAATATGCAGGTTGAAGTGTTTGAATATCGGTTTGCCAGGGCCGTAGGCGAAGTTCACGTCGCGAAACTGAATCGAGCCTTTTTGCACAGTGGTCGGCAGGGCGCTCGCCTGGTCCGGCATTTCGTGCGATTGCAACAAGGTATCGAGGCTGTTTTCGATATTGCCGGTGCACTCGAAGAAGTGCATGAACTGCATGCTCAGGAAGCTGCATTGGGCCACGATCATCAGGCCCAGTGTCGCCACCATCACGAACTGCCCTACATCGATTTTGCCCACATGCCACAAGTACAGCGCCAAGGCGACCAGGCCGACGCGCAGCACAACCGACAGACTGTCCTGCAACAAGCGGATTTTTTCCTGATAGAAAAACGAGCGTTGCGCCGCCTGTTTTTCACGGGTCTGGTAACGGCTCAGGTAGCCGAGCTCAAAGTCCTGGCGGGCGAACAGGCGGATGCTGCTCAAGTTGCTCACCGCGTCGACGATCTTGCCGGTGGTGATACTGCGTGCCTGAGCATGCGTGGCCGCCAACACCTGAGCCTTGCGTGAAAGCACAAACGCCAACAGCGTGTACGCCACTATCCATACCAGCAAGCCCAGGCCCAGCCAGGGTGACGCCTGTGTCAGCAGCGCCAGGCTGGTGAGCAACACGACTAAAATCGGCAGCATCTCGATTGCCAGCGACCAGGTAATTTCCAGCAGGCCAATACTGCCTTCACCGATGCGATGCGCCAGGCTGCCGGCAAAGTGCTCGCCGAAATAGCGCGCCGAATGGCGCTGCAAGTAGGCAAACAAGTCACGCACGATGCGAATTTTCTGATCCGGCCGCATCATGATCATGCACAGCGTGGCGCCCCGTGCGCAGAGCATTTGGGCCACGGCGAGCCCGCACAACAACCCCAGTGAGGGCAGGCTGGCGGTTAACAGGTCAGCCTGCTCCCACGCACCCTCGCTCACCGCGCTGGTGATGCGGCCAATCGAATAGGGCATCAGCGTTGCGAACAGGGCCGCGCCCACCTGCAACACCACGATTGCCCAGTGCCAGCGCGGATACAGCCGTATGTAATGCCACACAAAGGCCCACGGCCGTTTGGGAGGAACGGTGATAGCGTCAAATTCCGACATGACAGACCTTTTTTCAAAGCAAAGCTATCCGCGTCGGCTGCGCGAGAAGTCGCAGCCAAGTGAGGGCACTCAAAAAGGACGGGTGCGTCTATCCAGCACCCATGCAAACGCAGGGCGCGGCGACGCAGTTGAGGCTATGTGTCGGTGCCTGAAGGGGCAGGCATATCGCAGGAGGGCAAATACAGGCCAAACGCGAGGGGCAAAAGGCGGAGTTCTGTTAAGCGCGTGCGTACATCGGACATCGTTCTAATTCCTTTAAAACAGCCAATCATTGACATGACTTTTGGTCAGTCTTTGCACTGAAGGTGGACGGCGTTTACGTCTTTGCTTGCAATTGGTGCGGGTTGCGCACTCTGGAAGGCGTGATTCCAGCAAAAGAACTGCTCGCGCGGTTTTATAAGAAAAATGTATGCCAAGTTGTGTCGAGGCTGACAAAGAAACGTAGAAAGGCCGACGATTCGCGGCGTTGACCCAGATCAAATCCCGCGCAGCCGCGCAGGCTCATGCTCTGCAAAATTTTTCCGGGAGCACGGATCATGAGTGTTTACGAATGGGCGCGGCAGGAGTTGCGCAGAAGCCAGGACGCCGCACAGGAAATCGGCTTTGACCCAGGCTTGACCCTGCGCGCGATGCTCAGTGCAGTGGTGCAGCAGAGCAAAGGCGTGCGCAGTTTCGAGGACCTGGCCGACGAGCTGCAATACCTTGCAGAAAACCTCGACGACCAGCAGGAATACGCCTTTATGCGGCCTTAATGGCGCGGCGGCAGGTCTTCGGAGAACAGTTCGTCTTCGGCATCCGGGGCCACCGGAATCTTGTGTTCCTCGGCCGCCCAGGCGCCGAGGTCGATGAGTTTGCAGCGGTCCGAGCAGAACGGCCGGTTGAGGTTGGCCGCTTTCCATTCCACGGGTGCACCGCAGGTTGGGCAGTCGACGGTCAAGGGTTGGCTCATGATCGGCCTCCACGCAAAGTAAGGTAAAAGTGGTGCAGTCGCTCGACCTCGCTGTGCAGCCAGGCAAGGTCCTGGTCATTGACCAGTACGTCATCGGCATGGTTCAGGCGGTCTTCGCGGCTGGACTGCGCCTGCAAAATCGCCTGCACCTGGTGTTCGCTGATGCCGTCGCGCAGCAGGGTACGCTGAATCTGCAGTGATTGGGGCGCGTCGATCACCAGAATGCGCTGGGTCATGCTGTGCTGGCCCGACTCGACCAGCAGCGGCGACACCAGAATCGCGTAGGGTGACCGCGCGCGCGCCAAGTGGCTGCGAATCTCCTCGCCAATCAGCGGGTGCAGCAAGGCTTCCAGCCAGCGCCGCTGTTGGGGTACTTCAAAGATCAGTGTGCGCAACGCAGCGCGGTC
This sequence comes from Pseudomonas kitaguniensis, assembly GCF_049199985.1. Classification (NCBI taxonomy): domain Bacteria; kingdom Pseudomonadati; phylum Pseudomonadota; class Gammaproteobacteria; order Pseudomonadales; family Pseudomonadaceae; genus Pseudomonas; species Pseudomonas kitaguniensis. The sequence continues at coordinate 151,809 of NZ_JBLZPT010000002.1, forward strand.
CAGCGTGCCGTCAGGCCGCAGCACGCCTGCACCAAAGTGCTCGGCGATGCGCGCCAGCGCCGGGCGGCCAGGCTCGACCACCCAGCGCGCCGCATGGTCGGCGTCGACCAGGTCAATGCCCAAGTCGATAAAGTGCTGGGCGGCAGCGCTTTTACCGCTGCCGATGCCGCCTGTAAGGCCAAGGATCCAGGGTGTTGCAACAGAAGTGGTCATCTGAAACCGACAGACTGCAAATAGAAGTCGGTTATTTGACCACCCCAGAGCAATGCAATCCAGCCGCCAATTGCCAGGCATGGACCAAACGGCATCGGCGTCGACGCCTTCGACTTGCGCAAACGCATCAGGATCAAGCCTGCTGCTACCCCGAGCAGTGACGACATCAGCAACGTCATCGGCAGAATCTGCCAGCCTCCCCAGGCACCGAGCAACGCCAATAACTTGAAGTCGCCATAGCCCATGCCGTCCTTGCCGGTGATCAGCTTGAACAGCCAGAACACCGTCCACAGGCTTAAGTACCCGAGCACCGCGCCCCACAGTGCTTCGTGCAACGGCACCAGCCCATCCAGGCCATTGACGATCAGCCCCAGCCACAACAGCGGTAATACCAGCACATCGGGCAATAGTTGATGGTCGATGTCGATCAGGCTCATCGCCAGCAAGCCCCAGCTCAGCAGCAACACCGCGCCGGCTTGCCAGCCGAAGCCGAAATGCCAGGCGACTGTCGCCGAGATCAGCGCGCAGGCCAACTCGGTGAACGGGTAACGCGCACTGATCGGTTTATGGCACTGCGCGCAACGCCCGCGCAGAATCACGTAGCTGAGCAGTGGGATGTTTTCCCACGGGCGAATCGGTTGGCTGCAATGCGGGCAGCAGGAGTGGGGGTACATCAGGTTATAAGTCGGTTGCGCAGGATCAGCCGGCAAACCGAGCACTTCCAGGGCTTGGGCGCGCCAGTCGCGTTCGAGCATTTTCGGCAGGCGCCACACCAGCACATTGAGGAAGCTGCCGACGATCAAGCCGAGCACCAGCGCGATTGCGACAAACAACCAGGGGTGTTCACTCAGCAGCAGGCTCAAAATGCCGACCCCAATTGGAAGACCGGCAGGTACATGGCGATGACCAATGCGCCGACAATGCCGCCCAATACCACCATGATCAGTGGCTCCATCAAGCTGGTGAGGTTATCCACCAGGTTCTCCACATCGGCCTCGTAATGATTGGCGACTTTTTCGAGCATGCTATCCAGCGTGCCCGATTCTTCACCAATCGCCGTCATCTGGATCGCCATGCCTGGGAACAGCCCGCTGGTGGCCATGCAGTGGTGTAACTGCATGCCTGTGGATACATCGTGACGCATATGTTCGATCGCCTGTTTGAACAACCCATTACCGACTGCCCCCGCCACGGAATCCAGCGCCTGCACCAACGGCACGCCCGCTGCAAACGTGGTCGAGAGGGTGCGGGCAAAGCGCGCGACGGCAGTTTTTTTCAGCAGTGTGCCTGCCAAGGGCGTATTCAACAAACCGGCGTCTACCGCGTGACGCAAAACGGGCGATTGCCGATACGCCTGGCGCAGCGCGGCCGCTGTCGCGCCCAAGCCAAGCAGGAGCATCCACCAGGCGTATTGCAGGAATTCGGACAAGGCAATCACACTCAAGGTAAACCCGGGCAGTTCGCCGTCGACCCCGGCAAACAGGCTCTGAAATTGCGGCACCACGTAGACCAGCAAGATCGTGCTGACCACGCAGGCGACCACTATCACCGCGATAGGGTAGGTCATGGCCTTTTTGATGCGCGCCTTGAGCAACTGGCTTTTTTCCAGATGAATTGCCACGCGCTCCAACAGGGTTTCCAGGGCACCTGCCTGTTCGCCGGCGGCTATCAGGTTGCAATACAGGTCATCGAAATAGCGCGGTTGCTTGCGCAGTGCTGCCGCCAGGTTATTGCCCGCAGCAATCTCCTGTTTCAAGCCGTTCACCAGCGCGCGCATCAGCCGGTTGTCGAAGCCTTCGCGAATAATATCGAACGCTTGCAGCAGCGGTATGCCCGCCCGTAACAAGGTCGCGAGCTGGCGAGTAAACAGGGCAATATCAGCGGGCTTAATGGGCGGGGCGAAGCTTGGCAGGCGCGCGTGCTGCTTGCGCACACGGCCGGGGCAAATCCCTTGCTGGCGCAGTTGCGCCTTGATCAACGCCAGGTCATGCCCCACGGTTTGCCCGCACACTCTGCGCCCTTTGCGGTTAATGCCTTCCCAGGCGTAGATCGTTGCAGCGTCATTCATGTCACGTTCCGCACACAGGTAGTCGAAGCCTCAGCGTAGTCAGGTAGCGGCTGCGAGCAGGCAACTGATGCAGGTTAAAATGTCAGATTGTGCGTCTTGCACGCGATAGGCCGTTCGCGGATGAGTACACTGGCGCCGTTGTAAAATGCGGGGCGCAGGACGCGCCTTGTTATGGGTTTTATTCTGGAGAGTGAATGTGATACGTCATAAAGGCTTTACCTTGATCGAGTTGTTGATCGTCGTGGCGATCATCGGCATTTTGGCCACCATCGGTTTGCCCATGTATACCAAGCACCAGGCCAAAGCCAAGTTCACGGCGGGGTTGGCCGAAATCAGCGCGCTGAAGGCAGGCTACGAAGACACCCTCAACCAAGGCAGCGTACCCACCCTGGCCTTGATCGGTGGCACCAGCCCCACCGCCAACTGCAAGATCGAGGTGACAGGCGATGTCGCGAGCGGTGCCGGTGCCATCAGCTGTGAAATCCTTGATGCACCCGCGCCCGTACTGGGCAAGACCATCACCTTGACGCGCAGCGCCACTACGGGCTGGAAGTGTGCCACCACGGCCGACGCGCAATACGTTGCCAAAGGCTGCGGCGCCGACGCACCGTAGCGCCTGTCGGGCGGTGGGCGAGTTAGTTGCCGCATGCCCAATGCGGTGCTAGCTTTAGCCCACAGCCCGTGTAGCTCAGCCGGTAGAGCAGCGCACTCGTAACGCGAAGGTCGCAGGTTCGATTCCTGTCTCGGGCACACAGGCAAGACTGTTTCAAAGGCAACGTTTTCAGATGATCCCAGAATGGTTCTGAAGGCCAGACGAGCCGGTATTTGCACCCGCTCTTCAGTATCTGCGCAACCTTGATGACCCAGATGCATCCCCATTCCTTGATCTAAAGAGAACAACATGACCACGACTGAATTGACCCAAGAAGCACGGCACCAACAAGCTCTCGACAAATACCTCGATGAGTCGCCGCATCTGAAAGAAGAGATCAAGGACCTGAGTGCTGACGACCAGCGCGACCAAGTCCAGTGGGCCTTCGAGGATGAGGCGGAAAGCCAGGGTTATCAGCCTTGGGAACTGAGCCTCAAGTACACCTCGACACCGGAAGAATTCGAAGCCGCACGGCTGGCCTTGCACAAAGAGGCAGCCGAGGTACTGGGTGTCGAATGGGATGAGTATTGCGAGATGAATAACCTGATTGTCTAAGCGCCAAACCCGCAGCCCGCTCGCTGTGGCGCGCGGGCTCGCTCGCGCTGGGCTGCGCAGTGGCCCCAATACAGGCACCGCGCAGTTTCAGTTAAACCAGGTTGTTTGGTTCAGGGCCACTTCGTGCCCCAACGCGAACAAGCCCGCGCGCCATAACCAGCCTCTCAAAGGCTAAGGCGCATCGACAAATCCACCGCCTTCACATCCTTGGTCATCGCGCCGATGGAAATATAATCCACCCCGGTTTCAGCGATAGGCAGCAGCGTGGTTTCATTGATCCCGCCACTGGCCTCCAGCTTGGCCTTGCCGGCATTCAAGCGCACGGCCTCACGCATGTCATCCAGGCTCAGTTCATCGAGCATGATGATGTCGGCGCCCGCCGCCAGTGCTTCGCGCAATTCACTCAGGCTTTCCACTTCGATTTCCACCGGCTTGCCCGGCGCAATTTTGTGCGCGGCGGTAATCGCCTGCGCAATACCGCCGCACGCAGCGATATGGTTTTCCTTGATCAAAAACGCGTCGTACAAACCAATGCGGTGGTTATGGCAGCCACCACAGGTCACCGCGTACTTTTGGGCCAAGCGCAGGCCCGGCAGGGTTTTGCGGGTGTCCAGCAGTTGGACCTTGGTGCTGGCGACAACGTCCGCCAGAAACCGCGCGCGTGTGGCGACGCCTGACAAGGTCTGCAAAAAGTTCAGCGCGCAGCGCTCGCCACTCAGCAGTGAACGTGCCGGACCTTCGAGGTGAAACAGCGCCTGGTTGGGGCTGACACGCTCACCGTCCGCCACCTGCCAATGCACTGCCACGCGTGGGTCGAGCTGGCGGAATACCGCGTCTACCCAAGCCGTACCGGCGATAACAGCCGCCTCGCGCGTGATGATGGTGGCTTTGGCCAGCCGTTCAGCGGGGATCAGTTGCGCGGTGATGTCGCCGCTGCCGATGTCTTCCTGAAGTGCGCGGCGCACGTTGGCTTCGATTTCGGCGGTGAGGTCGGCAAGACGCAGATTCGGCATAACAGGCTCCACAAACAAAGTGCCAGGAGTATAGAGGCAGAGTGCCTTTGAACCCATACCACCCATTCATTTGCAGCCCAATGGCAGAGTTTGCTGGCACAACTGCACTCATTTGCAAGATAATCTCGCGCCTTGCAATTGGCGTCATAGCTTTGACGTCTTGGTGGTAGCCGGTTTTTTGCAGTGCCCAATGGGCGCTGCTTCCGATCTTCCCCCGAACAACACCGCCGTTTCAGGAGGCCAGGATGCAATTTGTCGGAAAGGTGGTGCCCATCAACACAGCACAGGCCACGCCATCGCCGCTCGCGCGCCTGCCGGTGGTGTTGCTGCAAGTTCGCGACAAGGCTGCCCAACAGTTGCAGCAAGGTTTGCAGGACCTGTTCGATAACGCCGACGACACCCTGTTCGAAATGGCCGACAAGGCGCGCAGTAACGTCGACCATCACATTTTTTTTGAAGCCATGCGTGACCTGCGCCTCAAACGCAAGAGTTTCGAGCGCGTGTTCATGGAGCAACTGTTTGCCGCGTTCGCCAGCCTGGGCCAGAGCGGGCAGGGTGAGCCGCACCTGGTGCCGGTGGTGTCTTACGAAGCGACGCCCGGCAATTCAAGGGACGATCTGGAAAAAGCCACAGCGTTGCAGGCCATGCTCGGTCGAGTGCGACATCGCGATGGCTTGGCGTTGGGGCAGTTGACCGCGCGCTTGAGTGCGCTGCTTGGCAAACCCCTGGACGAGCGCGATAACCCGTTGGGCCCGGCGCTGCTGTGTGAATTTTTTTTGCGCGCGGGGCGCAGCCTGGGGGTGGAGATTCGCGTCAAGCTGATCATGCTCAAGCTGTTTGAAAAATACGTGCTCAGTGACGCCGGCCCGTTGTACTTCGAAGCCAACCAACTGCTGGTCGCCACCGGCGTTTTGCCTGAACTCAAGGCGGTGCCATCACGCCGCTGCGGCGGGCGTGCGGCCCGCGAGCGGCGTGAGGGCAGCGTGCCGAGCGTCGACCCGCCGCATGATGAAAACGGCCAGGCTGCCTTCGCCGCGTTGCAGAAACTGCTCGCCGCCGTGCGTGGCAGCGTCGCGCCCACCCTGGAAGCCAGCGCCGAACGGCAGCCGATTGCCACGCGCGACCTGCTGCGCCTGCTGTCGCATTTGCAGCAATATGTGCCGGGGCCCGAAGCCGAAGACGATTTTGACCTGCGCAACCAGCTTGGGCAGTTGTTGACCCGCGTCAGTGTCAAGAGTGGCAAGTCGCGCGTGGTGGAAGACGCCGATGAAGACGTGATCAACCTGATCGCCCTGCTGTTCGAATTCATCCTCAACGACCACACGGTGCCTGAGGCCTTCAAGGGCTTGATCGCCCGCTTGCAGATCCCGATATTGAAAGTGGTGGTGCTGGACAAGAGTTTTTTCAGCCATGCCAACCACCCGGCGCGGCGCTTGCTCAACGACATTGCCGCCGCCGCCATGGCCTGGAGCCCGCACGCTGACTACCAGCGCGACAGCCTGTACCTGCATATCGAGCGGGTGGTGCAGTGTTTGCTGAATGAATTCGTCGAAGACCTGACGATTTTTACCCCGTTGTTGGCACAATTCAGCGCCTTTATGGCCGATGAGCGGCGACGCAGCGAATTGCTTGAACAACACACCTATGAGGCTGAGGTTGGGCATGTGCGCACGCATACCGCCCGTCAGCATGTAGCCGATGTGCTCAACCGGCGGTTGCTGGGCAAGGTGCTGCCGCAGTTCGTGCTGCAGTTTGTTCAACAGGCCTGGAGCCAAGTCTTGTTGCTGGCCTGCCTTAATCACGGCGAAGCATCGGTGCAGTGGCAGGCGGCGGTGCGCACCCTGGACGAGTTGGTCTGGAGCGTCGGCCTGCACAAAGACGCCGAGGCTGCCCGGCGCCTGTTGGAGCAACTGCCGGGGTTGCTCACGGCATTGCGCAACGGCTTGAGCAACGCGGCGTTCGATTCCGTCAGTACCCGCGGGTTTTTTGTCCGATTGCAAGCCCTGCATATTCAGTCATTCGACGGCGAGAACCCCGACACCCGGGTCAAGGTACGCGAGCCGTTTTCACTCAGCCCCGGTTTGCCGGCGCCGCTACACAGCCTGTCGAGTGATGACCCGGACCTGCTCAAGGCCCACCGGATGCGGGTCGGCGGCTGGTTTGAGTTCCAGCAAGCCCCCGCGGGCCTGGTGCGCTGCAAGCTGCTGGCGATCATGGCGCCGGCCAACCGCTATATTTTTGTCAGCCGCTCAGGGCTTAAAGTCCTTGAGAAAGACGCCGGCCAATTGGCCCTCGCGTTTAAGCGTGGCGCACTGCGCGCGCTGGACGATGGCCTGCTGTTCGACCGCGCGCTGGCGTCGGTGATGGGCAACTTGAGGCAACTCAATCGCGGCAAGTGATCGCAACCGCAGGGCTGAACGCGGCATACTGGTAACACCTCGTCTCATTAAAGGAACCCGTATGCAGTTGGACCCCGCCAGCGGTTGGTGCCAGGGCATTCGTCATTGCCCTTCACCCAACTTCAACGAGCGCCCCGCAGGCGAAATCTCACTGTTGGTGGTGCATAACATCAGCTTGCCCCCGGCGCAGTTTGCCACCGGCAAGGTGCAGGCGTTTTTCCAGAACCGCCTGGATGTCACGGAGCATCCCTACTTTGAAGGGATTGCCGACCTACGTGTGTCTGCGCATTTTCTGATTGAGCGCGACGGCACGGTGACGCAATTTGTGTCGTGCCTGGATCGCGCCTGGCATGCCGGCGTTTCGAGCTTTGAGGGGCGTGAAGTGTGCAATGACTTCTCCTTGGGGATCGAGCTGGAGGGCACGGACGAGCTAGCCTTTACCGATGCGCAATATGTGTCGCTGATCGACCTGACGCGCCAGTTGCTGGTGGCCTACCCGAGCATTACCCAGCAGCGTATTTGTGGCCACAGTGATATCGCCCCGGGGCGCAAGACCGACCCGGGCCCGGCTTTTGATTGGGCGCGCTTTCGCAGCGCCTTGCAGGATGGAGGACAACCACGATGAGTTTTTTGGTGTTGGTGTTGGCGGTGTGGGTTGAGAAATTTTCGGCCTTGCGTCGGCGGTTGCAGCGCGACGGCGGCTGGTTGCGTGAGCTGGCCAAGCTGGAATCGAGCCCGCGCATGGGCAAACAGCCTTGGTTGATTCTGATGCTGCTGGTGTTGTTGCCGGTGGCCTTGCTGGCGCTCTTGCTATTGGTGCTGGAGCCGGTGGCTTATGGCTTGCTGGCGCTGCCGGTGCACTTGCTGGTGGTGATTTACAGCCTGGGGCGTGGCGATTTATTGGCCGGGCTCGGGCCGTTTCGCGATGCGTGGCGACGTGGCGACCTGCAAGCCGCCGAGCATGTGGCCGAGCGCGACCTGCAGATTGCCGCCGAGAATGGCGAGCAACTGCTGGAGCGCGTTCAAGCGCACGTGTTGTGGCAGGCTTACCAAAGCTTTTTCGCGGTGATTTTCTGGTACTTCCTGCTCGGCCCGGTCGCCGCGCTGGCCTATCGCCTGCTGGCGCTTGCGAGTGAACACAGCCAGAACCTGTTGGTCGCCGAGCGTGCCGGGCAATTGCGCCACGCGTTTGACTGGGTGCCGGTACGCCTGCTGGCGGCGAGTTTTGCCCTGGTGGGTAACTTTGTCGCGGTCGGCCGGGTGATGCTGCATGAACTGCTGAGCTGGGACATCAGCGCCGCACAACTGGTGGAAAAAGTCGGCTTGGTGGCGGCTGAAATTCCGCCGCCGGTGGTGGGTGCCGACGGCATCAACAGTCTTGATCGCCTGTGGGAATTGCTGCTGCGTGCGGCAGTGCTGTGGTATGCAGGCTTTGCGATCTGGACCGTACTGCCCTGATGCCTTTCACTTTACCAATTGAACAGCGCGCGCGCCGTGCGCGTACTCGTCTCGGCCAGCAATAAGGGGCTGATGCGCATACGCTCGGCCAAGACGGTGCAGATGTCCGGCAGGTGTTGCGGGCTGTTGCGCTGGCCGGGGTACATGGCGGGCGCCATGTCCGGTGAGTCGGTTTCCAGCACCACGGCGTCCAGCGGCAGTTGCGGCAGCACTGTGTGCATGCGCAACGCCTGAGGCCAGGTCGCCGCACCGCCCAGGCCCAGTTTGAAGCCGAGCTTGATGTACTCGCGGGCTTCCTCAACGCTGCCGGCGAACGCATGGACAATACCGCCGCGTGGCACGCGGATGCGCTTGAGCGTGGCGATCACCACCGCGTGGCTGCGGCGCACGTGCAGCAGTGCCGGGAGCTGAAAGTCCACCGCCAGTTTCAGTTGGGCTTCAAACAGGCTTTGCTGGTGCTCGCGATCGAGGTGTTCAACAAGGTAATCCAGGCCAATCTCGCCCACTGCGCAGAGTTGGCGGTGACCGCTCAGGCGGGTCAGCCACTCGCCCAGTTGCGTCAGGTCGGCGGCGCGATGCTCATCGAGGAACACCGGGTGCAAGCCAAAGGCTGCGAATAAACCTTCATCCGCCTGCACCACGTCCCACAGCCGCTGCCAGTGTTGCTGCGACACGCCCAACACCACCATGCGCTGCACCCCGAGTTGGCGGCTGCGGGCAAGGACTTCACCGCGATCACTGTCAAAATCCGCGAAGTCCAAGTGGGTGTGGGTGTCGATCAGCTCCACGCTCAGGCCTCGTGAATTCGCTGCTTGAAGGTTCGGCCGATGGCCTGCACGCCTGGCGTGTACTGTTCTTCCTCAATGGCAGCCAGGGCCAGGCGCAGGGCGGTGTCGGCGATCAGCTGATGTTGCTGAGCCATGGCGTTTACCGGCAATGGCAGAAAATCGAGTAGTTGAGTGTCACCGAACGTGCCCAGGCGCAGTGGCTGCGACTTGAGCGGAAAGTCATGCAGCGCATCGAACACGCCTTGCAGCAGCACGTAGGAAGTGGTCACCAGCGCGTCAGGCAAATGCCCCAGTTGCTCCAGCAGTTTTTCCATCAGCTGTCGGCCGCAGTCGCGACTGAACGCCTCGCCTTGTTCGACGATGATTTCGCCGCTGAAGTCGTGCAGCGCTTCGCGAAAACCTGCGGCGCGTTCCTGGCTGATGCTCAGCTCGGGGCGCGCACCGATCAGCGCGATCTGCTTGGGCAGCGGTTGCAACAGGCTGCTGGTCAGTTGCTGGCAAGCCTGGCGGTCGTCGCTGACCACTGAACAAAACTGCTCAGGCTCCATGACCCGGTCGATGGCAATCACCGGCAGGCCTTTGGCTTGCAGTTCGCGGTAGCTGTCATCGCCGGCCGGCAAGCAACTGGCAACAAACAGCGCGTCGCAGCGCCGAGCGCGAAACAGTTGCAGCAGTTGGCGCTCGCTGTCCGCCTCGTCGTCGGAGCTGGCGATCAATAACTGGTAACCTCGCGCCCGCGCACCTTGCTCCAGGAGCTTGGCGATGCGTGCGTAACTGGGGTTTTCGAGGTCCGGCAGGATGAAGCCCAAGGTGCGCGTATGCCGACTGCGCAGCCCCGCCGCTTGAGGGTTTGGGGTAAAACCATGAGCTTGAACCACCGCGCGCACCCGCTCGACGGTTGCGCTGCTGATGCGTTGCTGTTCGGCTTTGCCATTGATGACATAGCTGGCGGTGGTCACGGACACACCGGCGAGACGTGCAATATCACTGAGTTTCAAACCGGGATTTCCTTGTTTTTTAGAGCCAGCCCCGACATTTTGTCCAATCGTAACCGATTACGGCACACGACCAATGGGCAGGCTCAAGCGCCGAGTGGTCCTTCAAGCTTGCATAATTAACGCGTAACCTGCCATAAATTCTAGATTAAACGTTTCAGCCAGCGTATTTTTACGACGTTCGCGACTGACTGGCTACTGCCAACTGACCAATCAGTCATTTACTTTGAACGCCTTGTGCGGATTTATTCAAAACAATACCTAGTGCGCCCATCGCACTAACTAGGAGAACGGCATGCTTGAGCTCACTGTAGAGCAGATATCCATGGGCCAGGTGGCTGTGGACAAATCTGCTGCCTTGCACCTGCTCGCTGACACACTGGTGGCCGATGGCCTGGTCGCCGAGGGCTACCTCAGCGGCTTGCAAGCCCGTGAAGCCCAAGGCTCGACCTTTCTCGGCCAAGGTATCGCCATCCCGCATGGCACCCCGGAAACCCGCGACCAGGTATTTTCGACCGGCGTGCGCCTGCTGCAATTCCCCGAAGGCGTGGATTGGGGTGATGGCCAGATCGTCTACCTGGCCATCGGCATTGCCGCCAAGTCCGATGAACACCTGCGCCTGCTGCAGCTGCTGACCCGCGCGCTGGGTGAGACCGACCTCGGCCAGGCGCTGCGCCGTGCCGGTTCCGCCGACGCCTTGCTGAAACTGCTGCAAGGCGCGCCGCAGGAACTGGCGCTGGATGCGCAGATGATCAGCCTCGGCGTGTCCGCCGATGATTTTGAAGAACTGGTATGGCGCGGCGCACGCTTGCTGCGCCAGGCCGACTGTGTGAGCAACGGCTTTGCCGCCGTGTTGCAACAGGTTGACGCACTGCCACTGGGCGATGGCCTGTGGTGGCTGCACAGCGAGCAGACGGTGAAGCGCCCCGGCCTGGCATTCGTCACCCCGGACAAACCCATGCGTTACCTCGGCCAGCCGCTCAATGGCCTGTTTTGCCTGGCCAGCCTCGGTGAAGCGCACCAGGCTTTGTTGGAGCGTTTGTGTGCCTTGCTGATTGAAGGTCGCGGCCAGGAATTGGGGCGTGCCACCAGCAGCCGCGCGGTGCTTGAAGTGCTCGGCGGCGAACTGCCGCCTGACTGGCCGAGCGCGCGCATTACCCTGGCCAACGCGCATGGCCTGCACGCGCGGCCGGCGAAAATCCTCGCGCAATTGGCGAAGAGTTTTGACGGCGATATTCGCCTGCGGATCATTGATGGCCCGGTGGGCGCTGTGTCGGTGAAAAGCCTGAGCAAGTTGCTAAGCCTCGGCGCTCGTCGCGGCCAAGTGCTGGAATTTGTGGCCGAGCCGACGATTGCCGGCGATGCCTTGCCCGCCTTGCTGGCGGCGGTAGAAGCAGGCCTGGGCGAAGACGTCGAGCCGCTGCCGACCGTGAGTGCGCAACCTGCAACGGTGGAGGTCGAACCACAACCGGTGATCAGCGCGCCGCAGGCCGGCAGCCAACTCCAGGCCATCGCCGCCGCGCCCGGCATCGCTATCGGCCCGGCACATATCCAGACGCAACAGGTGTTCGATTACCCCTTGCGCGGCGAGTCCTCCGCCATCGAGCGCCAGCGCTTGCAGGATGCGCTGAGCGACGTGCGCCGCGATATTCAGGGCCTGATCGAGCGCAGCCAAGCCAAAGCCATTCGCGAAATTTTCATCACTCACCAGGAAATGCTCGACGACCCGGAGCTGACGGACGAAGTCGACACCCGCCTCAAGCAAGGCGAAAGCGCTGAAGCGGCGTGGATGAGCGTGATCGAAGCCGCCGCCAAGCAGCAAGAGTCGTTGCAGGACGCCTTGCTCGCCGAGCGCGCCGCAGATTTGCGTGACGTTGGCCGCCGCGTGCTGGCACAACTGTGTGGCCTGGAAACCGCGCAAGAGCCGAGCGAACCTTACATTCTGGTGATGGACGAAGTCGGCCCTTCGGACGTTGCACGCCTGGACCCAGCCCGCGTTGCTGGCATCCTCACTGCGCGTGGCGGCGCCACGGCGCACAGTGCAATCGTTGCGCGTGCCTTGGGCATTCCCGCTTTGGTCGGCGCAGGCGCGGCGGTGCTGCTGCTGGCTTCCGGCACGCCGTTGTTGCTCGACGGCCAGCGCGGCCGCCTGCATGTGGCCCCTGATGCGGCCACGCTGCAACGCGCGACCGTGGAGCGCGACACCCGTGAGCAACGCCTGCAAGCCGCCTCGGCGCAGCGCCATCAACCGGCGTTGACGCGTGACGGCCACGCCGTGGAAGTGTTCGCCAACATTGGCGAAAGCGCCGGTGTTGCCGCAGCGGTAGAGCAGGGCGCCGAAGGCATCGGTTTGCTGCGCACCGAATTGATTTTCATGGCGCACCCGCAGGCGCCGGATGAAGCCACTCAGGAAGCCGAATACCGCCGCGTACTCGACGGCCTTGGAGGTCGCCCGCTGGTAGTGCGCACCCTCGACGTGGGCGGCGACAAACCGCTGCCTTATTGGCCGATTGCCCAAGAAGAAAACCCGTTCCTCGGCGTGCGCGGTATTCGCCTGACCTTGCAACGCCCGCAGATCATGGAAGCGCAACTGCGCGCGCTGCTGCGCTCGGCGGATAACCGCCCGCTGCGCATCATGTTCCCCATGGTTGGCAGCGTCGATGAGTGGCGTGCAGCGCGTGATATGACCGAGCGCTTGCGCCTGGAAATTCCGGTGGCCGACTTGCAACTCGGGATCATGATCGAAGTACCTTCCGCTGCGTTGCTCGCGCCGGTCTTGGCCAAGGAAGTCGACTTTTTCAGCGTCGGCACCAATGACCTGACCCAGTACACGCTGGCCATCGACCGTGGCCACCCAACCCTGTCGGCGCAGGCCGATGGCTTGCACCCGGCGGTGCTGCAACTGATCGACATCACCGTGCGCGCCGCGCATGCCCATGGCAAATGGGTGGGCGTGTGCGGCGAATTGGCGGCGGACCCGCTGGCCGTGCCGGTGCTGATCGGGCTGGGTGTGGATGAGTTGAGTGTGTCGGCCCGCAGCATTCCTGAAGTGAAGGCGCGGGTGCGTGAATTCAGTCTGAGCGAGGCCCAGGGCCTGGCGCAAAAAGCGCTGTTGGTGGGTTCGCCCGCTGAAGTGCGTGCCCTTGTGGAGGCCGTGTAAATGGCGAAGATTTTATGCCTGACGCTGAACCCGGCGTTGGACCTTACGGTACGCCTGGCGCGGCTGGAGCCGGGTGCAGTCAACCGTAGCGAAACCGTGCTCACGCATGCCGCCGGCAAGGGTGTGAACGTGGCGCAGGTGTTGGCCGACTTGGGCCATAACGTGAGCGTGGGTGGGTTTCTTGGCGCGGCCAACCCCGAGGCGTTTGATGCATTGATCGCCAGCCGTGGGTTTGGCGATGCGTTTATCCGCGTGCCGGGTGAAACCCGCAGCAATATCAAGATTGCCGAACAGGATGGCCGGGTTACCGACATCAATGCGCCGGGGCCAGAGGTCAGTGAACAGGCGCAAGAGGCGTTGCTCAAACTGCTCAAGGTGGTCGGCCCGGCGTTCGACGCGGTGGTAGTCGCCGGCAGCTTGCCGCGTGGCATCAGCCCGCAGTGGTTTCAGGGCTTGCTTGCGCAACTTAAAGCACTGGGTTTGAAAGTCGCCCTGGACACCAGCGGTGAAGCGCTGCGCGCCGGTTTGAAGGCTGGCCCGTGGTTGATCAAACCCAACACCGAAGAACTCACCGACGCGCTGGATTGCCCCACCGATTCGATCGTGCAACAGGCCGAGGCCGCCGAGCGTTTGCACGCCCAAGGCGTGGAGCATGTGGTGGTGTCGCACGGTGCCGACGGCGTCAACTGGTTCAGCCCGGGCACCGCGCTGCATGCCACGCCGCCCAAGGTCAGCGTGGCCAGCACGGTCGGCGCCGGCGACTCGTTGCTGGCCGGGATGCTGCACGGCTTGCTGAGTGTTGATCTGCCGGAAACCACCCTGCGCCGCGCCACGGCGATTGCCGCGATGGCTGTGACGCAGATCGGTTTTGGCATCAGCGATGACGCGCAGTTGGCGCATCTCGAAAGCGGCGTCCATGTGCGCGCGCTGACAGAACAATAAGAGGGTTTGTGATGAAATTAGCCATTGTTACTGCCTGCCCGAACGGCATGGTCACCAGTGTGCTGTGTGCGCGTTTGCTGGACGCCGCCGCGCAACGCATGGGCTTGCGCACCAGCGTTGAAGTGGTGGACGTGCAGCGGCCCGAGCGCCAGTTGTCGCAGGCCACGCTCGACGACGCCGAATGGGTGTTGCTGGTCAGCAGCACACCGTTGGACATGCAGCGTTTTGTCGGCAAGCGGGTGTTCCAGAGTACGCCCGCGCAGGCGTTGGCGGATGTCGACGGCGTGCTGCGTCGGGGCGCCGAAGAGGCGCAAATCTACGTCGCCAGCCAAGCCCCGGCGGCGGCTGCGAACGCCCCGCGTATCGTCGCGATTACCGCATGCCCGACCGGCGTGGCCCACACCTTCATGGCCGCCGAAGCCTTGCAGCAAACGGCCAAGCGCCTGGGCTATGACTTGCAGGTCGAAACCCAAGGTTCGGTCGGCGCACGCACGCCGTTGAGCCCGCAAGCGATTGCCGATGCCGACGTGGTATTGCTGGCGGCAGACATCGAAGTCGCCACCGAGCGCTTCGCCGGCAAGAAGATTTACCGTTGCGGCACCGGCATTGCCCTCAAGCAATCTGAAGCCACGCTCAACAAAGCCCTCGCCGAAGGCGCGGTAGAAAGTGCGGCCAACGGCGCGGTGGCCAAGAAGTCGGAAAAAACCGGCGTCTACAAACACCTGCTCACCGGCGTGTCGTTCATGTTGCCAATGGTGGTGGCAGGCGGCTTGTTGATCGCTTTGTCGTTTGTGTTCGGCATTCATGCCTTTGAAGAAAAAGGCACCTTGGCGGCGGCACTCAAAACCGTCGGCGACCAGGCCTTTATGCTGATGGTGCCGCTGCTGGCGGGCTACATTGCCTACTCGATCGCCGACCGCCCCGGCATTGCGCCCGGCATGATTGGCGGGTTGCTGGCGGGTACGCTGGGCGCCGGTTTTATCGGCGGTATTTTTGCGGGTTTCCTTGCTGGCTACTGCGTTAAATTTATCTCGCGCGCGGTGCGCTTGCCGCAAAGCCTTGAGGCACTCAAGCCGATCCTGATCATCCCGTTGCTGGCAAGCCTGATCACCGGCCTGGCGATGGTCTACCTGATCGGCCCTCCGGTTGCACGGTTGCTGACCGGCCTGACTGATTTTCTCAGCACCATGGGCACCACCAACGCGGTGCTGCTGGGCATTTTGCTGGGCGGCATGATGTGTGTTGACTTGGGCGGGCCGATCAACAAGGCCGCGTATGCGTTTTCGGTCGGCTTGCTGGCGGCGTCCAGCGGTGCACCGATGGCGGCTACCATGGCTGCGGGTATGGTGCCGCCGATTGGCATGGGCATAGCGACCTTGCTGGCGCGCCGCAAGTTTGCCCAGACCGAGCGTGAGGCGGGCAAAGCGGCGATGATTCTGGGCATGTGCTTTATCTCTGAGGGCGCGATTCCGTTTGCGGCCAAAGACCCGCTGCGGGTGATCCCGGCGAGCATCGCCGGTGGCGCGTTGACCGGCGCTCTGTCGATGTACTTCGGCTGCAAGCTGGCGGCGCCACACGGCGGCTTGTTTGTGCTGATCATTCCTAACGCGATGAACCACGCGCTGCTGTATTTGCTGGCGATTGTGGCCGGCAGTGTGCTGACGGGGTTGGTGTATGCGCTGACCAAGCGCCCTGAGGCGGTCGAGTTGGTGGTGGCTCCGGCGCAGGTCTGAGGCGCTTGCCCCACGAATCCGAGCCCGCGTGCGGCCATCGAGGTTTAACCGGGCGCTTCTCAGATCAAAGGCAGATTTGCTTTTTGTGGGAGCGGGCTTGCTCGCGATGCAGGCACCTCGGTACATCAGCAATACCCAGTGGATGCCATCGCGAACAAGCCCGCTCCCACAGTTGATTTGCATCGGCCTGTAATCAGTGTCACATCCGCTTCATGCGCCCGTGCTTAAGTGGCCCTTTTGATACTCAAGAGGGCACCTGCATGAGCCACTTCGACCTCGGCCGTCGCCGCGTGATGCAAGCCGTTGGCGCCGGTCTGTTGTTGCCGGGCCTGGCACCTGCGGTGATTGCCTCGGTGAAAGACCGGCCGCAACTCACCGACGGCGTGCAGTCCGGCGATTTGCTCGGCGACCGCGCGATGATCTGGAGCCGCAGTGACCGCCCCGCGAAAATGGTCGTGGAGTGGGACACCCGCAGCGTGTTCAGCAACCCGCGCAAATTCATCTCGCCGCTGGCCGACAGTCGCACCGACTTTACCGCGCGCGTCGAACTCACCGGGTTGCCCGTCGACCAAGCGATTTTCTACCGCGTGCACTTTGAAGACGCCCAGACCGGCGTCGCCAGCGAGCCGTGGTTCGGCCACCTGCGCAGCGTGCCGCAACAACGCCGCGACATTCGCTTTGTGTGGAGCGGCGACACCGTTGGCCAAGGCTTCGGCATCAACCCGGACATCGGCGGCATGCGTATTTACGAAGCCATGCGCTTGCGCTTGCCGGATTTTTTTATCCACAGTGGCGACACGATCTACGCCGACGGCCCGGTGCCTGCACAACTCACCGTGGAAGACGGCCGCGTCTGGCGCAATATCACCACCGAAGCCAAGAGCAAAGTCGCCGAAACCCTCGACGAATACCGCGGCAATTATCGCTATAACTTGCTCGATGAAAACGTGCGCCGCTTTAACGCCGAGGTGCCGCAGATCTGGCAGTGGGACGACCACGAGGTGATCAACAACTGGTCGCCGAGCAAGCAACTCGATGAGCGCTACACCACCCGCGACATCAATACCTTGGTCGGCCGCGCGCGCCAGGCGTGGCTGGAGTATTCACCGATGCGCCGGCAGAGCGCCGACGGCGGCGGGCGCATTTATCGCAAACTCAGTTACGGCCCGTTACTGGATGTGTTCGTGCTCGACATGCGCAGCTATCGCGGCCCCAACGACGACAACCTGGGCGGTGAAAAACCGTTCATGGGCCGTGAGCAACTGGACTGGCTCAAGCGTGAGCTCAAGGCCTCTCAGGCGCAGTGGAAGGTCATCGCCGCCGACATGCCCATTGGCCTCGGCGTGCCCGACGGTGAAGTCAGCCCCGGCGTGCCGCGCTGGGAAGCCATCGCCAACGGCGACCCCGGCCCGGCGCAAGGCCGTGAGCTGGAAATTGCCGAGTTGTTGGGTTTTTTGCGTGCGCAGAAGGTGCGCAACCATGTGTGGCTGACGGCCGACGTGCACTACTGTGCGGCGCATCATTACCACCCGGACCGCGCGGCGTTTCAGGATTTCGAAGCGTTCTGGGAGTTCGTCGCGGGGCCCTTGAACGCCGGGAGTTTCGGGCCTAACCCGCTGGATAAAACCTTTGGCCCGGAAGTGGTATTCGAGAAGGCGCCCCCTGCGCAGAACACATCGCCGTTTGCCGGCTTTCAGTTTTTTGGCGAAGTACACATTGATGGGCAGACGGCCGAGTTGACCGTGACCTTGCGTGACCTGGACGGGGTCTCGGTGTTCGAGCAAACGCTGCAACCTGCCTAACATGATCGTTCCTTACGCGCAGCGTGGGAACGATCATTTGAGGTGGCTCAGTACACATCGCGGCGATAGCGGCCTTGCTCAATCAAGCGCTCCACCGCTTCGCTGCCCAGCACCTCGCGCAGCACTTGATCGACGCCCGTCGCCATCCCTTGCAAGCTGCCGCACACATAAATGGCGGCGCCGTCCGCCAGCCATCTGCGCAGCACATCCGCCGATTCGCGCAGGCGGTCCTGTACGTAGATTTTCTCGGCTTGGTCGCGGGAAAACGCCAGGTCCAGCAGCGCCAGATCACCGCTCGCCAGCCAGCCTTGAAGCTCATGCTGGCACAGGTAGTCGTGGGCAATATTGCGCTCGCCGAAGAGTAACCAGTTGCGTTGCCGGCCCTCGGCAATGCGCGCTTTGAGCAAGCTGCGCAGCCCCGCGAGGCCGGTGCCGTTGCCCAACAGTATCAGCGGCACCGGTGCTTGCGGCAGGTGGAAACCACTGTTGCTGCGCAGGCGCAAGCTGATGCCTGAACCGATGGCGGCGTGTTCGGTCAGCCAGCCGGAGCCCAGGCCCAGGCTGCCATCGGGGTGACGTTCCTGGCGCACGATCAACTGCAACACGCCGTCACTCGCGATCGAGGCGATCGAGTATTCGCGCAGGCCCAGCGGCACCAATGCATTGACCAAAGCTTGTGCGTGCAGGCCGACCAAGTGCGCGCGGTTGTGCGGCAGTTGGCGGGCGGCGAGGGCTTGGCTGAGCGTTTGCGCCGTGCCGTCGATCAGCACGCCGTCACTGCCCTCCAGGCCCAAGCCTGCGAGGAAGTGCTCGATGGCCGCTGCGCTGTTGCGTGGCAGCACGTCCACCAGGTCGCCGGCCGACCAGCTGTGCGGCGACGGCGGTGTGAGGCTGAGCAAGTAGATGGCTGCACCGACGCTGTCGCGGTTGAGCAGGGCGCGCGCGCTCAGGGTCCAGTGTTCGAACGGTGCCGTTTGCCAGGCCGCCGCCGGGGCGTGGCCGGTGAGTTGGCCCAGTTGCTGTTGCCAGGTCAGCAAGGCTTGTGTGTCGCCGCTGTCGACTTCCACCGGGGCGAACAGCGGGTTGCCGCCCTGGTGGGTCAGCCAGAAGTGCAGGCGCCGCGCAAAGCCGCAGAAGTGTTGGTACTGGCGATCACCCAGCGCCAGTACCGCGTAGTTCAGGCCTTTGAGGGACAGGTCCTGACCGAGCACACTGCGTTCGAAACCACGGGCGCTGTCAGGCGCTTCGCCGTCGCCGAAGGTGCTGACCACAAACAGCGCATTGTGCGACTCGCGCAGCGCATCCTGGCTGATGCTAGCCAAGGGCTGCACGTTTACCGGCAGCCCGGCCGCCTGCAGTTGCCCGGCAGTTTGCCACGCAAGCTGCTCGGCGAAGCCGCTCTGGCTGGCAAAGCCGATCAACCAAGCCGGGGCGTCGCTGTGGTTGGCACCAAGGCCTTTGCGCGCATCCCGTACCTGGCGTTTTTTGCGGCGACGGTCGAGGTACAGCAGCCAGCCGGTGATAAAGAACAGCGGCATGCACAGCGCGCTGACGGTGAGGATGATGCGCCCCGCCAGGCCGAAATAACTGCCGGTGTGCAGCGCATAAATACTCGTCAGCAGTTGCGACTTGAGGGTTTTGCTGGCGTAGCGGTCGTGGCGTTGCAGCTCGCCAGTGGCCGGGTCGAGGGTGATCTGGTTGGTGGCGCGGTCATGCGGCGATGATTTGAGCAAGTAATACACGGTAGCCGGTTGCCCGGCGACGGCCGGCATACGAATGTTGTAAGCGCTCAGTTCAGGCCCTGCGTTGCTGTAGATGCTGCTCCAGATAGCGTCGTAATTGGCCACCGGCGCCGGGCCTTCGGGTGCCGGGCCGCGCTTGCGCATGCGTTCATTGTTCGGTGCGTCGGAGAGCAGTTTGGTCAGCCCCTGGTTGTACCAATCGTAGGACCAGGACAGGCCCGTCAACGCTGCCAACAGATAGAACAGCAGGCACCATGTGCCGAATACCGAGTGCAAATCCCAGTTGAAACTGCGGCCCTTTTTACGCCAGTCGAGTGTCAGCCAGGCACGCCAGCTCGCCACTTGGCGCGGCCAGCGCAGGTACAGGCCGGAGAGGCAGAAGAACAGCAGGATCAGCGTGCAGGCGCCAGTGATTTGCCGCCCGGTTTCGCCCATGGCGAGGAAGCGGTGCAACTGCAGCACAAAGCCGAAGAAGTCCTGCCCGACGGCGTCGCCCATGTAATCGCCGGTGTACGGGTCGAAGTAGCGCATCTGGCCACGGCGCTCGCCCGGCGGCGCGCTGAAAAGCACGCGCGCGGCGTTGCCGCTGTCGCTTTCCACCCACAGCATCGCCACGTTTTTGCCTTCGGTCGCCTGCAGCTTGCGCACCAGTTCGGCAGGCGGCAGCACGCCGGCTTCACGCTTTTGCACGCTGAGTACCGTGGGGTTAAGCGCCCGTAGAATTTCATCCTGAAACGACACCGCCGCCCCGGTGATCCCCATCAACGCCAACACCAGCCCGGCGGTAATGCCGAAGAACCAGTGCAACTGGAACAGGGTTTTCTTCAACACGTCTGACGGCCTCGCTGAGCGATTAGTAGGTTACGGCGCGCATTATGCCGTGGGTTATCGAGAAATATTCTGTTTTGCGCACAAATGCTCCACGCAATGGCCCGTGGGCCACGAAATCGGCGCGGCGATACTCAATTGTTTGTGAGAAGGCACCGTTCATATCCGCAACGCTACAGCTACTGCCTATTCCTCCTACGGTCACGAACGCCGGTGAGCTACAGCAGAAGTTGGCCGTATCGAATACGTTTGCGGACAACGCTGATAAGCCCGTGGCGGTACTCGTGGCACGCTCGTGCCTCGTTTCCAAAATGGATTGCACGTTGCCCTCAAGGCACGCCAGGAGTATCTCTTTATCATGCGAATCAATCAGGCGCCGGTTTCTACCGGATATGACGTTGTTCAACGAGCTCACGAAGAAAATAAACGCGGCGGTGAAAAAAGGTCTGAAGATGAGGACCCATCGCTGACCAGCGCACAGGCTGCAGATCGGCTTAACCGCGCCGGCAGCCGCTGGCGTGACAGCAACCGGAATGGCAAGACTGAGCTTTCATTTGAATTTACCACTGCACCGCCACGCGGCTTCAGAGAATTCAAGCGTATAAACAGCAAGTCCGGGATCGACAAAGTCTTGCCGCTGAGCTTGTTGCACAAAGCACTTATCAACAAGGCGCATCAAGAGTATGCCGATGTTGCCAATCTGACTTTCACCGAACAAGCACGCGGCGCCAGTGAGGGGCATCTGACCTACAGAGGTTTCGGCATTGGCAACAACGCCTCGACCATTTTGGGCTCTGCTCAAAAACCGAACCCGCGCTACCCAGAGGCACAGGGCGCGGTCTGGCTACGTCTTGCAGAGCAGACGAGCGGACCGCGCAACCCGGCTAACGCTGATAAAAATGACATGATTAACGAAAAATGGCGTTCAGTCATGATCCATGAGCTAGGGCACGGCCTTGGTTTGGATCATCCGCACGGTGATGAAAATGAAAGGCTTGAGCCGCAGTATTATGCGGAGGATTTGAGAACCTACACGGTCATGAGCTACGCCACGCCCTTTCTGAACGACGCTGAGGAGAGTGTCCACCCCGTCAGCCTGATGATGGATGACATGCGGGCAATCCAGGCAAAATATGGTGCCAACTACGCCACGCGCAACGGTAATACCACTTACGGTTTCAACTCCAATACCGATCGTGACCAGTACAGCCTGAAAACGGCCCAGGACAAACCATTGTTCAGCGTGTGGGATGGCGGTGGCTGGGATACCCTCGATTTTTCCGGGTTCAGCCAAGATCAAACGATCAACCTCAATGCGGGCTCGTTTTCTTCAGTGGCAGGGTTGCAGGGTAACGTCGGTATCGCCCATGGTGTGACGATTGAAGAGGCCAGAGGTGGCCAAGGCAAGAATACGTTGATCGGTAATGCGGCCTTCAATGTCCTGCGGGGCGGCCGCAGCGACGACATTGTTTATGGCGGCAGTGGCGGGGCGCAGATGTGGGGCGGGGCGGGTGCCAATACCTTTGTGTTTGATGCCACGTCCAGTGGTAAGCCTAATCTGGTCATGGACTTCGTCAGCGGCAAGGACAAACTCGACCTGTCTGGCGTGAGCCGACAATCAGGTCCGCTGAACTTTGTTTCCAGGCTGCCGATTGATCGCAGAAAACAACAAGACCCGAACAACCCGACGTTTATGACTAAACCGGGTGATGTGCTGGTGAACTACGACCCCAGGGTTCAGCGAACGCTTTTAAGGATGGACACCACGGGGGATGGCAGGCTGGACCTGCAGATTTTTGTCACCGGCAAAGTAGATGTCCGCAAGGATATTTTTGTATAAAAAAAGCCCATGACACGTCATGGGCTTTTTGCTGGCGGTGCTGCTTACACGTAGAACGACTTCAGCGGCGGAAAGCCGTTGAACTCAACCGCGCTGTAGCTGGTGGTGTAGGCACCGGTCGACAACCAGTACATACGGTCACCAATTGCCAGGTTCAGCGGCAGGCCGTATTTGTAGTTTTCGTACATGATGTCGGCGCTGTCGCAGGTTGGGCCGGCGATCACCACTTCTTCCATCTCGCCTTTTTTCTCGGTCCAGATCGGGAACTTGATGGCTTCGTCCATGGTTTCGATCAGGCCCGAGAACTTGCCCACATCCGTGTACACCCAGCGCTCGACGGCGGTGCGCGATTTGCGCGCAACCAGCACCACTTCGCTGACCAGGATGCCAGCGTTGGCGATCAACGAGCGGCCGGGTTCCAGGATGATTTCCGGCAGGTCATCGCCGAAGTCTTCCTTGAGGAAGCGGATGATTTCTTCGGCGTAGGTTTCCAGGCTGTTGGTGCGGGTGATGTAGTTGGCCGGGAAGCCACCGCCCATGTTGATCAGTTTCAGCTGAATGCCGTCTTCTTCTTTCAAGCGTTCGAAGATTACTTTGACCTTGGCGATGGCGGCGTCCCATACGCTGATGTCGCGCTGTTGCGAACCGACGTGGAACGAGATGCCATAAGGCACCAGGCCGAGGTCACGCGCAAGAATCAGCAGGTCCATGGCCATGTCGGTCTGGCAGCCGAATTTGCGCGACAAAGGCCAGTCAGCCGTGGTCGAGCCTTCGGTGAGGATGCGCACGTAGACTTTCGAGCCCGGTGCGGCCTTGGCAATGTTGCGCAGGTCGGCTTCGGAGTCGGTCGAGAACAGGCGCACGCCTTTATCGAAGAAGTAGCGAATGTCTTTGGATTTCTTGATGGTGTTGCCGTAGCTGATACGGTCGGGGCTGACGCCACGGTCCATGACCTTGTCCAGCTCGTAGATCGAGGCGATGTCGAAGCTCGAGCCTTTGTCTTTGAGCAGGTCGATGATCTCGACGGCCGGGTTGGCCTTGACGGCGTAATAGACTTTGGCAAATTCGAAACCGGCGCGCAGGTCATCGTAGGCCTGGCTGATCATCGCGGTGTCGATCACCACGAACGGGGTTTCCTGTTTGTCGGCGAACGCCTTCATTTTGTCAAAGGTGGCGCGCGCGAAATAATCTTCGACGTTGATCGACATGCTGGGAACTCCTAAGGGCAAACTGGTTTGATCAATGGGTGCAAATGAACGTCCTCCGTATCCCCACTTTGGTTCGCCTACTTCCCAAGGCATGTCGCCGAAAGCAAAAAGGCCATGGGAGTAACCGCTCCCTTGGCCTTGCTGTCTCGTCGTCAGTACTTGAGCCGGATGGATCGTTTCCAGCATGGACGTTCGGCGCGAACTTTAGGACGTGAGAGACCATAGATCAACTAAAAATGTCGCGTTTTTGCACGCGTTCGTCGCGCAGCGACGTTCAGCTACTTATGTAACCGACAGGTATGACGAATTGATGTTCCCCGAATGGGTTAAATCCACGGTATTTCGCTGACATACCAGAGAGCAAAATGTGGGAGGGAGCAAGCCCCCTCCCACATTTTGATCCCTGGTGTGTCAGTTCAGATCAAGCCAGAGCTGTTTCGGCTGGCGAAACAATGCTGGTCTTGCCGCCACGCGATTTACCCGAACTCAAGTACTCGGCAATCGACTCTTGAGTCACTTCACCGAGGAACACGCGTTCGGCATCCATCACCGGCAGCCACGAGCGGTTGAACTCGTACATGCGCGACAGCAGGATGCGCAAGTGTTCGTCGTACGCCGCGGTGGCATTGAACTCGCGCAAGTACTGGCCGCAGGTGCCGGTTTGACGGTGCAGGTCGCGACGTCGTACATAGCCCAGTGCCTTGTTCTCGGCGCAGGTCACCACCACGTAACGGCGGTCGGTTTCGTCCATTAATTCCAGTGCCTCGGCCACCGGGGTTTCCGGGCTCACCGACGGTGCGTTGTCCGCTGCGTCCTCGGCTTTCACCAGCAGCAGGCGCTTGAGGGTGCTGTCCTGGCCGACAAAGTTGCTGACGAATTCGTCAGCCGGGTGCGCCAGCAGCGTGTCCGGGTGGTCGATCTGCAGCAGCTTGCCGGCGCGGAAGATTGCGATTTTGTCGCCCAGCTTGATGGCTTCGTCGATGTCGTGGCTGACCATGATCACAGTCTTGTTCAGCGCGCGCTGCATCTCGAAGAACTCATTCTGGATCATCTCGCGGTTGATCGGGTCGACCGCGCCGAACGGCTCGTCCATCAGCAGCAACGGCGCATCCGCCGCCAGCGCACGAATCACGCCGATACGTTGCTGCTGGCCGCCCGACAGTTCACGCGGGTAGCGATGCAGGTACTGCTTGGGCTCCAGCTTGATCATGCTCATCAACTCACGGGCGCGGTCGTGGCATTTCTGTTTGTCCCAGCCCAACAGCTTGGGCACGACCACGATGTTTTCCTCGATGGTCATGTTCGGGAACAGGCCGATTTGCTGGATCACGTAACCGATGTTGCGACGCAGGGTCACTTCGTCGAGGTCGGTGGTGTCTTCGCCGTTGATCAAAATCTTGCCCGAGGTGGGCTTGATCAGGCGGTTGATCATTTTCAGCGTGGTGCTCTTGCCGCAGCCCGACGGGCCGAGGAATACGCAAATCTCGCCTTCGTTGACGGTCAGGCTTACGTCGTTCACGGCAGACACTGTTTTGCCGTTGCTTTGAAAAGTCTTGGTCAGGTTTTGAAGTTCGATCATTTGAGCAGTCCTTTTGGAGTCAGCGAGCGTTGCAGCCATTGCAAAAGCAGGTCGGCGAAGATGGCCAGAAGACTGACCAGTACGGCGCCGACAACCAGCATCGACATGTCGCTACGGCTGATGGAAGCCAGAATCAGTACACCCAGGCCACCGGCGCCGATGGTGGCGGCGATGGTCATCACGCCAATGTTCATCACCACGGCGGTGCGCACACCGGCGAGGATCACCGGCACCGCGATGGGCAATTCGACCATGCGCAGGCGCTGGGCGAAGGTCATGCCGATGCCTTTGGCGGCTTCGCGAATGCCCGGTTCCACGCCGGTCAGGGCCAGGTAGGTGTTACGCATGATCGGCAGCAGGGAGTAGAGGAACACCGCGGTAATAGCCGGCATTGGCCCCAGGCCCTGGCCGAATTTGGAGTAGAACGGCAGCAGCAGGCCGAACAGCGCAATCGACGGTACGGTGAGCAGCACCGTAGCGCTGGCTTGCAAGGGCCCCGCGAGCGTCGGGAAGCGCGTCATCAACACGCCCAGCGGCACGCCAATAAAGATCGCCAGCAGCACCGCGATGCCGACCAAGGTGATGTGCTGCAAGGTCAGGTGCAGGACTTGTGCCCAGTCAAGATGGGAAAAGGCGTTTAAAAATTCCATGTCTTCTCCTCTTAGTTGATCGGGTGTTGGCGCAGGAAATCGGCGGCAACAGCGGACGGGCTTTCATGGTCGACGTCGACCCGCGCGTTCAACTGGCGCATGGTTGCGTCGTCGAACAGCGCGGCCAGCGGCGCAAGGTCGGCGGCCAGTTGTGGGTGAGCATCCAGGTACACCTGACGCACCACCGGGGCTGCGGTGTAGTCCGGGAAGTAATGCTTGTCGTCTTCCAGCAGCTTCAATTTGAAGGCGTTCAGGCGACCGTCGGTGGTGTAGACCAAACCGGCAAATACCTGGCCATTACGCAGCGCGGTGTAGACCAGGCCGGCGTCCATCTGGCGCGTGTTTTCGCGCGTCAGGTTCATGCCGTACAGCTTGACCATGCCGCCCATGCCGTCGGAACGGTTGGCGAACTCGGTGTCCAGGGCGACCAGGCGTGTGCCTTTGGTTTTTTCGGCCAGGGCTTGGGTCAGGTCGCTCATGGTGTTGATCTGCGGGAATTCCTTGGCCACATTTTCCGGCAACGCTAACGCGTAGGTGTTGCTGAATTTCGACGGCGACAGCCAAACCAGGCCTTTTTTTGCGTCGAGTTCTTTGACTCGGGCGTAGGACTGTTGGCTGTCGAGCTTCTCGTCGACGTGGTTGTAGGCCACCAGCGAGACGCCGGTGTATTCCCAGATCAGGTCCAGTTGCCCGCTTTCCTGGGCACTGCGCGCCAGGTTGCTGCCCAGGCCACCGGTTACTTGGGTGTCATAGCCCTTGGTGCGCAGGTACTGGGAGGTGATTTCGGCGAGCAGGGTTTGTTCGGTGAACACCCGGGCGCCGATGCGAATGACGGGTTTTTCTGCGGCTTGCGCAAAACCTGCAAACAGCAGGACGCAGCTCAGTATCAGTGTCAGTTTTTTCATATCAATTCCTTTGCCGAGCCTTAAGACGGACGCAACCCGCGTTCCAGCCAGAGGCGGCTGGCCATGGTCACCAGACCGTCAAGCAGCAATGCCAGCAACGCGGTGCACGCGGCGCCGAGTAGCAATTGCGGCTGATTGTTCAAGGCGATGCCGGGGAAGATCAGGCTGCCCAGGCTGTTGGCACCAATCAGGAACGCCAGCGGTGCGGTGCCCACGTTGATCGCCAGGGCCACGCGTACGCCGCCGATGATGATCGGCACGGCGCTGGGTAATTCCACGCGAAACAGCACTTGGCGCGGCGTCATGCCGATGCCGGTGGCGGCTTCTTTCAGTGAACCCTGTACGTTTTTCAGGCCTTCGTAAGTGTTACGCACGATAGGCAGGAGGGAGGCGAGGAACAGCGCGAAGATGGCCGGGCCACTGCCAATGCCGAGGACGCCGAGGGCGATGGCCAGTACGGCCAGGGGCGGGACGGTGTTGCCGATGTTGAAGATCTGCATGAAGCGTTCTGCGCGCCCGACCATGTTCGGTCGGCTGAGCAGGATACCGGCGGGGATGCCCACAATCAGGGCGGCCAGCATGGAGACCAGGACGAGAATCAAATGAGCTTGCAGGTAAAACAACAAATCGTCGCGGTACAGTTCGATCGTGTTGATGCCGATCCAGTGGACCAGCAGGGCCAAGAGGGCGACGACAACCGCTCCTCCTATCAGCCCTTTGCCATAGCGAATAGCCACAGGCGGACTCCTTTTTTCTTTTGTCGGCGAACACATTTCCGAGCGGCAATGCCATGCATGGCTGCCTATGAATGAGTTCGCGAAAAGCAGCTCGCCGATACCGGCAACGCGGTATGCGATCGAGCCATGAGCGCAGCCTCGTCAGGCTAACTTGCTGATTTATCAGCCCCTGTTCCGAGTGCGGTAGCAGGGGAGTGGACGTCTCTACCTTTTAAAAGGTTCCACAGTTGGCAGCATTTAGCCACCCCCAATGGGCTGAACGGTGGTCTGGCCCCTGGGGTTTGCGCTATACTCGCCGCCCTTTTTTGACTCACCTGCCAGGCGATTTCCCATGACCCACCAGGCCGCCGAAGTCGCGAAACGCCGCACTTTCGCCATTATTTCCCACCCCGATGCCGGTAAAACCACCATCACCGAGAAGCTCCTGCTGATGGGCAAGGCAATCGCAGTGGCCGGCACGGTGAAATCCCGCAAATCCGACCGCCATGCGACCTCCGACTGGATGGAAATGGAAAAACAACGGGGTATTTCCATTACCACGTCGGTCATGCAGTTCCCGTATCGCGACCACATGGTCAACCTGCTCGACACCCCGGGCCACGAAGACTTCTCCGAAGACACCTACCGCACCCTGACCGCGGTGGACTCGGCCTTGATGGTCCTCGACGGCGGTAAGGGCGTTGAGCCACGTACCATTGCGCTGATGGACGTGTGCCGCCTGCGTGACACGCCAATCGTCAGCTTCATCAACAAACTCGACCGCGATATTCGCGACCCGATCGAGTTGCTCGATGAAATCGAAGCGGTCCTGAAGATCAAGGCCGCGCCGATCACTTGGCCAATTGGTTGCTACCGCGACTTCAAGGGCGTGTACCACCTGGCCGACGACTACATCATTGTCTACACCGCCGGCCATGGCCACGAACGTACCGATGTAAAAATCATCGAGAAGCTCGACTCCGACGAAGCCCGCGCCCATTTGGGTGACGAGTACGACCGGTTTGTCGACCAGTTGGAATTGGTGCAGGGCGCCTGCCATGCGTTCAACCAGCAGGAATTTCTCGACGGCCAACTGACCCCGGTGTTCTTCGGTACGGCCTTGGGCAACTTCGGTGTCGACCACGTGCTCGACGCCGTGGTGAACTGGGCGCCGAAGCCTCTTGCGCGCGTGGCCAACGAGCGCACCGTGGAACCGGTCGAAGAAAAATTCACCGGCTTCGTGTTCAAGATCCAGGCGAACATGGACCCCAAACACCGCGACCGTATCGCCTTCATGCGCATCTGCTCCGGCAAATACGACAAAGGCATGAAGATGCGCCATGTGCGCACCGGCAAGGATGTGCGCATCGGCGACGCCCTGACGTTCTTCTCCTCCGAGCGTGAACAGCTTGAAGAAGCGTTCGCCGGCGACATCATCGGTTTGCACAACCACGGCACCATCCAGATCGGCGACACCTTCACCGAAGGCGAAACGCTGGGCTTTACCGGTATCCCGCACTTCGCCCCGGAACTGTTCCGCCGCGTACGCCTGCGTGACCCGCTCAAGTCCAAGCAACTGCGCCAAGGCCTGCAGCAGCTCGCGGAGGAGGGCGCCACCCAGGTGTTCTTCCCGGAGCGCAGCAACGACATCATCCTCGGCGCCGTCGGTGTGCTGCAGTTCGACGTGGTCGCCAGCCGCTTGAAAGAGGAATACAAGGTTGAGTGCTCGTATGAGCCAATCACCGTGTACTCCGCGCGCTGGATCGATTGCAGCGACAAGAAGAAGTTGGAGGAATTCTCCAATAAGGCTGTGGAAAACCTGGCGATCGACGGCGGTGGTCACCTGACCTACCTGGCCCCGACACGGGTTAACCTGGCGTTGATGGAAGAGCGCTGGCCGGACGTGAAATTCCGTGCGACGCGCGAACACCATTAAGGTCTGAGCGCTACGAGGAAGGGCGAAGCTGTGATGGCTTCGCCTTTTTTATTGAGCGAGAGTGATGTTTAACGCTTTCATTTGCATTAACGCGCGTGCTGCACTTGCGGTGTTAATAGGAAATAGAGCTTCTTGAATTTGGAAATAAAAGATTTATTAATTATGTGTCGTAATGTTTCATAAGTTCGGTGGCTTGAGCGACAAGCTGCATTGTTCGTGCGTGAATATCTTGGTGCTGACTGATCTGCAAGCATCGCTTATGCTCTCCCTCTTAGTTGGAGGCATGATCAAAAAGTCAGGCAACTAGTTGCGCAGTAGTCTGTGGAAAAACCTGTGGATAGATCCCTGCAGGCTTTATACATAAAGGCGCATAGGCGAGTGCGCAGGAAGTTGCGCACCACTGCGCAAGAAGTTGCTCAACATTCACGGTTTTCTCTACGCAACTTGTCCGCACATGCCGCTAACACGTCCACGGCACCCCCGGGTTATATACGAAATAATTAACGTGGCACGGTATTTGATACGTGCTTAGTTACCCACCGGGCGATTTCGCCTCCCGGGCATTCTTATTTATCCAGCAAGGAGCATCTCCATGGCTACGCCAGCGTATATGTCCATCACGGGCACCAAACAAGGCCTGATCACCGCCGGTGCTTTCACCGCCGATTCGGTTGGCAACACCTACCAGGAAGGTCATGAAGACCAGGTCATGGTTCAGGGCTTCAGCCACGAAGTGATCATCCCGCGTGACCCGCAGTCCGGCCAGCCTACCGGCCAGCGCGTACACAAACCGGTCAAAATCACCAAGGTATTCGACAAGTCCTCGCCTCTGCTGCTGGCGGCGCTGACTTCCGGCGAGCGCCTGACCGAAATCACCATCCAGTGGTACCGCACCTCGGCTGCCGGCACCCAGGAACACTACTTCACCACCAAACTTGAAGACGCGATCATCGTCGACATCAAGGACTACATGCACAACTGCCAAGACCCGGCGAACTCGCACTTCACTCACCTGGAAGACGTCGAATTCACCTACCGCAAAATCACCTGGACCCACGAAGTATCCGGTACTTCGGGTTCCGATGACTGGCGTTCGCCGGTCGCTGGCTAAGCCTGGCTGACCGTTGCACACATCGGCCAGCACTGCTGGTCGATGTTGTTTTCAGCATTGCATGACACAAGGAACAAGGGATGTTCGCGCCGGCCAATCAGACTCACTTCAGCCTGACCATCGAGGGGCTGGCAAACGACCTTCAAGTTTTCAGCCTGAGCGGTCGCGAGGCGATCAGCCAACCGTTCGCGTTCGAGATTGAACTGGTCAGTGAACAGCCGTCCCTCGACCTCGAAAGCCTGCTGCACAAACCGGCCTTTTTGCAGTTGTCACCTGACGGCAGCGGCATTCACGGGCAAATCTACCGGGCCGCCCAGGGCGATTCCGGCAAGCGCCTGACGCGCTACGCCGTGACGCTGCGACCGCAGCTCTCCTACCTGGCGCACCGCATCAACCAGCGCATCTTCCAGAACCTCACGGTGCCGAAAATCATTGGCCAGGTCCTTGAAGAACATGGCATCCAAAGCAATGCCTATACCTTCCACCTCGGCACGATTTATCCCGAGCGCATTTACTGCGTTCAATACGATGAATCGGACCTGCATTTCATACAGCGCCTGTGCGAGGAAGAAGGTATTCACTACCACTTTCAGCACAGCGCCAGCGGCCACAAACTGGTGTTCGGCGATGACCAAACGGTGTTCCCGAAACTCGCGCCCGTGGCCTACCAGCAAGACTCCGGCCTGGTCGCAAACGACCCGGTCATCAAGCGTTTCGACCTGCGCCTGGAAACCCGCACCAGCCGCACCACACGTCGCGATTATGACTTTGAAAAACCGCACATCACCCTTGAGTCCGACAGCCGCGGCGACGCCCAGCCCGACCTGGAAGACTACGATTACCCCGGCCGTTTTATCGACCGCACCCGCGGCAGGCACCTGGCCAAACGCGGGCTGGAGCGGCACCGTGCGGACTACCAACTGGCCGAGGGTAAAAGCGACCAGCCATTGCTGGTCAGCGGCCACTTCCTGGCCCTGACCCAACACAGCAAAGCCCGCTGGAACGACCTCTGGCTGCTCACCGAAGTACTCCACGAAGGCAAACAGCCGCACGTGCTGGAAGAGTCGGTGACCAGCGACACCACCGCGCTCAAAGACGACTTCCATCAGGGCTATCGCAACCGCTTCCTGGCGACCCCGTGGGACGTGCCGAACCGGCCACCGTTGAAACACCCGAAACCGCGCATCCTCGGCAGCCAAAGCGCCGTGGTCACCGGCCCCAAAGGCGAAGAAATACACTGCGATCAATACGGTCGCGTCAAAGTGCAATTTCACTGGGACCGCGACGGCCAGGCCGACGATAAAACCAGCTGCTGGCTGCGCGTTTCGTCCGCCTGGGCTGGCGCGCATTACGGCGGCATCGCCATTCCGCGTATCGGCATGGAAGTGCTGGTGACGTTTCTTGAAGGCGACCCCGACCAGCCACTGATCAGCGGCTGCCTGTACCACAAGGAAAACGTCGTCCCCTACGACCTGCCCGCCAACAAGACACGCAGCACCTTCAAGACCCTGAGTTCGCCCGGCGGCAGCGGTTTTAACGAGCTGCGCATCGAAGACAAAAAAGGCCAGGAACAAATCTTCCTGCACGCCCAGCGCGACTGGGATGAAAACATCGAGCACGACCAAAAAATCAGAGTCGGCAACGAACGCCACGACACCGTTGAAGCCAACACCTACAGCGAATTCAAGACCGAGGAACACCACACCGTCTACGCCGACCGCAAAGTTGAAGCGCGCGCAGACGACCACCTGACGGTTGCGGTGAACCAACACGTCAAAATCGGCACCGGGCATTTCGTTGAGGCGGGCCAGGAGATTCACCTGAGCAGCGGCTTGAAGGTGGTGCTGGAAGCCGGCAGTGAGCTGACGCTCAAGGCCGGTGGCAGTTTTA
Source organism: Pseudomonas kitaguniensis (assembly GCF_049199985.1). Taxonomy (NCBI): domain Bacteria; kingdom Pseudomonadati; phylum Pseudomonadota; class Gammaproteobacteria; order Pseudomonadales; family Pseudomonadaceae; genus Pseudomonas; species Pseudomonas kitaguniensis. Next base: position 183,992 of record NZ_JBLZPT010000002.1, read on the forward strand.
TCAAGATTGATGGCAGCGGCGTGGTGTTCAGCGGGCCGGTGGTGAATGTGAATACCGGTGGCAGCCCTGGCAGCGGCACACCGGCGGCGCCGTTGTTGCCGGGGCCGTTGAAACAGGCGGATGCGGATGTGCCGGGTCAACTGTTGGTGCCGGCGCAGCGGCAAGCGTTGATGCGTGCAACGCCGCGCTGTGAGATCTGCGAGCAGGCTGCGAAGGAACAAACCGAGAAGGACCGTGCGAAGTGACTAACCCTTCACCCGCCAACTTTGTGCTAATCGACGGTGTGTTGCGGCCCGACGCGATTAAACATTTGTACCAGCGCGGCGAACCACTTGAGATCGTGCCGCTGTACATCGGCACGCGCTGGCAAGAACTGCACGATGTAGGCCCCATTCTGGTATCGCTGCAAGGCTCATCCTCGCTCATCAATGACATTTGCCAAAGTGCCTTTCAGCAAGCCGACGCCAGCCTGCTTTACAGCCGCGCGCCTATGCCCAGTATTGCAGCGCACCTACGGCGTTTTATCGCGCCACCGGATGTGCTGGGGGGTAATGGGTTACTGCGGTTTGCTGACCCGTTGGTGACGCGTTACTGGTTGGGCAGTCATCAGGGCGAGCACCTGGATGCCGTCTTGGGACCGATTGAGGCGTGGCATATTCCCCAAATACCGCATTCATGGGAGCTTGCGCAGCCCTGTGAATGGCGAAGTGTATTGCGTGGTGCAACACCTCCTGAATGGGTGAATACCTACGCCCAGTTGGGAGAAGCTCAGTTGGCTGCACTCGACCAGGCTGCGCGCTGGCGATTTATGGAGCGCCTGAACCAAAGTTTCGAACAGAGCCACCCAGAACGGATAGCCAAGTTGGACCCGGTCAGCCGCACGCAGTGGTTCGATCAACGGCTGGATGAGGCCGACACCTGGGGCCTGTCCAGCGAGCGCAGCCTGGCCATCTGGGTCGAGTACAGCTTGCGCTGGGGCACCGGGTTTACGGTTCGCCCCAATTCGCCCTATCAGCAATGGCTTGCCAGCACCGCCGTAGCACTCAAGCTGGCTCCAGAGTTACGTATCCAGCAGATGGATAACGACTGCCTGGCCATCGAAATCGACGAGGAAGTGTGATGACGCAGCCCGCCACAGCCGCTCAACTGAAACAGGCCAACCGTAACCAGGCGTTCCAGAATACCTCGATGGCCAAGGGGCAGTGCCCGTTGATGCAAGGGGAAGTGGCGATTTTCCCGGTTCGATACGCCTTGGACGAATCACCAAAAAAAGGCAGTGCTCAGGGACCCAATCCGCTGCCGTCCAACTGGTCTGGCGGCACGCTGCCACCCTTGCAGAGCCGCAGCTACACCTTGCGCCAACTGCGCGATGGCTGGATTTATGTGTGGAACAGCACCGAAAAAACCTTCCATGAATATCAGGTCAAGGGCGAAATGCTCACGCGCCACACATGGACCGACGGCCAGCTGAATAAAGACGTCCGCAACAATCCGGGCACCACACAACCCTATCTGACATACCCCCGCAACAGCCAACTGCGCATCGCCTACTCACCTGTGCAATGGACCTGGCGCATGTGCGAGTTGATGCGCAGCCGCGCCACCGAGCAAACACAATGGATGCGCAAGGTCGATCTGCCGACGTACTGTACGCAGGCAAAAGTCAGCCACGGGGCAGCCATCACCGAGCTGGGCAAAAGCGTGGCGGACATTCTGGTTGCCGGCGAAAAAGCCCCGACCTTCACCAGCACTCTTCTGCCGACCCAAGCAACCGAGGCTGACGCACCGTTCAAGCCGGCCTTCGAGGAGGCACTGGTGCGCGGCAGAGTTCCGGCGCAGGACACGGCGCTCTTCGTTGCGCTGGATGACCCTCTGGCGCTGGTCGACGACCTGAACATGAACCTGATCGGGCGGCTGATGGAGCAGAGCCAGTTCGAAGCGCTGCACCAACACAAACTGCAAAGCGCATTTGCCGTGCAGAATTTATGTGGGCTGAATACCGACGCGCTGATTCCGTCATCAATCAAAGACCCGATTCAGCGGCAAGCCTATACCGACGATCTGTACGCGCTGCTCAGCACCAATGATCAAGTGGAACGCGGCAAGGACCTGGTGTCTGGCATTGAAGCACCCTTGGTAGAGATGGGCGCCGCCTCGATAATCAGCGCGTCGCAAACACTGTTCACCTCCAAATGGGGCAAACTGCCGGAACACACTGCCTGGCAAAGCGCTGTCGAGGAATGGAACGCCAAGCGCCTCTGGCGTGAGGATGTGCGGTTTGATGAGGTGCAACAGTACCTCAGCCAAACCACGCGTGAAGCCTTGCAGTTGCAGCAACATATTCAGCGTAGCGAAGCAGACTTGCTGACCTGGCTCGACCAACTGAGCCCGTCTGCCGAGGCCGTTTACCACGACACCTGCAACGAAGAGCAAGCGACTCAGTTGCTCGAAACCGCCCACGCCCTTTACACCGCATTGGGCAACGCGCAGGCCGGGCAAACGTGGTTGTGCGAGCAGGCGAAAAAACCGACCAAACTGTTCGGCCTTGCGCTGTTCAACTTCAACCCGCACGTTGCCAACTTGATCAAGCAGGTGACGCACAACTTCAGCACCACCGGCAACCTCGACGACCAGGGCCGCGAAGGCGATGGCGGTTCTGCCGCGCTGTCGCCCACGTCCGCAGGCGATGCCACCAGCCTCGCTACCCGCACGGGGGAAATCAAAGCGGTATTCGACCTGGAACTCGTCAAGAACAGCAAGCTTTACAAAGCTATGAGCGACGCGGCAAAAGCCGCCATGACCACCCTGATCAAAGTCGCCAATAACCAGGCCAAAGACGCTTGGCACGGGCTGAGCGGCCTGCTTTTACCGGCGATGAAGCAACAACTGGGCTTACTGCTCGCCGTGCCCCAAGTATTAATTTCTACCGAAATTTCCAGCGCGACCCAACTGGTGTTCAACCCGACCTACCAGCGCGACTTCCAGGCTTGGGCGCTGAAGGTTGCAACCCTGCAGAAAAAGATAGACGGCGACAAACGCATCGTCCATCGCCCCGGCACGCCGCATGATCAACGCTCCGCGCGCATTTCATTACAAGCCCACGAAGCCCAACTTAAAAACCTGATGCTGGAACGCCCCAATCAAATCGTCGCCAAGGCATCCGGCAGCACGCGCCTGAATGCAGGGCTGCCGACGATAAATCAATGGCTCGCCGACCTCGGACAATCAGAAGTCATCGCGCAATTGAAACTGACGGGAACCCATGCTTACCTGGACCGCACCCGGGCCTGGATGAACCAGAACCTGGGGAACGCCCTACCCGTTTTGCTGGTAGGCCTGAATGTGTGGAACGTGTTTAATAGTGCGAATAAGGCATACAACGATGGTCAGTTCTCAGCGGATGAGTGGCGTACGGTGGGTGCGAATGCTGGGTATGCGGCGAATGCGATAGCGGCGTTATGGGTGGGGCCGGCTTGGAGTCGGGCAGGGGGGATGATGGCTGAGGTGGGCCAAAAGACTCGCAGCTTGGCTCAATCGTCTTATAAAAGTTGGCTTTCAGAAGCAAAAGACGCTGCGGCTACCGGAAATAGCGCCAAAGCCACTGTTGCCAACGAAATGGCAGCGGCTTCGAAAGGTCTGATTTTGCGCACGGTGACGTGGGCTGCTTTGGGGGCCATTGCGGCGGGACTGGAGGCTTGGCAGATTTCCAAGGATGCCAGCGGCGCCACTAGTAAAGAAGAAAGCGCGTTACTTTGGGCGAAGTTTGGTGTTGTTTTCGGAATGTCCTTTATTGCAACAGGCCAACTAGTTGGCGCAGCCCTTGGCTCTTTTTTCGGATTTGCCTGGGTTATGTCTACACCGGTGACGATCATTTTGGCGATCTTAGGGATCGCATACTTGATGATCACAATGGTAGCCAACAGATACAAGCGCGAGGGGCTGCGTCTGTGGCTGTTCCGGTGCAGTTGGGGGCGTGAGACTGAATCAAAATGGCTGGGCGATGAGGGGCATCCCAAACAAATGCAAGCCTTATTGGAGACCTTGCAAAGGCCCAGCGTATTGGGACGAGCCTTATATTACGGCGGTGGCAGTACGCCAAGAACGTGGCTGGGCTTCTGGGTACAAATCCAAGTGCCCACAGCGTTGGTGGGTAAAGACATCACCTTGCAACCTGCGATGGTTGAGAAAAAGTACTTGTTTTCCGATAACAAACTGCAAACTACTGCAACAGGTTTTTATGAGCAGCTGCTCCACGGTAATTGGGTAGATCCTAAGCAACTTGGACTGCTACCCGATGGTCCTGGCGGCACAATTGGCCTGACAGATTTTGTATATAAGAACACAGAACAGCACCGTGTTTGGCAGGCATGGATTGGGACATCAACAGCCAGCCCAATTTTTGAGCTTGAGGTTAAATATCCTGCAGGCGTGCTTCAGCGTAATGATGGGCGGGGTTATTTATTTCGATTAGCGCTAGAGTGGGCCTCGAGCGAGGCGGATCGTGCTAACAATGCGTTCAGCGGCGAACTGACGGAAAAAGACGATATAGTACTGAGGCTGAATGGCACACAGCTACTGAAACTTCCCGTTCCTTCTTAAATTAATTAATGAGTCTTGCGATGTTGAACTTTAGCAAATCACTTGAACTTCCTCCCCAGCTTCAGTGGAGGTATGAGAATGAGCCAGAGTTGTTGGCGTGGACGATTCGGGCTCGAAATTATAATACATTTGTTGCTAATTTAATGTTTGCATTTATGGTTGCGCTTATATTCGGAGGCTCTCTAATTATGTATTCAGTCTATGAAGGGATGAGCCAGCCTTGGCGAACTCTATCCTGCATATTTTTCTTTATTTTTATATCATTTACAATTTCCTGCATGACTCACCAGCGAATGAATTTTGCGTATCGCTTTACTAAGTCGGGCTTAGAGTACTGTGAATGGAAAGATTTCCCTAAGTGGGCACTGACATTCTTAAAATGGTTTTCCGTGGTCACTGCAGTTATTTTTATCTACTTGGCAACCATCGATCCAACATTCTTGATTGGAGCGTTGGTCGGGCCCGGTGGTATGGGTTTGATATACCTCTCGATGGCAAGTTCCAAGAATTTTCAACGGATGCATACAGAATACCACCATTACTTCTTACATTGGAGAGAGCTTACAAAGTCCACAGAGGCCACCAATAGAGTTATGATAGAGCTTGAGTATAAAGTGCCGAAGAAAGACTCTATTTATATGACTATAGGGCGACAGTATGTTTTTTTTACGTCGAAACAAAAAGAGCAGGTTTGTCAGATTGTTAAAAGTAACCTGCTATCTAGCACTCCCTACGTCGTTGAGAAAGTAGACGTCTTAAATTAATTTTTATGCTAAATTTTTATTTTTTTGAAACGTGCTACTGAGCGGCACTATTTTTCGCTAAGTGCTGATTATTTAGCACAGGCGATCTGTATTAAATTTATATATGGCGGATGTGAGCTGGAGAACGGGCGTGGTTATCTATTCGATTAGCGCTAGAGTGGGCCTCGAGCGAGGCTGATCGTGTTAATAATGCTTTCAGTGGCGAGCTGACGGAAAAAGACGATATCGTGCTGAAGCTGAATGGCACCCAGCTATTGAAACTGAATGTTCCTTCTTGAGTTAATTGATGAATCTTACGATGTTTAACTTCAAAAAATCGCTTGATCTACCTCCTCAGCTTCATTGGAAGTATGCAAATGAGCCAGAACTGTTAGCCTGGACGATCCGGGCGCGCAACTACAATACCTTTGTGGCGAATGCAATGTTTTGGTTCTGTTTTATCGCTATAACAATTGGCTCTATTTTACTATATCGAGACGCGAAGAGTGATCTGTTGTTCAATGGAGTATTAACTATATCGTTTTTTGCAGTCGTAAACACCGCCTTAATATCAATTACACATCAGCGCATGAATTTTGCCTATCGCTTTACTAAGTCAGGAGTAGAGCATTGCGAATGGAAAGATTTTCCTAAGTGGGTACTGACGTTTTTAAAGTGGTTCTCCGGCATCACTGCAATTATCTTTATTTACCTGGCAACCATTGATCCGACTTTTTTGATCGGCGCACTCATAGGGCCAGGCGGCATGGGATTGATGTATTTGTCGATGGCACACTCCAAAAGCTACCAAGAGATGCATACTCAATACCATCACTACGCTTACAGGTGGGAGGAAATCACTCAGCTTGCCATTGCCACCAACAGAGAAGTAGTTGACTTAAAGTACAGTGTCACTCAAGAGGGAAATGATTTCAAAACTAATTGGAGTCTCAATATTTTTTGTAAGCGAAAACAAAAAGAAAGCATAGCAAATTTTATTAGGCCGTACTTGTCGCCAAACGTACCATTTATCAAAGCCAAGGTTAATGTACCTATGAGCACTGACTAGTAGTAAAACGCTATTTTTCAGGCGAAATGAATAATAAAGGAGGCAATTACTCTAATCTTCAAGATGGCTGGGTGTTGGTTTAGCTTAACATCGAGCGATGTCTACGCCGGTGGATATCTTAGGGGGCGCATATTTGATGATCACTATGGTTGCCAACCGCTAAAAACGCGAGGGCTGCGCTTGTGGCGTTTCCGGTACAGTTGGGGACGTGGGCCTGAGTCAAAATGGCTGGGCGATGAGGGGCATCCCAAACAAATGCAAGCCTTATTGGAGACCTTGCAAAGGCCCAGCGTATTGGGACGAACCTTATATTACGGCGGTGGCAGTACGCCAAGAACCTGGCTGGGCTTCTGGGTACAAATCCAAGTGCCCACAGCGTTGGTGGGTAAAGACATCACCTTGCAACCTGCGATGGTTGAGAAAAAGTACTTATTTTCCGATAACAAACTGCAAACTACTGCAACAGGTTTTTATGAGCAGCTGCTCCACGGTAATTGGGTAGATCCTAAGCAACTTGGACTGCTACCCGATGGTCCTGGCGGCAAAATTGGCCTGACAGATTTTGTATATAAGAACACAGAACAGCACCGTGTTTGGCAGGCATGGATTGGGACATCAACAGCCAGCCCAATTTTTGAGCTTGAGGTTAGATATCCTGCAGGCGTGCTTCAGCGTAATGACGGGCGTGGTTACCTATTTCGATTAGCGCTAGAGTGGGCTTCGAGCGAGGCTGATCGTGCTAATAATGCCTTCAGCGGCGAACTGACGGAAAAAGACGATATAGTACTAAGGCTGAGTGGCACACAGCTACTGAAGTTGCCGGTTCCTTCTTGAATTACTCAATGAGTCTTACGATGTTCAACTTCAGCAAGTCGATTGATCTTCCTTCTAAGCTCCAATGGAAGTATGAAAACGAACCAGAAATGTTAGGTTGGACAATTCGTGCGCGAAATTATAATACATTTGTTGCTAACTTAATGGTTTTGTTTTTGGCTGCGTTAATATTTGGGTGTTCACTAATTATGTATTCAGTGTATGAAGGAATGAGCCAGCCTTGGCGAATGCTGTCCTGCGTATTTTTCTTTTCTCTAATGATGTTAGTTCTTATGAGTGTCACGCATCAGCGAATGAATTTCGCTTATCGCTTTACAAAGTCTGGAGTGGAGTACTGCGAATGGAAAGATTTCCCTAAGTGGGCACTCACATTCTTAAAATGGTTTTCCGTAATCACTGCAATTATTTTCATCTACTTGGCAACCATCGATCCAGCATTCTTGATTGGCGCGTTGATCGGGCCCGGTGGTATGGGTTTGATGTACCTCTCGATGGCAAGCTCCAAGGGTTTTCAGCGGATGCATACAGAATATCATCATCACTTCTTACATTGGAGAGAGCTTACAAAGTCCACAGAGGCAACCAATAGAGTCATGATAGAGCTTGAGTATAAAGTGCCGGAGAAAGGCTCCATTTATATGACTATAGGGCGACAGTATGTTTTTTTTACGTCAAAACAAAGAGAGCAGGTTTGTCAGGTTATTAAAAGCAACCTGCTGCCTAGCACTCCCTACGTCGTTGGAAAAGTAGACGTCTTAAATTAATTTTTACGCTGGATTTGTTTGGTTTTTTTGCAACGCGCTACTGAACGACGCTGTTTTTCGCTAACGGCTGATGATTAAGCCAGGTCGATCTGCCGACGTACTGCACGCAGGCAGGAGTCAGCCACTGGGCAGCCATCACCGAGACGGCAAAAGCGTGGCCGATATTCTGGTGCCGGCGAAAAAGCCCCGACCTTCACCAACACTCTCATGCCGCCCCAAGCAACCGAGGCTGACGCATTGCTCAAACCGGCCTTCGATGAAACGTTGGTACGCGGCAGGGTTCCGGCGCGGTAAGCGGCTGATCTACGTGTTGAGCGAAGCCGCGATTGCAGCAACAACTGCTCCAAACCGCCCACGCGTTTTACACCGCCTTGCGCAACGCACAAGCCAACCACCAACAGCATCTGCGCAGTCAATTGGCGCAAACCCCACATCCGGTCTAGCGTTTCCCCTACCACACCCATTCACCGACGGAACAGGAGACCAGCGTGCGTATAACTCAACGCATCATCCATTTGATGCTTCTGGGAGCCTTGGGACTCTCCACCGGCTGGGCGCCCTCCGGGGCATTGGCAGCCGCAGGAGCGCCTGCCTGGAAAGACACCGGCCCGGTCACCAAGCGAAAGCAGAACGAGGTGAATTCCGGTGGCTGGCAACCGCAAGTTCAGCCTGCGCCCAAGGAGGATGCAGAAAACCCCTACAACGAGGGCGAAGACAGTGAAACGTATGACGACGGTGACACGTGAGGTCTGGCGCAATTCGGGCATTGGGGCTAGCGTTTAACCCGGCGACGGTAAACCGCTGTCGCGCGGGATTCATCTACTGACTGGGCGGAATCGACCATGAGTATTTTTCAACGGGTAGTGTTGTTGATGAAGGTGTTGGTGCTGTTGTCGTTGGGGATGTCGACGGCTTGGGCGCATAACCCGCCGCAGGGTAGCCAGGCGGGGTTCTCGGCGGCGCAGACGGTGCAGGGCAAAGGCCTGCAACTGGCGAAGTCGGAATCCGAGGCAGGCGACCAGGACCAGGGTGGCAGCAAGGACGACGACGATCAGCAGGCGCCGGATGACGATGCGGATCAAGGCGACAGCGATACGTAAGACCAATTGAAAACCGCCCTTCGCGCCAGGCTGTCATGTGTCCTGGCGGGAAGGGCGGGATAACGCGAATCTGCTGATGGCTATCAATCAGCTGATAGCGTCAAAGTAGTCGTAGCTCAGGATGTGTTCTGTCGAAAGCCCTGGCTCTGGGGTATAGCGGGTGCCTTTTGCTGCCGTAAATTTAATACCTGCGCTGCCGAGAGAGATGTCGCGCTCGCCGGCTGTTTCAGCATGGGTCGTGTAAACCGTGTTGCGCATCGTCACATACCCTTTCAAGTCGTTTTTCATTGCGCTGAGCGATTCATTTATTTGGGTAGGCGTGAGGTTGAGTTTCTTTTCCAGACGCACACCCCAGCGAGTCAGGCAAACTTCCGCAAAGTGGCGAACAATCTGGCCGGGTTGTGCATACACCTTCGATCCTTGATTGCCATTGGGGGCAGCGTTACCCACTAATGTTGCATGGCGCCCGGGCATTGGGTAAATGTGCATGTTGGTTGCGTTGTCACAGTCGGGCACCACGCATGCAAACCCCATGGAACGCTCATCCCTGGCGTAGAACGCCACGTACTCTTTCACGTTACTTCCGAGTTTTACCCGGCTCTGCTGGAAGTTCAAAGCCCCCGGAACAGGGTCGACCGCAAAGATATTAACCGGCACATTTTTTAATGCGTTGTCGTTGAGCATCGCATTGGCCAGCATATGGCAACTGATCCCTCCGCGGCTCCAACCCACCAGGTTGACTTGGGTGGGAATGATGCCGTCTTTTCGAAAGGTCTTGATGATTTGCTCTTGCAACTGCTGCTGCGTGACTTTGCGCGCGCCGTAATCATACGTGCGCCAGTACCAACTGCCGGTCACCTTGACGTCCTCAATCGGGATGCCGGCTTTTTGCAGTTGGTTGTAGTTTTCTTCGGTTAGTTTTTCTCGTTGCCAGGTGAAGCTTCCTTTCAGGATATTCATGGCGTGGGTCACGTTCTCCTCCCAGCCGTAACCCAGGGCAGCTCCCTTTACTTGGAGGTAGTTACCTGACGCTGTGAACAGCTCATCGGCTTGTAAATTGCCGCTGCCGGGCCCGTCGATAACAATCCATTCGGCGAACTCTTTACTGAGGCTTTGCGTATTTTGCGCGAGTGTTGAGATCAGTTCGCCGTTCCAGTAGCTGGCGTTGCTGTCATCAAATTTAGTTGAGCCGGTGCCGCAGAAAAAAACTGTGAAGGTGGTCATGAGCGCCTACCCATCCGTTGGATAAAAGTCGTGGGCTCATCAAAAGGCAGATAGGGTTTTACGGCTACTGTGAGAACTGACAGGTTGTTAGATTGCTTTCGAATAGTTAACGGTGTTTATCACTGGTAAACCGTGGTGATAGGCAAAAAAAGCCCCTCCCGCCAAGCTGATGCGCAACCTGACGGGAAGGGCTGTAGAGCACGTGTCATGCACCGGGTTTACCCCGGCGCATTTTTGTTACGGGTCAGGCCACAAATTGCTCCGCGTAGTGGCATGCCACCTGGCGGTTATCCAAGGCGCGCAACTGCGGCTCTTCGCTGCTGCAACGCGCGGTCGCGTACGGGCAGCGTTTGTGGAACGCGCAGCCAGACGGCGGGTTCAGCGGGTTGGGCAGTTCGCCGACGATCTTGATCTTTGGCTTGTTCGGGTCCGGGTGAATGGTCGGGGTGGCCGACAGCAACGCCTGCGTGTACGGGTGCAGCGGGCGCGCGTAGATGTCTTCCTTGGGGCCGACTTCCACCGGGCGGCCGAGGTACATCACCATCACGTCATCGGCGACGTGTTGTACCACCGCCAGGTTGTGTGAGATGAACACGTAGGCGGTGTTGAATTCCTGCTGCAGATCCATGAACAGGTTCAGCACCTGCGCCTGGATCGACACGTCGAGGGCCGAGGTCGGTTCATCCGCCACCAGCACTTTAGGTTGCAGCATCATCGCGCGGGCGAGGGCGATCCGCTGGCGCTGGCCACCGGAGAACATGTGCGGGTAGCGCTGATAATGCTCGGGGCGCAGGCCCACCTGCTTCATCATCGCCTGGACTTTCTCGCGGCGTTCGGCGGCGGACAGGTTGGTGTTGATCAACAGCGGCTCGCCGAGTTGGTCACCGACTTTCTGGCGTGGGTTCAACGAGGCGTACGGGCTTTGGAACACCATCTGCACGTCTTTGCGCAGTTGCTTGCGCTGGGCCTTGTCGGCGCCGGCAACTTCCTGGCCGGCGATTTTCAAGGAGCCCGAAGACGGCTCCTCAATCAACGTAAGCGCGCGCGCCAGGGTGGACTTGCCGCAACCCGACTCGCCCACCACGGCGAGGGTCTTGCCGGCTTCCAGTTCAAACGACACACCGTTAAGCGCGCGTACCAGAGCATGGCCCTTGAACAGGCCACGGGACACTTCGTAGTGACGGGTAAGGTCGCGGGCGGTAAGAACGACGGCCATTACGCCACCTCCTGGTTCAAGGGGTAGAAGCAGCGCGCAAGGCTGTGGCTTTTCGGATCAAGGCCGGGGCGCTGCGCACGGCAGGATTCCTGCACATACGGGCAGCGCGGCGACAGCAGGCAACCCTGCGGGCGGTCGTAACGACCGGGCACGATGCCCGGCAGCGTGGCCAGGCGCGTGGCGCCCAGGCTGTGCTCTGGAATCGCCTTGAGCAGCGCTTCGCTGTACGGGTGCGCCGGGATGTCGAACAACTGCGGCACCTGGCCGACTTCGACGGCTTGGCCAGCGTACATCACGCACACGCGCTGGGCGGTTTCAGCCACGACTGCGAGGTCGTGGGTGATCAGCACCAGGCCCATGTTTTGCTCTTTCTGCAGGGCCAGCAGCAGTTCCATGATCTGCGCCTGGATGGTCACGTCCAACGCAGTGGTCGGCTCATCCGCGATCAGCAGTTTCGGCTCGCCGGCAATCGCCATGGCGATTGCCACACGCTGGCTCATACCGCCGGATAATTGGTGCGGGTAGGCATCCATACGGCTGGCAGCGCCGGGGATTTCGACTTTTTCCAACAGTTCGATGGCACGTTTGCGCGCTTGCTTGCCGGACATTTTCAGGTGCAGGCGCAGCACTTCTTCAATCTGAAAGCCCACGGTGTAGCTGGGGTTCAGCGCGGTCATCGGGTCCTGGAACACCATCGCCAGGTCTTTGCCGACGATTTGGCGGCGCTGGCGGTTGCTCAGCTTGAGCATGTCCTTGCCGTCAAAGTTCAGCGCGTCGGCGGTGACGATGCCGGGGTGCTCGATCAGGCCCATCAGCGCCATCATGGTCACGGACTTACCCGAGCCAGACTCGCCAACAATCGCCAGTACTTCGCCTTTGTCGACGCTGATGTCGAGGCCATCGACCACCGGCACGGCGGTTTTGTCGCCGAAGCGCACATTGAGATTCTTGATTTCTAACAGTGACATGGGAATCTCCTCAGGCGGCGTTCTTGAGTTTCGGGTCCAGCGCATCGCGCAGGCCGTCACCCATCAAGTTGATTGCCAGCACGCTGAGCAAAATGGTCAAACCCGGCAAACTCACTACCCACCAGGCGCGTTCGATGTAGTCACGGGCCGACGCCAGCATGGTGCCCCACTCAGGGGTTGGCGGTTGTACGCCAAGGCCCAGGAAGCCCAGCGCCGCGGCATCGAGGATCGCCGAAGAGAAGCTCAAGGTAGCCTGAACGATCAGCGGCGCCATGCAGTTAGGCAGCACGGTGACGAACATCAGGCGTGGCAGGCCAGCGCCGGCGAGGCGGGCGGCCGTCACGTAGTCGCGGTTCAGTTCGCCCATCACCGCAGCACGGGTCAGACGCACATAGGACGGCAGGGAGACGATCGCGATAGCGATCACGGTGTTGATCAGGCCAGGGCCGAGGATCGCGACAATCGCAACCGCCAGCAGCAGCGACGGCAGGGCCAGCATGATGTCCATCAAACGCATGATGGTTGGGCCAAGCATGCGTGGGAAGAAGCCAGCGAACAGGCCTAGCAGGATGCCCGGAATCAGCGACATGACGACCGACGACAAGCCGATCAGCAACGACAGGCGCGAGCCCTGGATCAGGCGCGAGAGCAAGTCACGGCCGAGTTCATCGGTGCCGAGCAGAAACTGCATCTGCCCGCCTTCCAGCCACGACGGCGGGGTGAGCAGGAAGTCGCGGTATTGCTCGCTCGGGTTGTGCGGTGCAACCCAAGGGGCGAACAGTGCGCAAAACACGATGATGATCATGAATAACAGGCCGGCAACCGCGCCTTTGTTCTTCGAAAAGGCTTGCCAGAATTCTTTGTAAGGGGACGGGTACAGCAGGCTTTGATCGACTGCTACCGCTTGCGTAGGTGTGGTCATGGTTATGATCTCAGCGCTGGTGACGGATGCGTGGGTTGGCGAAGCCGTAGAGCACATCCACGACGAAGTTCACCAGGATCACCAGGCAGGCGATCAGCAGGATGCCGTTTTGCACCACCGGGTAGTCCCGCGCGCCAATCGCTTCGATCAGCCATTTGCCGATGCCGGGCCACGAGAAGATGGTTTCGGTCAGGACCGCACCGGCCAGCAGCGTGCCGACTTGCAGGCCGACCACGGTGAGCACCGGGATCAGCGCGTTACGCAGGCCGTGCACGAACACCACGCGCGCCGGCGACAGGCCTTTGGCCTTGGCGGTACGGATGTAGTCTTCACGCAGTACTTCGAGCATCGACGAACGGGTCATCCGCGCGATCACCGCCAGCGGGATGGTGCCGAGCACGATGGCGGGCAAAATCAGGTGGTGCAGGGCGTCAAAAAACGCGTCGGGCTCGTCAGCCAGCAGCGTGTCGATCAGCATGAAGCCAGTGCGCGGCTCAATGTCGTAGAGCAGGTCGATACGCCCGGAAACCGGGGTCCAGCCCAGGCTTACCGAGAAGAACATGATCAGGATCAGGCCCCACCAGAAGATTGGCATCGAATATCCCGCGAGGGAGATGCCCATCACCCCGTGGTCGAACAGGGATCCTCGTTTCAAGGCCGCGATCACCCCGGCCAACAGGCCCAGGATACCGGCGAACAACAGGGCGGCCATGGACAGTTCCAGGGTCGCCGGGAAGAGGGCGGTGAATTCGGTCCATACGCTGGTGCGGGTGCGCAGGGACTCACCGAGGTCGCCTTGGGCGAGCTTGCCTACATAGTCGAAGTATTGCGCATACAACGGCTTGTTAAGGCCAAGGCGTTCCATTGCCTGTGCGTGCATCTCGGGGTCGACGCGGCGTTCGCCCATCATCACTTCTACGGGGTCGCCAGGAATCATGCGAATTAACGCAAACGTCAGCAACGTGATGCCGAAAAACGTGGGGATCAATAACCCCAATCGGCGGGCAATAAAACTAAACATCGTGTTGTGTACCTCAATCAGCCGGTTAGGCAGGTTCGGCACCGTCAATGTCGACGGTGCCGAGCGTCTCTTATTACTTCACCTGGGTGGTGGCGAAGTTATTTGTAGTCAGAGGGCTTTGGGTAAAACCCTCGACGTTTTTGCGCATGGCGGTGAACATTTTCGGGTAAGCCATGGGAATCCATGGTTGGTCCTTGCCGAACACGTCGAGTGCTTGTTCATAGAGTGCAGCGCGCTGAGCGGGTTCAGCATTTGCGCGCGCTTTGTCGATCAGGTCCTGAAACTCTTTGTTACACCAGCGCGCGTAGTTTTCGCCGTTTTTCGCTGCATCGCAACTCAGGTTCGGCGTGAGGAAGTTATCCGGGTCCCCGTTATCCCCCGCCCAACCAGCGGAAACCATGTCGTGCTCGCCGTTTTTAGCACGCTTGAGCATCTCGCCCCATTCCATGACTTTGATATTCACCTTCAAGCCAATCTGCGCCAGATCCGCCTGCATGCGCTGGGCGCCGAGCATCGGGTTAGGGTTGGTTGGGCCGCCGCCGTTACGCGTGAACAGGGTGAACTCGGTACCTTCCGGTACGCCGGCTTCCTTGAGCAAGGCGCGCGCCTTGTCGAGGTCACGTGGCGGGTTTTTCAGCTTGTCGTTGAAGCCCAGCAGCGTTGGCGGGTAAGGGCCGGTGGCGTCGACCGCGTTGCCTTTGCCGTACAGCGAAGTGTTATAGCCGGACTTGTCGAACGCGATGTTGATTGCGTGGCGCACCCGCGCGTCGCTCATGTACTTGTGCGTGGTGTTCAAGGCGGTATAGGCGGTAGTCATTGCCGCCAGTTCCGCGACCTTCAGGTTCGGGTCGGCTTTTACGCTCGGCACGTCATCGGGTTTTGGGTACAGCGCGATCTGGCACTCGTTGGCCTTGAGCTTTTGCAGGCGCACGTTGTTGTCGGTGGTGATGGCCAAAATCAGCGGATCAGCCGGCGGCTTGCCACGGAAGTAGTCCGGATTGGCCTTGAAACGCACTTGGGCGTCTTTGGCGTAACGCGTAAAGATGAACGGCCCGGTGCCGATTGGCTTGGCGTTGAGGTCGTCGGTTTTGCCGGACTTGAGCAACTGGTCGGCGTATTCGGCGGAGTGGATCGAGGAAAACGCCATGGCCAGGTCGGACAAAAACGGTGCTTCAGGACGGCTCAGGGTGAAGACCACGGTGTGATCGTCGGTCTTGGTCACGCTTTTGAGCAGCTCCTTGAAGCCCATACTTTCAAAGTACGGGTAGCCCACGTTGGACTTGTTGTGCCAAGGGTGGTTTGGGTCCAGTTGGCGCTGGAAACTCCAAAGCACGTCATCAGCGTTCATGTTGCGCGTGGGTTTGAAGTAGTCGGTGGTGTGGAACTTGATGTCTTCTCGCAGGTGGAACGTATACGTCAGCCCATCAGCGCTGATTTCCGGCAGGTCTTTGGCCAACGCAGGCACCACTTCGGTGGTCCCGGGCTTGAAGTCGACCAAGCGGTTAAACATGGTTTCCGCAGCGGCGTCAGCGGTCACGGCCGTGGTGTACAGGACCGGGTCGAAACCCTCCGGGCTGGCTTCGGTGCAGACCACCAAGGGTTTGGCCGAAACGCCGATCGCCACGCTCAACAGCGCAGCGGCAATGGCAGCTTGTAACGGGAGCATTTTCATTCAGAGCCCTCTGCAATCGATGGGACCAGACAAACGTCAACGGCGGGCTCGTCCTGAGCCCGCCGTTTACCTGGTGCTAATTAAAGAATGTTGAACGGGATGGTGGTAACCAGACGGAACTCACGCAGGTTGCCGTCAGACTGGTTTTCGCTGGCGCGGTGCGTTACGTACGTTGCACGAACGGTGGTCGCTTTCAGCGGGCCGCTCTGGATCGCGTACGACGAACCTACGCCGTATTCCTGGTGCTTCTCGCCGTCCTGGGACTGGATACCGTCGTACCCTTTACCGACCACGCCGCCGTTGCCGGTGTAGTGAGTGCCGTCGATACCCCAGCCACGTGCCGAGTAGATGTTGAACTTCAGGCCTGGCACGCCGTATTCGGCCATGTTGATGCCGTAGGCAACCTGGAACGACTTCTCGTTCGGACCGTTGAAGTCAGACGTCAGGGAGTTGGCCAGGTAGATACCGTTGGTTTCGTGCAGGTAGTCGAAGTACTCGTTACCGTTCACGGCCTGGTACGAGAAGGTCAGGCTGTGAGCCTGGTGGGTCAGGCCGAACGACAGCGAGTAGGTGTCGTTGTCGATCTTGCCCATCAACTTTTTGCCTTCGTCGACGGTTTTGTAGTAGTTCAGGCCGGTGGTCAGGCTCAGCACTTGGCTATCGCCCAACTCGTGGGTAGCGCCGAAGTAGTACTGGTTCCAGAAGTCTTTGACTTGAGCGCCGAAGAAGCTGGTTTTCAGGCTTTTGAATGGCTGCCAGTTCACACCGCCGGTGTACACGTGGTCGGTTTCCACGCCGCTGCTGCTGTATTCACTGCGGAATTTAGACAGGCTTTGCTCGGTACGCGGCGATACGCGATCGAAGTAAGCGCCCTGGAACGACAGGTTGCTGAACTCTTCGCTGTTGAGCGCAAAACCTTCAAAGCTCGACGGCAGGGCACGGTTACCGATGGTGTCGATGATGCCGCTGCTGAAGTTCTGGCGACCGGCGGTCAAGGTGGTGTTCGACACACGGAACTTGACGTTGGCCAGGCCCAGTTTGCTCCACTGGCCTACGGCATCGCCGTCGGAGTCAGCCAGGGTACGGTTGGAACCGCCCTTGATGTCACGCTTGCTCTGGTCCAGCGCCACTACGTTGTAAGCCGCAACTTCGGTTGCCACGCCCACGGTGCCTTGGGTGAAGCCCGAGGAGTAGTTAAGGATGGTGCCCTGCAGCCAGTTGGTACGGTAGGCGTCAGTACGTGCTTCACCGTGTTTCTGGTAAGTGAACTTGCCGCCGCGGAATCGCTGTTCGTTGGAGAACCAGTTACGCGTCGTACCGCCCAGGCTTTGACCGTCGATAAAGCCTTTGGCTTCGCTTTGGGCGCTGCTGGCGGCCAAGGTGGTGGGTACGAAGTCCTGGCTCTGCGTTTCAGCGTAGGCAGTTGCCGTGATGGAGCTGATGGCCAGGGCCAGAAGCGCTTTGCTGCTCAGTTTCATGGGTGAAGCTCCTTTGGTTCTCTTTTTAATGCCGGTCTTATTAGGTGAACCGGCTATTGGGTGTGTAACTCGATCAAGCCTTTGCAAACGTTTGCCGTGGGAAATTTCCCAACAAATGGCTGCACGTTTGCAGGAGAGCTAACATCGCTCTCCACAATCCGGTTAATTTCTTAGGGTGTGATGCTGACGCCCGAGAACACATTGCGGCCGAAAGGGCTGACTTTAAAACCCTCTACTTTGGCGCTTAACGGCTGGTTAACCGTCGAGTGCGCGATAGGTGTAATCGGCACCTGTGCCTTAAGCAATTGTTGCGCCTGTTTGTACAAAACCGTCCGTTGTTCGCGATCGGTGACCACTTTGGCTTGCTTGACCAGCTTGTCGTACGCCGGGTCACACCACATTGAGTAGTTGTTCCCGCCGATGGCGTCGCAGCTGTAAAGCGTGCCCAGCCAGTTGTCCGGGTCACCGTTGTCGCCGGTCCAGCCAATCAGGCTCACATCGTGCTCACCGTTCTTGGTGCGCTTGATGTATTCGCCCCATTCGTAGCTGACGATCTTGACCTTGAGGCCGATTTTGGCCCAATCGCTTTGCAGCATCTCGGCCATCAGCTTGGCGTTGGGGTTATACGGCCGTTGCACCGGCATCGCCCACAGGGTGATCTCGGTGCCTTCTTTTACACCGGCAGCCTTGAGCAGTGCCTTGGCTTTTTCCGGGTTGTAGGCGGCGTCTTTGATGGTGTCATCGTAGGACCACTGCGTCGGTGGCATGGCATTCACCGCCAGTTGCCCCGCGCCTTGGTAAACAGCGTTGAGAATGCTCTGCTTGTTCACCGCCATGTCCAGCGCCTGGCGCACTTCGAGCTGGTCGAAGGGTTTGTGGCGCACGTTGTAGGCGATGTAGCCGAGGTTGAACCCAGGCTTGGTCAGCAGTTGCAGGTGCGGGTCGGCCTTTAGCGCGTCTACGTCGGCCGGGCGTGGGTGCAAGGTGATCTGGCACTCGCCGGCTTTGAGCTTTTGCACGCGCACCGACGCGTCCGTGTTGATCGCAAAAATCAGCTGGTCGAGCTTCACGCGGCTCGGGTCCCAGTACTGTTTGTTGCCCACGTAACGGATCTGCGAGTCTTTCTGGTAGCGCTGGAACACGAACGGCCCAGTGCCGATCGGCTTCTGGTTGATGTCGCTGGCTTTGCCTGCTTTCAACAATTGCTCGGCGTATTCGGCCGACAGAATCGAGGCGAAGCTCATGGCGATATTTTGCACAAACGCCGCGTCAACCGTGTTCAGGGTCATCACCACGGTGTACGGGTCGGTTTTCTCGACCTTGGCGATGTTCTTGTTCAGGCTCATCCCGTTGAAGTACGGAAACTCAGTGGGGTAGGCCTTGCGAAACGGGTGTTCCGGGTCAAGCATGCGGTTGAAGGTAAACAGCACGTCGTCGGCGTTGAAGTCGCGTGTGGGCTTGAACTCCTTGTTGCTGTGAAACTTCACCCCTTCGCGCAGATGGAAGGTGTAAGTCAGGCCGTCTGGCGAAATATCCCACTTGGTTGCCAGCCCAGGTACCACATTGGTCGCGCCTTTTTCGAATTCAACCAAGCGGTTGTACAACGGCTCGGCCGCGTCGTTATCGGTGGCGGTGGTGTACTGCGCAGTGTCAAAACCTGCCGGGCTGCCTTCGGAGCAGAACACCAGGCTCTGCTTGTCGGCGGCTTGGCCCATCGTGGCCGCAGCCAAAAGGCTGGTGCCAAAAATTGCGGATAGAACGGTGGTATGGCGCATGACGATCCCGATCCTTGTTTGTAGTTGTCACCAGCGAACAATCACCCTGTCATTCGCACAGGGTGACATCACTGATCCCACACACAGCAAGTGCCTTTCTCAGAATGAAGCCTCTGCTGTCCTACGACGTTATGGGTCGCGGAGCGTGCAGTAAATGCGTCAAAACTGACTGACTTTGTAGGTAATGGAGCCGCAAGCCGCAGTTCATTACTGTAGGAAAAGTAATGAACGGGGCTGTGGCCTTTTTCCTACGGCCTGGGCGGATGCAATAACGGCGACGTTATGAACCGTCGCCGTCAATGTTCCTTATTTGCCGCTTACGCTAACGCCATAGAAGGAGTTCAAGCCAAATGGGCTGATCTTGAAGTCCTGCACGGTATTGCGCATGGGTTGATACACCGTCGAGTGCGCGATAGGTGTCATCGGGACTGCATCTTTGAGGATATGTTGCGCCTGCTTGTACAGCTCGGTGCGTTTGGCGACATCCGACGTGGCCTTGGCTTCTTTCACGATGCCGTCGAATTTTTTGTCACACCATTTGGAGAAGTTGTTACCGGCCAGCGAGTCGCAGCCGAACAGCACGTTCAGCCAGTTGTCCGGGTCACCATTGTCGCCGCTCCAGCCAATGATCATGGCCTGGTTCTCACCACCTTTGGAGCGCTTGATGTACTCGCCCCACTCGTAGCTGGTGATTTTTACGTTCAGACCGATCTTCTTCCAGTCGTTTTGCAGCATTTCAGCCATCAGCTTGGCGTTCGGGTTGTACGGACGCTGAACCGGCATGGCCCACAAAACAATCTCGGTGCCTTCTTTGATGCCCGCTTCCTTGAGCAGCGCTTTGGCCTTCTCGGGGTCGAACTTGGCGTCTTTGATGGTGGTGTCATACGACCACTGGGTCGGCGGCATGGCGTTGACCGCCAGTTGGCCTGCGCCCTGATACACGGAGTCGATGATCTGCTGCTTGTTCACCGACATGTCGAGTGCCTGACGCACGCGCAGGTCAGCCAGCGGGTTAGGCTGGTCGCTGCCCTTGACCTTGTCCATGACGTTGTAAGCGATGTAGCCCAGGTTGAAACCAGCCTGATGCGGCAGTTTCAGGTCCTTGTCTTCGCCCAGCGCCTTAAGGTCGGCCGGACGCGGGAACAGGGTGACCTGGCATTCGTTTTTCTTGAGCTTCTGGATACGCACCGACGGGTCAGTGGTGATGGCGAAGATCAGGTTATCGATCTTCACGTCTTCAGGTTTCCAGTAATCCTTGTTGCCGGTGTAACGAATGTTCGAGTCTTTCTGGTAGCTCTTGAATACGAACGGGCCGGTACCGATTGGCTTCTGGTTGATATCGGCGGCTTTGCCTTCCTTCAACAGTTGGCCTGCGTATTCGGCGGACTGGATCGAGGCGAAGCTCATGGCCAGGTTCTGGATGAAAGCCGCGTCCACGGTGCCAAGGGTGAACTTGACGGTGTGGTCATCGACTTTCTCGATGTTCTTGATGTTGGTGTCCATCCCCATGTCCGTGAAGTACGGGAACTCGGTGGGGTAGGCTTTGCGAAACGGATCGTCCTTGTTGATCATGCGGTTGAACGTGAACAGCACGTCATCGGCATTGAAGGTACGGGTCGGTTTGAAGTACGCGGTGGTGTGGAACTTTACGCCGTCGCGCAGGTGGAAGGTGTACGTCAGGCCGTCCGGGGACACGTCCCAGTTGGTCGCCAGCCCAGGAATCACAGCGGTGCCGCCGCGTTCGAACTGGGTCAGACGGTTGAACATGGTTTCGGCCGAAGCATCGAAGTCTGTTCCGGTGGTGTACTGGCCTGGGTCAAAACCGGCCGGGCTCCCTTCGGAGCAGAACACCAGGTTAGTCGCCGCGTGGGCGAAAGGAGCGGCTGCCATAAGGCCAGCGCTCACTAAAAGCGGAAGGACTGCGTGTTTGAGCATGTTGGCCTCATGATTTGTTGTCATTTTTGATGGTGAGGGCGACCTCGTGAGTCGGCCTGCGGATACTTATGCAGGGGCCATACCCATTGCAAGATGCTGAACCGTTACGAGGCTTAAAGTGTGGTACGAACGTACAGGAATGTCGCATTTATGAAAGTTTGTACATAAATGCATATATATAGAGGTTTTTTTCGGTGCGTCAGGCGCACCGAAAAGGCCCAACCGAGGTCGTTTTCGCACTCGGTTGGGGCGTAGCTGTTACTTATCCAGACTGACACCGTAAAACGGCGTCAGTCCGAAGGGACTGATTTTGAAGTCGTGTACTTCCTTTCGAAGTGGCTGGAACACTGTGGAGTTCGCAATAGGCGTTATAGGTACCTGTTCCTTAAGAATTTTTTGCGCCTGTTGATACCACTTGATGCGCTGGTCGCGGTCGCTGCTGACTTTCGCTTGCTGTACCAGTTTGTCGTATTCAGGGTTACACCACTTGGCGTAGTTGCTGCCCTTGATTGCGGCACAACTGTAGAGCACGCCGAGCCAGTTATCCGGGTCACCGTTATCGCCGGTCCAGCCATAAATCATCGCGTCGTGCTCGCCGTTTTTGGCGCGCTTGATGTACTCACCCCACTCATAGCTGACGATGTTGGCTTTGATGCCGACTTTCGCCCAATCCTGCTGAATCATTTGTGCCGACATGCGTGCATTCGGGTTGGAAGCGCGCTGTACGGTCATCGCCCACAGGTTGATCGTGGTGCCGGGTGCAACGCCTGCTTCTTTCAGTAGCGCCCGCGCCTTGGTGGGGTCGTAGGGTGCGTCTTTTATCGTCGGGTCATAAGACCACTGCGCGGGTGGTAACGCGTTCTGCGCCAATTGCCCGGCGCTCTGGTAGACCGCCTTGATGATTGCCGGCTTGTCGATGGCCATGTCCAGCGCCTGGCGCACCTTGAGCTGATCGAGTGGCGGATGGGTCACGTTGTACGCCAGAAAGCCGAGGTTGAACCCGGCTTGTTGCATCACGCGCAGGTTCGGGTCTTGCTTCATTACGTCGATGTCGGCGGGGCGTGGGTAACCGCTGACCTGGCATTCGCCGGCCTTGAGTTTCTGCAAGCGCGAGGCGGCGTCCGGGGTGATCGCGAACACCAGGTTGTCGAGCTTCACATCGTCGGGTTTCCAATACTGTTTATTGGCGACGTAGCGAATCTGCGAGTCCTTCTGATAACGCTTGAACACAAATGGCCCGGTGCCCACGGGTTTTTGATTGATGTCCGAGGCGGCGCCTTCTTTTAACAGTTTGGCGGCGTATTCGGCGGATTGCACAGAGGCAAAACTCATCGCCAAATTTTGCACAAACGAGGCATCGACGTTGTTCAGGTTGAAACGCACGGTGTGCTCGTCAAGTTTTTCGACGCTTTTGATCGTGGTGTTCAAACCCATGTCGGTGAAGTACGGCGACTCGGACGGGTAGGCCTTGCGAAACGGGCTGTTGGCATCCAGCAGGCGATTGAAAGTGAACAGCACGTCATCCGCGTTGAAGTCGCGGGTAGGGGTGAAGTAGTCGGTGGTGTGGAACTTGACGCCATCACGCAAATGGAAGGTGTAGGTCAGGCCGTCGTTGGATACATCCCAGCGTGTGGCCAGGCCAGGTTCGACTTCGGTGCCGCCACGCTTGAACTGGGTCAGGCGGTTAAACACGGTTTCGGCCGAAGCATCGAAGTCAGTGCCGCTGGTGTACTGGCTGGGGTCGAAGCCGGCGGGGCTGGCTTCGGAACAGTAGACCAGGGTGCTGGCGGCCTGGGCCATTGGCATAAAGGCCATCAAGCCTGCGGTGAGGATGAGCGGTTTTAACGCGATTCTTTCCATGGAGACCCCTGAAATGGCAGGCCTATAAATGGCCTGAACAAAAACGACGGTCACCGAGGTTACCGCCGTTTAGGTGTGTCAGGTAGTCACGCGGTTATGCCAGGTTAGTAATAGTCGTAGTGCTCAGGTTGAAAGGCGCGTTTTTCTCGATGATGTACGGGTTTGATTGTCCGTCGATATGATTGCTTTCAACAATGTGGAAGGTTCTGCGCGCACGGACCTCTATGTCGGGAATAACCTCGGCATCTTTATCCAGATCGAGCAATATCATCACCGCCTCGTATTCGACCTGAGCTCCCTGGATCAGGGGGTCGTAGGTGATCACATAATGTGTGCCTGTGCCTTTGAAGCCAACATGATCTTGTAGTTGGTTAATTTTCAACTCAACCGAGGTCGGGGCGACACTGCCCTGATGAGCGACCTCGGAGATGCGTGAACGCAGGTTGGCGTCGGGTACAGCGTCTTCGAACTGCGAAAGGCGCTTGCGCAACGTTTCACCCTCAGCGGTGCCGGTGCCATCCAACTCCACAGTGGTATAACCATCCGGTTGCTTGATGCGGACAGTGTAGTGGTCACGGTTCAAATCTTTTATAAAGTTGGGCGAATAGCTCGTGGCGCTGTGCTCGTTGGGTTGCGCCGTTTCGCTTGGGTAAACCTCGAAGTTATTTTCTTCGACGGTCGAGGACACCGTGAGCTTTCTTTTTAAGACGCCCGCCTCTTCAAAGTTACTCACCGATTGTTCATAGGCCGTAGCGTTGTTGTAATTAAACACGGCATCAAACTTATCGGCGCCACTGGTTTTGGGATCGCCTAAAATTTCGAACGCGTCTGAAAATTTGGCGCCCGTCTTCAGGTCGTTACTTGGGGTGGGCGAGGGCGTGCGCACCCATGGCCACTTACCCCCATCGTTACTCGCTGCTTGCCACTGCCCATCACCCGTCGCGTGAGCCGTAAGCACAGGTTTGCGCGTTTTGGGGTCAATAATTTGAACGTACTGGTCACTGAGTTTGAAATCACTTCTGATCTCATACACCCTGTTGGAGCCCGTGTCGTCGGTATAGCGGATAAACCAGTGGTCTCCGGCATTCGTTGCATCTTTGATCTGGTAAATGCCTTGGGTGTTGGGCGTGGCATGTTCAATCAGTTGCTCGCCGTTCGGCACCGCGTACTCGCTGATATTTCTGGCCTGGCTGGGCTGCAGTCGATTAACGGTAGGCGGCGTGTCGTTTAACGTCGTGCCTATATCACTCTCGTTCGACGCCTTGGGCGCTCGCACTAAATTAAAATCGCTGGTCTGTTCATTAAATTTCCAGCCGTATTGCTGGGGCGTGGCGAGCTTAACGGCGGCCGGCAAATCACCCAGCCCCGTCTCTATTGCAGAGGGCGCAAGTTCGTGTGCCAGTTGCAAGCCTGATATGACCGCTGCCGCATTGCCGCCCACCCGGTCGTCGGCCGTCATCCCATTCAGGGAGTCATGAATGCCAAAGACGATATTGCCCGTGTTGCCCACGACAGGGACGTAACCGAAAGTGTTGCTCCACAGCTCTTTGGCGCCCTTCCAATTTTGCTGCGAGGAACCAAATACCTCAGTTTGGTCTGCCCACACGGCGTTTTTGGTGTTGACCGCCTGATAACTGGCAGCAATACCGGTGTTCAAGTTGCCGAAGTTTAAATAATAATCGGCATCGCGCGATTGGGTATAGTTGAAGGTTTCCCACACCGGTACATCTTTATCGGAGAGGGCACCGGAGCGCCCGCGGTAGGTGGCAAGGTTACCGATAATAAGGTTGTCGAGCACATCCGCAGCCTTTGGCCAGTGTGTGTTTTTGCTGCTTTGCCGGTCGCTGGCATTGAAACTACGCACTATTGCACTGCGGTTGTTTTTAGCCCAGTTGGCAAAGTCCTTATCATCGTGTATTTCATTCACCGTGCCATTCTTTAAATCAATCATCAGGCCTTTATTGGGGCGGTGATCGTAATCGCCGTGATAGTTGACCTCGGGCACAAAGGCATACCCGGCCATCGGGTAGCCGAATATATTGGGAATGACCACATTGCCGAGTTTATCAAGTGTGCGGTCGATTGCTTCCCGACTGCCAGGTGTCAGTTTTTCAAAGCTGGCCTTGTCGTCACGCAGGCTTTGCAAGGTGCCCCGCACTACATACGCGTCGGCTTTACCCGAGCGCTTTGCCAATGCACCCGACACATCCCGCAGGGGCTCGGATACCTCATTTTCCCAATGGTCCTGGAGCGTGCTGCCCACCGACTCCAGGTCCTCAATCCGGCGTTTGTCTTGTTGCTCGATATGCATGGAGTGGAAATTGATCGGACCGTCTCGCGGTGCTTTATCGTGCGCCAGCGCACCCGCGGCTATTTCCCATGCAAAGTAGCTACGTTTATCACTGTTGGTCAGCGTCGTCGGGCTCCCTACGCCGACATAGGTGTTGAACGTGACCGTGATTTTCTCCTGCGGGTCGAACCCTGCTGCCAATACCCCACCGCTGAAGTAACCCGCAGGCTGCAGGAACTGACGACTTTGCTGGAATTTGAGATTGCTTTCGCCTTCACTACCGCTTTCTATGTTGGCGAGCTGCTGCACGATACGACCCGCGTACGCGTCGGTCAGTTGCACTCGCTCTTTCTGCGTCAAGTTCGCGTTGGGCGGCGTTGCTGTGGTTGACCCATAAATGACGTTCTTGGCCGCATCGGACTCATGCGTGGGGCCAGTTGCTGAGGCGTCAATTGAGCGCGTGTGACGTGCAAAAGAGGGTGTTGAACTAGTTGAACGCGATTGCTCGGCGGTTGAAGGTGGCTGGGGTATTGCTAACGTGTGTAATAGGTAAGACGGACTTATATTCATGTTCAGCTCGTTCTACTCATGGGTATTATAAAGAGGGTCGGTCAGTGCACTGTAATAGTGACGGCCGCGACGGTTTTATAGCGCAGTGCGAAGGGTGATGTTTAGTGAGGGCCTCTCATGATCTCACCGTCACTTTATTAGTGTTCGCGCTGCGTTAATTTATATAAATGACAGGAGTAAGCGACTCTAGTGATTATGCGTTACTGACAGATGGGTGGCTGTGTGAATGCGACTGGTTCCACACCAGGCTGTAAAAAAATTCCATAAGTGCTGGCCTACAAACTTCGGAAAAAAACCTA
Organism: Pseudomonas kitaguniensis; assembly: GCF_049199985.1. NCBI lineage: Bacteria > Pseudomonadati > Pseudomonadota > Gammaproteobacteria > Pseudomonadales > Pseudomonadaceae > Pseudomonas > Pseudomonas kitaguniensis. Next base: position 210,331 of record NZ_JBLZPT010000002.1, read on the forward strand.
CGTTTAGTCGCGAACATCGGACATGCCGTTCAATGTTCAGTCGTACACTTAGTTAAACTCTCATGTGGCGACATCCGGCACTTTTAATGCGCTACGGCGCTTTTTTGTAGGTGCCGTGGTTATAAAAAGAGGACGTTGCAGAGTGCGTTGAAGGCGCTGGGGGATTAAAGGTGTCAGGCGGCGGTTCTGCCAAGTCCGTTCCACCAAACTGCGCACAAAAAAACGGCGCAAACCTTCAGGCCGCGCCGCTTTCGTGTCGCAAAAAAGCCTTATTGCAGCACTTCGATCACCCCGTCGGCGCTCATGCTCACTTGGCTGGTACCTGCCTCCACTTGCGGCGTCGGCGCCGAATCCATCATCGCCGCTTTCAGCATCATCCCGCCACGCGCGAATGGCTGTGGGTAGCCGTTGGTGTTGAAGTTCAGATTGACGATCTTGTAACCCTTTCCGCCCAGCGCATCGGTCGCCAATTGCGCGCGCGCCTTGAATGCGCCAACCGCTTCCTTGAGCAAGGCATCTTCGCTGGCCTTGCGTGTGGTGTCGGCGATCGCGAAGTCCATGTTTTCCATTTTCAGGGTATTCAGCAGCTCGCCGGTGAGCTTGGAGAGTGCCGGGAAGTCCGCGCTTTCCAGGCGCAGTTCGGCGCGTTCACGCCAGCCGGTGATCTTCTGGTTCTTGTTGTCGTAGATCGGGTAGCTGTTGCGGCTGCCCTGGCGCAGGGTCACGCCTTTGACTTCGCGGGCCTCGCCAAGCGCCTTGTTCATCGTAGTGGTGATTTCGGCGGCGAGCTTGGCCGGGTCGCTGTTCTGCGACTCGGTGTACAGCGTGACGATCATCTTGTCGCGGGCAACTTCTTGGCTGACCTCGGCGCGCAGGGAAATCTGGTTGTAATTCAATGCATCGGCGGCCATGGCCGGAAGGCTGGCCACGGCGCTTGCGCTGAGGGTCAGAACGGCTGCAGTGCGAGTGAAACGAGACATGGAAGCTCCTTGAGGAATGCGTAGTGGGTATGACTGTAGACGGGAGTGTCGGGTTCTTCGGGTTTACATATTCACTACAGGTTGTCGTGGCGCCGACGAGCGGTAGTTTGCCGGCCTGCGTCAAAGGGCCACACACCCAATGCCCGAGGCGGCGCTTCGTTTATACTCCTGCCGATCCGCCTGCAGCGCTCACCGGGAGAGCTCATGCTCGCCGCCGTAAAACTGACTTCCGCCACACGCCAGAATCTTTGGCGCCTGACGTTCATTCGCACCCTGGTACTGGCCGCACAGGCCGGCTCCGTCGGGCTCGCGTATTGGTTCGACCTGCTGGCGCTGCCGTGGCTTCCACTTGGCGTGACCCTCGGTTTCTCCACGGTGCTGTGTGTGTTCACGGCTATTCGGCTGCGTACCACATGGCCTGTGACCGAACTGGAATACGCCCTGCAACTGGCCTGCGATCTGTTTATTCACAGTGTGTTGCTTTATTTCTCAGGGGGTTCCACCAACCCCTTTGTTTCTTATTATCTGGTGCCGTTGACCATCGCTGCCGTGACCTTGCCGTGGCGCTATTCGGTGGTGCTGTCGGGCATCGCGCTGACCCTGTACACGCTGCTGCTGGCGCGTTTCTACCCGCTGCAAACGTTCCCCATCGCGCGCGAGAACCTGCAGATCTACGGGATGTGGCTGAGCTTTGCGCTGTCTGCTGCGGTCATCACCTTTTTCGCCGCGCGCATGGCCGAAGAGCTGCGCCGTCAGGAAGAGTTGCGCGCCATTCGCCGGGAAGAGGGCCTGCGTGACCAGCAACTGCTGGCTGTCGCCACCCAGGCTGCCGGCGCCGCGCATGAACTCGGCACGCCGCTGGCGACCATGAGCGTACTGCTCAAGGAAATGACCCAAGACCATCATGACCCGGCTCTGCAAGATGACCTCAGCGTGTTGCAGGAGCAGGTCAAGCAGTGCAAGCAGACCTTGCAGCAGTTGGTGCGCGCCGCCGAAGCCAACCGCCGCCTGGCAGTTGAGATGCAGGACGTGACCCGCTGGCTCGACGAGGCTTTGAACCGCTGGCACCTGATGCGCCCCGAGGCCAGTTACCGTTTCCACCTGCTGGGCCAGGGCAGCGTGCCGCGCATGGCGCCGCCGCCGGACCTGACTCAAGCGCTGCTCAACCTGTTGAACAACGCCGCCGACGCCTGCCCCGAAGGCCTCGGCGTTCAGCTCGACTGGGACGCGGAAAACGTCACCATCAGCATTCGTGACCACGGTGCGGGCGTGCCGTTGGCCATTGCCGAGCAGATCGGCAAGCCATTTTTTACCACCAAGGGCAAAGGCTTCGGCCTCGGCCTGTTTTTGAGCAAGGCCAGCGTGACCCGCGCGGGCGGCTCAGTGAAGCTCTATAGTCACGAGGAAGGCGGCACGCTCACCGAGCTGCGCCTGCCGCGTGTCGCACGAGGAGATATCGATGAGTGACGAGATCCAAGTCGAAGGCGAAGAACTGCCGCACCTGTTGCTGGTAGATGACGACGCCACCTTTACCCGCGTCATGGCGCGCGCCATGAGCCGTCGCGGCTTTCGCGTGAGCACCGCAGGCTCTGCCGAAGAAGGCCTGACTATCGCCCAGGCCGATCTGCCGGACTACGCCGCGCTCGACCTGAAAATGGACGGCGACTCCGGCCTGGTGTTGCTACCCAAGTTGCTGGAACTCGACCCGGAAATGCGTGTGGTAATCCTCACCGGTTATTCCAGCATTGCCACCGCCGTCGAAGCCATTAAGCGCGGCGCCTGCAACTACCTGTGCAAACCTGCGGATGCCGACGACGTGCTGGCGGCCTTGCTGTCCGAACACGCCGACCTCGACACGCTGGTGCCGGAAAACCCGATGTCGGTGGACCGCCTGCAGTGGGAGCACATCCAGCGCGTGTTGACCGAACACGAGGGCAATATCTCTGCCACCGCGCGCGCCCTCGGCATGCACCGGCGTACCCTGCAACGCAAGCTGCAGAAGCGCCCGGTACGTCGCTGAACGCCGGTTGAACGAACTGCTTCAGGCTGCACGGAGCCGTGAACCGATCGCTTAAGATCGGTTCCAACGCCTGTCATTTCCCCTATCGAGCCTGAAGAATGAATCAGAACGCTGAGTATTCCGCGGTCAATGACGCAGTGCGTGGGCAGTTTTTTCGCCGAACCTGGGCGATGATCACACCCTATTGGCGCAGCGAAGAGAAGGGCAAGGCCTGGTTGCTGCTGGCGGCCGTGATTGGCTTGTCATTGTTCAGTGTGGCGATCTCCGTGTGGATCAACCATTGGTACAAAGACTTCTACAACGCCCTGGAAAAAAAGGACACGGCCGCCTTCTGGCAGTTGATCGGCTATTTTGGCGGTATCGCGGCGGTGGCCATTTTGGGGGCGGTGTACCGTTTGTACCTGACCCAAATGCTGACGATCCGCTGGCGTGCCTGGCTCACCGAAAAGCACTTTGCGCGCTGGCTTGCCGACAAAAATTACTACCAGCTGGAGCAGGGCGGATACACCGATAACCCGGACCAGCGGATTTCCGAAGACCTCAATACTTTCACTTCCAGTACCTTGAGCCTTGGCCTGGGGCTGCTGCGCAACGTGGTCAGCCTGGTGTCGTTCTCGATCATCCTGTGGGGTGTATCGGGCAGCATCGAGGTATTTGGCATCACCATCCCCGGCTACATGTTCTGGTGCGCATTGCTCTACGCCGCCGTCGGCAGTTGGCTGACGCACCTGATTGGCCGTCGCCTGATCGGCCTGAGCAACCAACAACAACGCTTTGAAGCGGACTTGCGTTTCTCGATGGTGCGTGTGCGCGAGAACGCCGAGAGCATCGCCTTGTACAACGGCGAGCCGAATGAAAACCAGCGCCTGAGCGCGCGCTTCGGCAAGGTCTGGCACAACTTTTGGGACATCATGAAAGTGTCCAAGCGCCTGACCTTCTTCACCGCCGGCTACAGCCAGATCGCGATCATCTTCCCGTTCATCGTCGCCGCACCGCGTTACTTCACCGGCAAGATCGAGCTGGGCGAGCTGATGCAAATCAACTCGGCGTTCGGCAACGTGCAGGAGAATTTCAGCTGGTTTATCAGCGCGTACTCCGAGCTTGCCGGCTGGCGCGCGACCAGTGATCGTCTGCTCAGCTTCCAGCAGGCCATGCGCGAAAACGAGCAGCGCGCCCCGGCAATCGATGTGCGCCCCGAGGGCGAGCGCCTGGTGGTGAAAGACTTGGGCATGGACCTGGCCGATGGCCGCCACTTGCTCACAGACGCCGAGATGACCGTGGAGCCGGGCCAGCGGGTAATGCTCAGCGGGCGTTCCGGCAGCGGTAAAAGTACCTTGCTGCGCGCCATGGGCCATCTGTGGCCAGCGGGCCACGGCAGCATTCGCCTGCCGGCGGCACGTTACCTGTTCCTGCCGCAAAAGCCCTACTTGCCGATTGGTACGTTGAAGGCGGTGTTGAGTTATCCACAAGACGACAGCGTTTACCCGGCGCAACGTTATGCACAGGTGCTGGAAACCTGCCGCTTGCCGCATCTGGTCAGCCGTCTTGATGAGGCCAACCACTGGCAACGCATGCTTTCGCCAGGCGAGCAGCAGCGCCTGGCCTTCGCCCGCGCGTTACTGTTTGCACCTCAATGGCTCTACATGGACGAGGCCACGTCAGCGATGGATGAAGAGGATGAAGCAACTTTGTATCAAGCCTTGATTGATGAATTGCCGGGGCTGAGCATCGTCAGCGTCGGTCATCGCAGCAGCCTCAAGCGCTTCCATGGACGCCATGTGCGCATCGAGAGTGGCCAGCTTCAATAACAGCAACCCGCTTAAGGCCAGACATGCCAGTGTGGAAGTTTGAGACCCAATGAAGTGGCCTTATGTGAAGTGTTGATTGATGAGTTGCCTGGGTTGGGCACTGTCAGTGTGGGAGGGGGCTTGCTCCCGATGGCGGTGGATCAGTCAGCACATTTGTAGCTGACAGACCGCTATCGGGAGCAAGCCCCCTCCCACAGTAGCTCTTCGCTGTGCTTGCGACAGCGGCCCAATGAAGCGGCCTCATATGAAGTATTGATTGATGAGTTGCCAGGGTTGGGCACTGCCCGTGTGGGAGGGGGCTTGCTCCCGATGGCGGTGTATCAGTCAGCCTGTTTGTAGCTGACAGACCGCTATCGGGAGCAAGCCCCCTCCCACAGTGGATCTTCGCTGTGCTTGCGACAGCGGCCCAATGAAGTGGCCTCATATGAAGTGTTGATGGATGAGTTGCCTGGGTTGGGCGCTGCCCCCTCCCACAATGGATCTGCACAATGTTGGAGATTGTGGCCCAACAAAAAAGCCCGGCTGATCATCGATCAGCCGGGCTTTTTTGGTGCTTGAAAATGACTTACTTCTTCAAGCCGTAATGCTCATCCAGCATGCCTGGGGCGTTCGGCGTTTTTGGCGCGTAGTCCCGTGGTGGCTCCTGGTTTTCCCGCGGCGGGGTCAGGCGCTCGCGTGGAGCTTGCGGTGCATCGGAGTGCAACGCGGCCAGCAGACGCTGACGGGTGATGTCGTCGAGGGCCAGGCGGTTTGCGCCATCGGCGAGGTGATCCTGTACGTCCTGGTAGCTCTGAGTGAGCTTCTTGACCAGGGTTGCGGTGCTGTTGAAGTGGGTAACAACCTCGTTCTGATAACTGTCAAAACGTTCCTGAATGTCATCCAACTGACGCTGCGTGCGGTTAGGCGCGGCATTCGGCAGCAGGCGAGCAACCAGGAATCCAATGGCGACACCGGCAACCAGGGCAAGAGTCGGCAACAACCAAACTAAGAGCGAGTGTTCCACGAGTCCTTCCTCTATAAACGGCTTTGCTTTACGTTAACGGCTCGGACCTGCGCTGTATACCGCGATTAAGCTCGCAAGCATGCCATGCACAGACTTTTAGCTAGACGAGTCGACCCTTTGAGAGGTCACGGAGTTCATTCCTTGCTCATGCGTGAAACCCCCGTTCTGATCGATGGCCCGGTTGGCCAATTGGAAGCCCTGTACCTGGATCACCCCGAGCCACGTGGCCTGGCGCTGATCTGCCACCCTAACCCGGTGCAGGGTGGCACCATGCTGAATAAAGTTGTATCGACCCTGCAACGCACCGCCCGCGATGCTGGTTTGATTACTTTACGTTTCAATTACCGTGGCGTCGGTGCCAGCGCCGGCACGCACGACATGGCCACCGGGGAAGTCGACGATGCCGAAGCTGCCGTCACCTGGCTGCGCGAAAAACACCCGGAGTTGCCGATCACCTTGCTCGGGTTTTCCTTCGGCGGTTATGTGGCCGCCAGCCTCGGCGGGCGCCTGGAAGCCAAGGGTGAAAAACTGGCGCACCTGTTCATGGTCGCCGCTGCGGTGATGCGTCTGCGCGACAGCGACGTGCTGCCGCAAGGCTGCCCGTTGACGCTGATCCAGCCACAAACCGATGAAGTGGTCGACCCGCAGCTTGTCTACGACTGGTCTGCTGCCTTGAATCGCCCCCATGAGCTGCTGAAAGTGGCAGAATGCGGGCACTTTTTTCATGGCAAGCTGACCGATCTCAAGGATCTGGTGCTGCCGCGCCTTTCGAATTGATAGCTGCCTGATAAGCGATTACCCATGACCACTCGTACCCGTATTCTCACCGGCATTACCACCACCGGCACGCCGCACCTGGGCAACTACGCCGGTGCGATTCGCCCGGCTATCCTCGCCAGCCAGGACGCGAATGCCGACTCTTTTTACTTCCTGGCCGACTACCACGCCCTGATCAAATGTGATGACCCGCAGCGCATTCAGCGCTCGCGTATGGAAATCGCCGCGACCTGGCTGGCCGGTGGTCTGGATGTGAATCGGGTGACGTTCTACCGTCAGTCCGACATCCCTGAAATCCCCGAGCTGACCTGGCTGCTGACCTGCGTTGCCGCCAAGGGCCTGCTCAACCGCGCCCACGCCTACAAGGCCTCGGTGGACAAAAACGTCGAAACCGGCGAAGACCCGGACGCGGGCATCACCATGGGCCTGTACAGTTACCCGGTGCTGATGGCAGCGGACATTTTGATGTTCAACGCGCACAAAGTGCCGGTGGGCCGCGACCAGATCCAGCACGTGGAGATGGCCCGCGACATCGGCCAGCGCTTCAACCACCTGTTCGGCAAGGGCAAAGAATTTTTCACCATGCCCGAGGCGTTGATCGAAGAAAGCGTCGCCACCTTGCCGGGCCTCGACGGTCGCAAGATGTCGAAGAGCTACGACAACACCATCCCGTTGTTCACCAGCGCCAAGGAAATGAAAGACGCCATCTCGCGCATCGTCACCGATTCGCGCGCGCCCGGTGAAGCCAAAGACCCGGACACTTCGCACCTGTTCACCCTGTACCAGGCGTTTGCCAGCCAGGCGCAGGAACAAGAGTTCCGCGCTGAACTGCTGCAAGGCCTGGGCTGGGGCGAGGCGAAGAATCGCTTGTTCCAACTGCTCGACGGCCAGTTGGGCGAAGCGCGTGAGCGCTATCACGAACTGATGTCGCGCCCATCGGACATGGAAGACCTGCTGCTGGTCGGCGCCAAGAAGGCCCGCGCCGTGGCGGCGCCGTTCCTCGCCGAGCTGCGTGAGGCGGTGGGCCTGCGCACGTTCGTCGAGCCGGCGGCTGCGCCGGTCAGTGCTAAAAAGAAAGCCGCGAAAGCCGCACGGTTTGTGAGCTTTCGCGAAGACGACGGCAGCTTCCGTTTCCGTTTGCTGGCCGCCGATGGCGAGCAACTGCTGTTGTCACGCAACTTTGCCGACGGTAAAGCGGCTGGCGCAGTGACAAAGCAGTTGCAAAACGGCGACGCGCTGGACGTGCGCACAGAGGCCCAACGCTTCAGCGTATGGCTGGACGGCGCTGCGGTGGCCGACAGTGCCGCGTTCGCCGACGAAGCGTCGCGTGATACCGCCATTGCCGCGTTGCGCGTTGCGTTGACCCCAACCGAGGATTAACCCGACCAAGGGTTGATTGCCATTATCCAGGGCCGTCGTTACAGTGACGGCCCGTTTTTGTTGCCTTGCTAACGAAATTATGACGCCCCTAGAACGATATCAAGCTGATCTGAAACGCCCTGAATTCTTCCATGACGCTGCCCAGGAAAACGCGGTGCGGCATCTGCAGCGCCTGTACGACGACCTGGTCGCGGCTTCGCAGAACAAGCCAGGGTTGCTCGGCAAGCTGTTTGGCAAAAAAGACCACACGCCGGTCAAAGGCCTGTACTTCTGGGGTGGCGTCGGCCGCGGGAAGACCTACCTGGTAGACACCTTCTTCGAAGCGCTGCCATTCAAGGAAAAGGTGCGCACGCACTTTCACCGCTTCATGAAGCGTGTGCACGAAGAGATGAAAACCCTGCCGGGCGAGAAAAACCCGCTGACCATCATCGCCAAGCGGTTCTCCGACGAAGCGCGGGTGATCTGCTTCGATGAGTTTTTCGTCTCCGACATCACCGACGCCATGATCCTCGGCACCCTGATGGAAGAGCTGTTCAAGAACGGTGTGACCCTGGTTGCCACGTCGAACATCGTGCCCGACGGCCTGTACAAGGACGGCCTGCAACGTGCGCGCTTCCTGCCGGCCATCGCGCTGATCAAGCAGAACACCGAGATCGTCAACGTCGACAGTGGCGTCGACTATCGCCTGCGTCACCTTGAGCAGGCCGAACTGTTCCACTTCCCGCTGAATGAAGCAGCGCATGAAAGCCTGAAGAAAAGCTTCCGAGCGCTCACGCCGGAATGCACGCAGGCGGTGGAAAACGACAAGCTGATGATCGAGAACCGCGAAATTATCGCGCTGCGTACCTGCGATGACGTGGCCTGGTTCGAATTCCGTCAACTGTGCGACGGCCCGCGCAGCCAGAACGACTACATCGAATTGGGCAAGATCTTCCACGCGGTGATCTTGAGCGGCGTGGAGCAGATGAGCGTCACCACTGACGACATCGCGCGCCGTTTTATCAACATGGTCGACGAGTTCTACGACCGTAACGTCAAGTTGATTATTTCGGCGGAAGTCGAGCTCAAAGACCTCTACACCGGCGGTCGCTTGAATTTCGAATTCCAGCGCACGTTGAGCCGCTTGCTGGAAATGCAGTCCCACGAGTTCCTGTCGCGCGGGCACAAGCCGTAAACACGCCACCGTAAAAAATGGGGGAGGGAGCAATCCCCTCCCGCATTGGGTTCAGGCGGCCTGCTGGAACTGCTGGCGGTACTGGTTCGGCGATAGCTCGGTGTGTTGCCTGAACAGCCGCGCAAAAAAGCTCGCATCGTCATAACCCACCTCATAACTGATGGTCTTGATGCTTTTGCGGCTGCCCGAGAGCAGCCCTTTGGCCGTCTCGATACGCAGGCGTTGCAAGTAGTGCAGCGGCTTGTCACCCGTGGCGCTCTGGAAGCGGCGCATGAAGTTGCGGATGCTCATGCCGTGTTCGCGGGCGACGTCTTCGAAGCGAAACTTGTCGGCAAAATGCTCTTCAAGCCAGTGTTGAATTTGCAGGATGATCACGTCCTGATGCAGCTTCTGCCCACCAAAACCAATGCGCCCCGGCGCGTAGCTGCGCTGCACTTCGTAGAGAATGTCGCGGGCCACGGCCTGGGCGATGGTGGCGCCGCAGAAACGTTCGATCAGGTAGATGTAGAGGTCGCATGCCGAGGTGGTGCCGCCGGCGCAATACAGGTTGTCGGCGTCGGTCAGGTGTTTGTCCTGATTGAGCTGCACCTTGGGGAAGCGTTCGCTGAAGGCTTTGAAGAAGCGCCAGTAAGTGGTTGCCTCCTTGCCATCAAGCAGCCCGGCTTCGGCCAGCCAGAATACGCCAGTGGCTTCACCGCAGAGTACCGCGCCGCGGGCGTGTTGTTCGCGCAGCCAGGGCAGCACTTGCGGGTAGCGCGCGCACATGGCGTCGAAATCGTCCCAGAAGGCCGGTAGCACGATGATGTCGGCGTCTTCCAGGCCGCCGTCGACCGGCATGATCACGTCGCTGAAGCTGCGCACTGATTGGCCGTCGGGGCTGACAAGGCGCGTTTCGAACGCCGGGGTCAGGCCCAGGCCTTGCTGTTTGCCGTAACGCAGGCTGGCCAGGTGGAAGAAATCCTTGGCTTGCATCAGGGTTGAAGCGAATACCCGATCAATCGCCAAAATGCTGACGCGCCGTAACGGCGTGGAGATTTGGTTGGACATAATTTCATTTATTCTTATAGGGGAAAGTGGTCACCAGACGGCTGGATCGTCTTATTTTTTACCCCGTGTGTCCAGTGCCCCATGCTGTCATCGGGGCATCGGCTCCGTTTGATGAGGGTTCCCCGCCTGGGAACCCTCAGTTAGCGATTAAGGCGCAGGGTTTGGATGATCCTTCTGAATTGCCTCAATCCCCTCCAGCACCTCTTTGGAGAGTGTCAGGTCGGCACTGGCGATGTTGCTGTCCAGCTGCGCAAGGCTGGTTGCACCGATGATATTGCTGGTCACAAACGGCTGTTGCGTGACGAATGCCAGGGCCATTTGCGCCGGGTCCAGGCCGTGCTCGCGCGCCAGTGCCACGTAACGGCTGCACGCGGCTTCCGACTGCGGGTTGAAGTAGCGGCTGAAGCGGCTGTATTCAGTCAGGCGGGCTTTTGCCGGGCGGGCGCCGCCTTCGTACTTGCCGCTGAGCATGCCGAACGCCAGCGGCGAATACGCCAGCAAGCCGCATTGTTCGCGAATGGCGACTTCCGCCAGGCCCACTTCAAAGCTGCGGTTGAGCAGGTTGTAGGGGTTCTGGATCGACACGGCGCGGCTCCAGCCACGGGCTTCGGCCAGGGCCAGGAACTTCATGGTGCCCCACGGGGTTTCGTTGGACAGGCCAATGTGGCGGATCTTGCCGGCCTTTACCTGTTCGTCCAGCGCTTCGAGGGTTTCTTCCAGTGGCGTGAGGTCGTCTTCGTCCTTGTGTGTGTAGCTCAGTTGGCCGAAAAAGTTGGTGCTGCGCTCGGGCCAGTGCAACTGGTAGAGGTCGATCCAGTCGGTTTGCAGGCGCTTGAGGCTGGCGTCGAGGGCTTCGACGATGTGTTTACGGTTGTGGCGCAGGTAGCCATCGCGAATGTAGTCGATGGTATTGCCGGGGCCTGCGATCTTGCTGGCGAGCACCCAGTCGGCACGGTCACCGCGGCTTTTGAAGTAGTTGCCGATGTAACGCTCGGTGGTGGCATAGGTGTCGGCCTTGGGCGGCACCGGGTACATTTCCGCCGTGTCGAGGAAGTTGATCCCTGCGGCTTTGGCCCGCTCGATCTGTGCAAAGGCCTCTGCTTCGCTGTTCTGCTCGCCCCACGTCATGGTGCCCAGGGCAATCGCGCTTACGTTCAGATCGGTTCGGCCCAGCTGTCGATAATCCATCAGGTGCTCCTTCGGGGAAAACAATCATAAAAGCAGGTTGAAATTTTTTTCGCAATCTGCATAATTGCCCACCTCTTTCTGCAGTGGAAGTGATGCGCCGCCTGCCGAAGAATCTTGCCGTTGAACGGACGCGCCGACCCGAGCCCCCGATAGCGTCTGTATCCGGCTGCCTTTGACTTGTCAAAGTACGCACTATTCAGTAAGATCCGCCGTCTAATTTACAGGGCGGCCCCTGAGGCTATTAAAGAATGACAACTTTTACTGCAAAACCGGACACCGTCCAGCGCGACTGGTTTATCGTCGACGCCGCTGGTCAGACTCTGGGTCGTCTGGCCACTGAAGTCGCCAGCCGTCTGCGTGGCAAGCACAAGCCTGAGTACACCCCTCACGTTGATACCGGTGACTACATTGTCATCATCAACGCCGAGCAGGTACGTGTTACCGGCAACAAAGCGCAAGACAAAATGTACTACCGTCACTCCGGTTTCCCAGGCGGCATCAAGTCTTCCAACTTTGAAGGCCTGATCTCCAAGAAGCCTGAGGCCCCGATTGAAATCGCGGTTAAAGGTATGCTGCCGAAGGGCCCACTGGGTCGCGATATGTTTCGCAAGCTGAAAGTCTATGCGGGCGCTGTACACCCTCATGCTGCTCAGCAGCCCCAAGAACTGAAGTTTTAACGGAATAGTTCATTATGTCGGCGACTCAAAATTACGGCACTGGCCGTCGCAAAACCGCTACCGCACGTGTTTTCCTGCGTCCGGGTACTGGTAACATCTCGATCAACAACCGCACTCTGGAAAATTTCTTCGGTCGCGAAACTGCCCGCATGGTAGTTCGTCAGCCGCTGGAACTGACCGAGACAGTTGAAAAGTTCGACATCTACGTCACCGTTATCGGTGGCGGTGTAAGTGGTCAAGCTGGCGCAATCCGCCACGGTATCACTCGCGCTCTGATGCAGTACGACGAAACCCTGCGTGGCGCTCTGCGCAAAGCTGGCTTCGTAACTCGCGATGCTCGTGAAGTTGAACGTAAGAAAGTCGGTCTGCGTAAAGCGCGTAAGCGTCCGCAGTACTCGAAGCGTTAATTCGCTTTACGTTCCACAAAAACGCCCAGCCTCCTTACGGAGCTGGGCGTTTTTTATTGCCTGCGATTTGTGCATACCTTTGGCCGTGACAACGTGCCACATCCGTAGACCCCCTATACTGCAAGGCCTGGAGCCGCGCTGCGGGGTAATTCCCTTGTAAGTGTGTGGGCTTTTCATTACCATCCTGCAAAATTTTTATAAGTTCAGCGTTAATACTTAGTAGACGCCTGATTTAACAGGCCAAAAAGCTGATGGGAGAGGACTGAATGAGCAATGACGGCGTGAATGCAGGCCGGCGTCGCTTCTTGGTAGCCGCCACGTCCGTGGTGGGTGCTGCAGGAGCGGTGGGGGCTGCGGTCCCGTTCGTGGGGTCATGGTTTCCCAGTGCCAAGGCGAAAGCCGCAGGTGCACCGGTGAAGGTGAATGTCAGTAAGGTCGAGCCAGGTCAGCAAATGATTGCTGAGTGGCGCGGTCAGCCGGTTTTCATTGTTCGTCGTACTGAAGAAATCCTCGGGAATCTGAAGAAAATCGAAGGCCAGTTGTCTGACCCCGATTCAAAAAATTCCGACCAGCCCGCCTACGTTGATAAGGAAGTCCGTTCGATCAAACCAGAGATTCTGCTGCTGATCGGTATCTGCACCCACCTCGGCTGCTCGCCAACCTTCCGCCCTGAAGTTGCGCCTGCCGACCTCGGCAAAGACTGGGTCGGCGGTTACTTCTGCCCTTGCCACGGCTCCCACTACGACCTGGCCGGCCGCGTCTACAAGTCCCAACCTGCACCGTTGAACCTGCCGGTTCCGCCACATCATTACGAGACTGACAATGTCATTGTCATTGGCGTCGACGAGGGGGAGAAAGCCTGATGAGCAAGTTCATGGATTGGGTGGATGCACGCTTCCCGGCGACCAAAATGTGGGAAGACCACCTCAGCAAATATTACGCGCCAAAAAACTTCAACTTCTTCTACTTCTTCGGTTCACTGGCACTGCTGGTGCTGGTCAACCAGATCATTACCGGCGTGTGGTTGACGATGAGTTACACGCCCTCGGCGGAGGAGGCGTTCGCCTCTGTTGAGTACATCATGCGTGACGTCGAGTACGGCTCGATCCTGCGCTTGCTGCACTCTACCGGCGCGTCGGCGTTCTTTATTGTGGTTTACATGCACATGTTCCGTGGCTTGCTCTACGGTTCGTACCAGAAGCCGCGTGAGCTGGTGTGGGTGTTCGGCATGCTGATTTACCTGGCGCTGATGGCCGAAGCGTTCATGGGTTACTTGCTGCCGTGGGGCCAGATGTCGTACTGGGGCGCACAGGTGATCATCTCGCTGTTCGGTGCGATCCCGGTCATCGGCAACGACCTGACCCAGTGGATTCGGGGTGACTACCTGATCTCCGGCATCACCCTGAACCGCTTTTTTGCGCTGCACGTGGTGGCCCTGCCGATCGTGATTCTTGGCCTGGTGGTGCTGCACATCCTGGCGCTGCACGAGGTGGGCTCCAACAACCCGGACGGCGTCGACATCAAGAAGTACAAAGACGAAAACGGCATCCCGCTGGATGGCATTCCGTTCCACCCGTACTACACCGTGAAAGACATTGTGGGTGTGGTAGTGTTCTTGTTTGTGTTCTGCTCGATCGTGTTCTTTTTCCCGGAGATGGGCGGGTATTTCCTCGAGAAGCCCAACTTTGAGCAAGCCAACGCGTTCAAGACGCCTGAGCACATTGCCCCGGTCTGGTACTTCACGCCGTTCTACGCGATCTTGCGCGCGATTCCCGACAAGCTCATGGGCGTGATCGCCATGGGCGCCGCCATTGCGGTGTTGTTCGTGCTGCCGTGGCTCGACCGAAGCCCGGTCAAGTCGATGCGCTACAAGGGCTGGCTGAGCAAAATCTGGCTGTGGGTATTCTGCATTTCGTTCGTGATCCTGGGCGTGTTGGGCGTATTGGCGCCAACCCCCGAGCGTACATTGCTGTCGCAGGTCTGCACCTTCCTGTACTTCGCCTACTTCATTCTGATGCCGTTCTACACCCGGCTCGAGAAGACCAAACCGGTTCCGGAAAGGGTGACTGGCTGATGAAAAAATTATTGGTTGCACTCGTGTTTGCGGCGCTGCCGCTGCTGTCCTTCGCGGCCGAGCATGGCGCGGAACTCGAAAAAGTCGATATTGATGTGTCCGACAAGGCCGCCATGCAGGATGGTTTGCGTACCTTCACCAACTACTGCATGGGCTGCCACAGCGCCAAGTTCCAACGCTACGAGCGGGTTGCCGATGACTTGGGCATCCCGCATGACGTAATGCTCAGCCACGCGGTGTTCACCGGCGCAAAAATCGGCGACCACATGAGCATCGGCATGCAACCGGCAGACGCCAAGGCCTGGTTCGGTGCGGCACCGCCAGACCTGACCCTGGTGGCGCGTGTGCGCGGCACTGACTGGCTCTACGGTTACCTGAAATCGTTCTACGAAGACCCGGCGCGGCCGTATGGCGTGAACAACAAAGTCTTCCCGAATGTCGGTATGCCTAACGTTCTTGTCGGCCTGCAGGGTCGCCAAGTGGTAGGATGCAAGCAGGTTCAGGTCGTTGAAGACGGCAAGAAGCAATATGACCCGTTGACCGGCACGCCTCTGACACATGAAGCATGCGATCAACTGACTATATTGCCCAAGACCGGTACGCTGAACGCAGAGCAGTTTGACGAGAAGGTCAAGAATCTGGTGACCTTCCTGGCTTACTCGGCCAACCCGGTCAAACTGCAACATCAGCGCATCGGTACGTATGTGTTGCTCTACCTGGCCTTCTTCTTCGTATTCGCTTACCTGCTTAAACGCGAATACTGGAAGGATGTGCATTGATCCAACCGTAAGCAATTGCTGTTAATCTTGCGCGCCCAGCGGCATCTCTGAACACGTAGCGCTCTGGTTCAACCAGGCACTGCAGGGATGCTCTCTGGGCGCGCTCGTTTTTGAGCTTTCGATAATTTCAACAAGCGAGGAGGACCGCCATGGGCGTGACCAACCGGTTGGCCTGTTACTCCGACCCCGCCGACCACTATTCCCACCGAGTACGCATCGTGCTCGCAGAGAAGGGTGTCAGCGCCGAGATCATCAGTGTGGAGGTGGGTCGTCATCCGCCGAAACTGATCGAAGTGAACCCTTACGGCAGCTTGCCCACCCTGGTCGATCGTGACCTGGCGTTGTGGGAGTCAACCGTGGTGATGGAATACCTGGATGAGCGTTACCCGCATCCGCCTTTGCTGCCGGTGTATCCGGTGGCACGTGCCAACAGCCGCCTGCTGATCCATCGGATCCAGCGTGACTGGTGCGGGTTGGTGGATGTGATTCTGGATTCACGCAGTAAAGAAGCTGCCCGCGTCGTGGCGCGCAAGGAATTGCGCGAGAGCCTGACCGGTGTTTCACCGCTGTTCGCCGACAAACCTTTTTTCCTCAGTGAGGAACAAAGCCTGGTGGATTGCTGCCTACTCCCCATACTCTGGCGCTTGCCGATTATGGGTATTGAACTGCCGCGGCCAGCCAAGCCGCTGCTTGATTACATGGAGCGCCAGTTTGCGCGTGAGGCTTTCCAGGCGAGTCTGTCTGGTGTCGAACGCGATATGCGCTAAGGCTTAAGGAGCCGCTGATGAACTCCAGTCGACCGTACCTGGTCCGCGCGCTCTATGAGTGGATTGTGGACAACGATTGCACCCCGCACATGCTGGTCAACTCAGAATTTCCTGCGGTTCAGGTACCGCAGGGTTTTGCCAGTGATGGGCAGATTGTGCTGAACGTATCACCGAGTGCCGTGCGCCACCTGCACATGGACAACGAAGCGGTAAGCTTCGAAGGGCGTTTCGGCGGCGTGCCGCATACGCTGTTCGTGCCGATTGGCGCGATTCTCGGGATCTACGCCCGCGAGAATGGCCAAGGCATGGTGTTCGATCTGGAGTCGCCTTTCGAGGAAGACGAAGCGATCGAACGCGAGGGCAGTGATGAGGCGCCACCACCGGATTCCGAGCCGCCGCGCCCGACCGGTCGGCCGAGCCTCAAAGTGGTGAAGTGAACGGCTTTGCCTTCGGCTAAGTCTGAAAAATGCCTCGACCTGTGTCGGGGCATTTTTTTTACGTAAAGGATATGGATGAAAGTCGTGACGCAACGGTGATCGTACAACAGCCATGGGCTATGATGCGTACTCAAGTTCGCCGAGAAAGATGATCTGCCATGGAAAACCCCAACACCGCCCCGCGTCTTCCCCGCAAGCGCCGCAGCCTTGCCCAGGAATTGGTCACGGTGTTGTCCGAGCAGATCCGCGACGGCCAACTCAAACGTGGCGATAAATTGCCCACCGAGTCGGCAATCATGGAAGTCCATGGGGTCAGCCGCACGGTGGTGCGCGAAGCCATCTCGCGGTTGCAGGCCGCCGGGCAGGTCGAAACCCGCCACGGCATCGGCACCTTTGTGTTGGACACGCCAAGCCCGAGCGGTTTTCGGATTGACCCCGCCACCGTAGTGACCTTGCGTGACGTGCTGGCGATTCTGGAACTGCGTATCAGCCTTGAAGTGGAGTCTGCCGGCTTGGCGGCGTTACGCCGTAGCGACGAGCAACTGGCCGCCATGCGCGCGGCGCTCGACGCGCTGAATGAAAGTGCGGCACACGCAGGTGACGCGGTCGCGTCAGACTTCGCGTTCCACCTGGAAATTGCGCTGTCGACCGGCAACCGCTATTTCACCGACATCATGACCCACTTGGGCACCAGCATCATTCCGCGTACACGCCTGAATTCGGCGCGGCTGGCGCACGATGACCAGCAGCACTACATGAGCCGCTTGAGCCGTGAGCATGAAGAGATTTATGAGGCCATCGCGCGCCAGGATTCGGACGCCGCGCGAGCGGCCATGCGCCTGCACTTGACCAACAGCCGCGAGCGGCTGCGCCATGCCCATGAAGAGGCAGAAGCGCAGCGCAACTGAAAGCCGCAACAGATCTAATGTGGGCGCTGGCTTGTGTGGGAGCCGGCTTGCCCGCGATGGCATCACTTTGGTATGCCTGAAACACCGTCGCGCCTGCATCGCAGGCAAGCCAGCTCCCACATTTGATCCCCAGTGTCAGCACACTATTGAGTAGACCCCATTGGCGAGTGATTCGGGTGGAAGGCGCGTGCCTGAGATAAACCCCGATGAATTACAGTTGACGAATTATTTTATAGTTGTACGATGACGTACGACATCACCAAAAACCAACAATAACCTTTCGACAGAAAGTTTTCGCCCAGGGTGTTCGAATAATGAATCCACAAGAACTGAAGTCCATCCTCTCCCACGGTCTGCTGTCTTTCCCCGTGACCGATTTCAACGCGCAGGGTGACTTCCACCAGGCGGGCTACATCAAGCGTCTGGAATGGCTTGCCCCTTACGGCGCGACGGCCTTGTTCGCAGCTGGCGGCACCGGTGAGTTTTTCTCCCTGGCTGCCAGCGAATATTCGCAAGTGGTCAAGACCGCTGTTGATACCTGCGCCACCAGCGTGCCGATTCTCGCCGGTGTCGGCGGTTCGACCCGTCAAGCTATCGAGTACGCTCAGGAAGCTGAACGCCTCGGCGCCAAAGGCTTGCTGCTGCTGCCGCACTACCTGACCGAAGCCAGCCAGGACGGCGTTGCCGCCCACGTGGAAGCGGTGTGCAAGTCGGTCAAGATCGGCGTGGTTGTGTACAACCGCAACGTCTGCCGCCTGACTGCACCCCTGCTGGAACGCCTGGCTGAACGATGCCCGAACCTGATCGGCTACAAGGATGGCCTGGGTGACATCGAGTTGATGGTGTCGATCCGCCGTCGTCTTGGCGACCGTTTCAGCTACCTCGGCGGCTTGCCGACTGCAGAGGTTTACGCCGCTGCCTACAAGGCTTTGGGCGTACCGGTGTACTCCTCGGCGGTGTTCAACTTCATTCCAAAAACCGCGATGGACTTCTACCACGCGATCGCCAAAGACGATCACGTCACCGTGGCCAAGATCATCGACGACTTCTTCCTGCCTTACCTCGATATTCGCAACCGTAAATCCGGTTACGCCGTGAGCATCGTCAAAGCCGGTGCAAAAATCGCCGGCTATGACGCAGGCCCGGTCCGCACGCCGCTGACCGATCTGCTGCCGGAAGAATACGAAGCCCTGGCCGCGCTGATCGACAAGCAAGGTCCGCAGTAACTTATCTACAAGGCCGCTGAGTAATCAGCGGCCTTTTGCGTCAGGAGAAGATTTGTGTCCCAAGCCAAGCGTTTTGAAAACTACATCAACGGCGAGTGGGTGGCCGGTGCCGACTATTGCGTCAACCTCAACCCGTCGGAGTTGTCTGATGTCATTGGCGAATACGCCAAGGCTGACGTAGCCCAAGTCAACACCGCCATCGACGCCGCTCGCGCCGCGTTCCCGGCCTGGTCGACGTCCGGTATCCAGGCGCGTCACGATGCGCTGGATAAAGTCGGCAGCGAAATCCTCGCGCGCCGCGAAGAGCTCGGTACCCTGCTGGCGCGGGAAGAGGGCAAGACCCTGCCCGAAGCCATCGGCGAAGTGACCCGCGCCGGTAACATCTTCAAATTTTTTGCCGGTGAATGCTTGCGCCTGTCGGGCGACTACCTGCCCTCGGTGCGCCCGGGCGTCAATGTTGAAGTCACCCGCGAAGCCTTGGGTGTGGTCGGTTTGATCACCCCGTGGAACTTCCCGATTGCGATCCCCGCGTGGAAAATTGCCCCGGCCCTGGCCTACGGCAACTGTGTGGTGATCAAACCCGCCGAATTGGTGCCGGGTTGTGCCTGGGCCTTGGCCGAAATTATCTCGCGCGCAGGCTTCCCGGCCGGTGTGTTCAACCTGGTGATGGGCAGCGGTCGTGTGGTCGGCGATGTGCTGGTCAACAGCCCGAAAGTTGATGGCATCAGCTTCACCGGTTCGGTGGGCGTGGGTCGTCAAATCGCCGTCAGCTGCGTGTCGCGTCAGGCCAAAGTGCAGTTGGAAATGGGCGGTAAAAACCCGCAGATTATTCTCGACGACGCCGACCTCAAGCAGGCCGTCGAGTTGTCGGTACAGAGCGCGTTCTACTCCACCGGCCAGCGTTGCACGGCGTCCAGCCGCTTTATCGTGACCGCCGGTATTCACGACCAATTCGTCGCGGCCATGGCGGAGCGCATGAAGTCGATCAAAGTCGGCCACGCCCTGAAAAGCGGCACCGACATCGGCCCGGTGGTTTCCCAGGCCCAGTTGGATCAGGACTTGAAATACATCGACATCGGCCAAACCGAAGGCGCGCGGCTGGTCAGCGGCGGCGGCCTGGTGACGTGCGATACCGAAGGCTACTACTTGGCGCCAACCCTGTTTGCCGACAGCGAAGCCGCCATGCGCATCAGCCGTGAAGAGATCTTCGGCCCGGTGGCCAACGTGGTACGCGTCGCCGATTACGACGCGGCGCTGGCCATGGCCAACGACACCGAGTTCGGCTTGTCGGCCGGTATTGCCACCACGTCGCTGAAGTACGCCAACCACTTCAAGCGCCACTCGCAGGCCGGGATGGTGATGGTCAACCTGCCGACTGCCGGCGTGGACTATCACGTGCCATTCGGTGGCCGTAAGGGCTCCTCCTATGGTTCGCGCGAGCAGGGTCGCTATGCGCAAGAGTTCTACACCGTGGTGAAAACCAGCTACATCGGTTCGTAACACGCAACACCCGTGGTTCCTGCTGTGTGCGGGAGTCGGGCAAGCCCGGCTCCCACACAACGCGCTGCACAACACAACTTGATTACCCGCAAAAAAAATAATTAGTGGGAGTACTTTTTCATGCAAGCGACCAAGCCGACCCATGTCCGCTATTTGATCCTGCTCATGCTGTTCCTGGTGACAACGATCAACTATGCCGACCGGGCCACCATCGCGATCGCGGGCTCCAGCCTGCAAAAAGACCTCGGCATCGACGCGGTCACCCTCGGTTACATCTTCTCTGCATTCGGTTGGGCCTACGTGGCGGGGCAAATCCCCGGCGGCTGGCTACTCGATCGTTTCGGCTCGAAAAAAGTCTACGCACTGAGCATCTTCACCTGGTCGCTGTTCACCGTGCTGCAAGGCTATGTCGGTGAATTCGGGATCTCCACCGCCGTCGTTGCGCTGTTTATGCTGCGCTTCATGGTGGGCCTGGCCGAAGCGCCGTCCTTTCCGGGTAACGCACGCATCGTGGCGGCCTGGTTCCCTACGGCTGAACGCGGTACCGCTTCGGCGATCTTCAACTCGGCGCAATACTTCGCCACGGTGCTGTTTGCACCGCTGATGGGTTGGATCGTTTACAGCTTCGGCTGGCAGCACGTGTTTATCGTGATGGGCGCAATCGGCATTGTCTTCTCGCTGGTCTGGCTGAAAGTTATCCACAGCCCGCGCCAGCACCCGATGATCAACGCCGCCGAGCTCGATTACATCGCCGCCAACGGTGCCATGGTCGATATGGACCAGGACAAAGGCAAGGGCAAGAAAACCGACGGCCCGAAGTGGGATTACATCCGTCAGTTGCTGACCAACCGCATGATGCTTGGCGTTTATCTGGGCCAGTATTGCATCAACGGCATCACGTACTTCTTCCTCACCTGGTTCCCGGTGTACCTGGTGCAGGACCGTGGCATGACCATCCTCAAAGCCGGTTTCGTGGCTTCGCTGCCGGCGATCTGCGGCTTTATCGGTGGCGTGCTCGGCGGCGTGATTTCCGATTACCTGCTGCGCAAAGGCCATTCCCTGACCTTCGCCCGCAAGGCGCCGATCATTGGTGGCCTGCTGATTTCGAGCAGCATCGTGGCCTGCAACTACGTGGACATCGAGTGGATGGTGGTGGGCTTCATGGCCTTGGCCTTCTTCGGTAAAGGCGTTGGCGCACTCGGCTGGGCGGTGGTTTCCGACACCTCACCGAAACAAATCGCCGGCCTCAGTGGCGGCTTGTTCAACACCTTCGGTAACCTCGCATCGATCACCACGCCTATCGTCATCGGCTACATCATCGCCACCACCGGTTCGTTCAAGTGGGCCTTGGTGTTCGTCGGCGCCAACGCGCTGGTAGCGGTGTTCAGCTACCTGGTGATTGTCGGCCCGATCAAACGCGTGGTGCTCAAAGAGCCGCCAAGCAGCCAAGGGCCTGAGTTGACCCACCTTACCGAAGCGCATTCCTGAGGGGCTATGTAATGCAGTTGATTGAACATGCCGACTCGCCGCGCTCGATTCGTTTGCACGCGCGCGACAACGTGGTGATCGTGGTCAATGACCAGGGCGTACCGGCCGGGACCGAGTTCCCGGACGGCCTGGTGACCGTCGAATTTATCCCCCAGAGCCACAAAGTGACCCTGGAAGATATTCCCGAAGGCGGTCAGATTATTCGCTACGGCCAAACCATTGGTTACGCCCTGGCGCCGATTGCGCGCGGCAGTTGGGTGCAGGAAGATCAACTGCGCATGCCCACCGCGCCACCGCTGGACAGCTTGCCGCTGTCCACCGACGTGCCGGAAACCCAGGCGCCGCTGGAAGGCTTTACCTTCGAGGGTTACCGCAACGCCGACGGCACCGTGGGCACGCGTAATATTCTCGGAATCACTACTACCGTGCAGTGCGTCACCGGTGTGCTGGACCACGCGGTCAAGCGCATCAAGGATGAGTTGCTGCCTAATTACCCGCACGTGGATGACGTGGTGGCGCTGACCCACAGTTACGGCTGCGGCGTGGCGATTACCGCGACCGATGCGTATATCCCGATCCGCACGGTGCGCAACCTGGCACGCAACCCGAACCTGGGTGGCGAAGCCTTGGTGATCAGCCTGGGGTGCGAGAAATTGCAGGCCGGGCAGGTGATGCACGACAACGACAGCTCGGTCGATTTGAGCGAGCCGTGGTTGTATCGGTTGCAGGATTCCAGCCACGGTTTTACCGAGATGATCGAGCAGATCATGGCGCTGGCTGAAGCGCGCTTGAAAAAACTCGACCAGCGCCGCCGCGAAACCGTGCCGGCCTCCGAGCTGATTTTGGGTATGCAGTGCGGCGGCAGTGATGCGTTTTCCGGCATCACCGCCAACCCGGCGCTGGGCTATGCCTCGGATTTGCTGTTGCGGGCCGGGGCGACGGTGATGTTTTCCGAAGTCACCGAAGTACGCGATGCGATTTACCTGCTGACGTCGCGCGCCGAGAGTAAAGAAGTGGCGCAGGAGCTGGTCAGGGAAATGGACTGGTACGACCGTTACCTGGCCAAGGGCGAGGCTGATCGCAGCGCCAACACCACGCCCGGCAACAAGAAGGGCGGGTTGTCGAACATCGTCGAGAAGTCCTTGGGCTCCATCGTCAAGTCCGGCAGCAGCGCGATCAATGGCGTGCTTGGCCCTGGCGAGCGTTTCAAGCGCAAAGGTCTTATTTTTTGCGCAACGCCAGCCAGTGACTTTGTTTGCGGCACCTTGCAGCTGGCGGCCGGGATGAACTTGCATGTGTTCACCACCGGGCGCGGCACGCCTTACGGGCTGGCCATGGCGCCGGTGGTGAAAGTCTCGACGCGTACGGAGCTGGCGCAACGTTGGCCGGACTTGATCGACATTGACGCCGGGCGCATTGCTACCGGGCGCGCGACGATCGAGGAGTTGGGTTGGGAGCTGTTTCACTTCTACCTGGACGTGGCCAGCGGCAAGAAGCAGACGTGGGCCGAGCAGCTCAAGCTGCATAACGACATCACGTTGTTTAACCCGGCGCCGATTACTTGAGACCGAGTCGCCGCCATCGCGAGCAAGTCGAATCGTCGCACCGCCGCTCCCACACCCGACCGAGTTCCAGCATGAGAATGCAGTCAAGTGTGGGAGCGGGCTTGCTCGCGATGGCGGCCTACCAGACGTCACCGGGTCGTATGGCTTATCATTAGCCAACTAACGACGCTCACCAAGGTTCTCCCCGGCATGCTGGCTATCTTCCTCACCACCCTCACCATCACCGCGCCGGTGTTTGCCATGCTGTTTCTGGGTGTGCTGCTCAAGCGCATCAACTGGATCAACGACAACTTTATCCACACAGCTTCCTCCCTGGTGTTCAACGTCACCATGCCGGCGCTGCTGTTCCTGGGCATCCTGCATGCCGACCTGCACTCGGCGCTCAAGCCGGGTTTGCTGATTTATTTTGCCGTCGCCACGTTGCTGAGCTTTGCCCTGGCCTGGGGTTGGGCGATTTTTCGTTGCAAGCGTGAAGACCGCGGTATTTACACCCAGGGCGCGTTTCGCGGTAATAACGGCGTTATCGGCCTGGCGCTGGCGGCCAGCATGTACGGCGACTACGGCATCTCCCTCGGCGCGATTCTCGCGGCGCTGGTGATTCTGTTTTACAACACGCTGTCGACCATCGTGCTGGCGGTGTACAGCCCGGTGATCAAGTCCGACCCGTGGAGCATCTTTAAAAGTGTGGTGGCCAACCCGCTGATCATCAGCGTGGTGGTAGCCGCGCCGTTCGCCATTTTCAAGATCGGCCTGCCGGGGTGGCTGCAGTCGTCCGGTCAGTATTTGGCGGACATGACCTTGCCGCTGGCACTGATCTGCATCGGCGGCACCTTGTCGTTGGCGGCGTTGCGCAAAAGCGGCAGCATGGCCCTGAGTGCCAGCCTGGTGAAGATGATCGGTTTGCCGCTGGTGGCCACGTTCGGCGCGTGGCTGTTGGGCTTCCGCGGACCGGAACTGGGGATTTTGTTCTTGTACTTCGGTGCGCCGACCGCGGCGGCCAGCTTTGTGATGGCCAGGGCGGCACAGGGGAATCATGAGCTGGCGGCGGCGATTATTGTGATCACCACCTTGATGGCGGCGGTGACCACCAATATCGGGATTTTTGTGTTGCAGGCGGGTGGCTGGATCTGAGTTTTGGGGTGGGGTTGAGGGCCTATCGCGAGCAAGCCCGCTCCCACATTTTAATGTGTGAACAGATCAAAATGTGGGAGCGGGCTTGCTCGCGATAGCTATCTAACAGTCACTGCCGCTCTGCCTGATAGCTATCAATCACTTCCTGCGCCGCCCGAAACGCGTCAATCGCCGCCGGCACCCCGGCATACACCGCGCAATGCAGCAGCGCCTCGCGAATCTCTTCTACCGTGCACCCATTGTTCAGCGCGCCGCGCACGTGGCCCTTGAGTTCCTGCGGGCATTTGAGCGCCGTGAGGGCGGCGAGGGTGATCAGGCTGCGCGTCTTCAGCGGCAAGCCCTCGCGGTTCCAGACGCTGCCCCACGCGTGTTCGTTGACGAAGTCCTGCAGCGGCTGGGTGAACTCGGTGGCATTGCCCAAGGCGCGGTCGACGAACACATCGCCCATCACCTGGCGACGCACTTCAACGCCGGGCTTTTTCTGATCGGTCATTGCGATTCCCTCGTGTGTTGGCGGCGCCAGGCGCGCAGCGTGTTGAACAACAAGAAAGCCACCAGCACTGGCAAAACGTAATACAGCATCAGGTGTTCAAGCGTGTTCGCCAGCGGCATGCCGGTGGTGAACGCCATCACATGCAGGCCGTACGCAAGGTACAAACCCAGCAGCACCAAGCCTTCGGCGCGCGTCACGCGGTAACCGCTGTAGAACACCGGCAGGCACAGCACGACCGCGCCGAGCATCACCGGCAGGTCGAAGTCCAACGCGTTGGGCGACACCGACAGCGGCGTGGGCGCGAGCAGTGCAGTCACGCCCAGCACCCCGAGCAGGTTGAACACGTTGCTGCCGATCACGTTGCCCACGGCAATCTCCCGCTGGCCGCGCAGGGCGGCGATCAGCGAAGTGGCAAGGCATGGCAGCGACGTGCCGACACCGATCAGCGTCAGGCCGATGATGCGCTCCGACAGGCCCAAGTCGCTCGCCACCGCCACCGCCGCGCCCAGCAGCAAATGCCCCGCCAGTGCCAGAATCAACAGCCCGCCGAGCATCAGCAATACGCTGCTCAGCCAGGGCGCTCTGGTCACTGTGTCGAGGGTGCGCGGGCGGCGGGAATGGCGGGTCTGGTAGTGCAATACACCGAGGTAGGCCATCAGCGCGACCAGCAACAGCACGCCGTCGATTGGCGTCAGGTCTTCATTGGAGGCCAGGGTAAACACCAGCAAACCGGCGAAGATCATCACCGGGATGTCCAGGCGTACCAGTTGGCGCGACACGCGTAACGGAATGATCAGTGCTGCCAGGCCCAGGGTCACGAGGATATTGAAGATGCTGCTGCCGATCACGCTGCCCACGGCAATATCGGTATTACCGGCCAGGGTGGCTTGAAGGCTGACGGTCATCTGCGGCGCGCTGCTGCCGAAAGCAACGATGCTCAGGCCGATGATCAGCGGGCGCACCTTGAGGCTGGCCGCCAGGCGCACGGCGGCGCGCACCAGGATTTCGGCGCCGGAAATCAGCAACAGCAAGCCGCTGACCAGTTCGATCAGGCTCCAGGGCGAGAGGGCGGTTAATCCGAAAATGGCCGGGCTCCTTTATTTAATTGCTCATGGCCTGCACACGTACGCGTGCTGTACCAGTGCCGAGCATACCGAGTTGTTCGGCGGCCCTGCGTGAAACGTCGATCAGGCGCCCGCGAGTATGCGGGCCGCGATCATTAATGCGTACCACGACAGATCTGCCGTTGGCGAGATTGGTCACCTTGACCTGCGTGCCGAAGGGCAGGCGCCGATGGGCGGCGGTCAGGGTGTTCTGGTTGAAGGCTTCACCGCTGGCAGTTTTGTTGCCATGGTGCTTGGCGCCGTAATACGAGGCGGTGCCGCTTTCGTCGTAGCCGTTGGGGTCGATGAGGCCGCTGGCGCAACCGGCCAGTAGAGAGAACAGGGCCAGCAGGCCGAGTAGGCGCTTCATTTTCACTGTGCCCCGAAAGTCATGTCGTCACCGGCAGAGGTAGGAGGGGGCTTCCCACAAAAAGCCCCTTCCCACACAAACCTTTGCAACAAGGGCCCGAGTGGGGCGTGAAACCCCGCCCAGGCCATTCACTGCGATCAGCCTTCGAGCTTGCTTTTCAGCAGTTCGTTTACCTGTTGCGGGTTGGCTTTGCCTTTGGAGGCTTTCATTGCCTGGCCGACAAAGAAGCCGAACATTTTGCCGCGCTTGGCTTCGTCTGCCGCGCGGTATTGCTCGACTTGTTCGGCATTGTCGAGGAGTACTTGGTTAAGTACCTCATCAATCTGGCCGCTGTCAGTGACTTGTTTGAGACCTTGTTCTTCAATAATCCAATCAGCGCGACCTAGGCCAGTCACCAAGCTTTCCTCGCCGGAAGACATTATTTCAAAAATCTTCTTCGCGATCTTGCCAGAAATGGTTTTGTCGCTGATGCGCAGCAACATACCGCCTAGCTCTTCGGCGCTGACTGGTGCGTTACCGATATCGACGTCCATTTTATTCAACAGGCTGCCCAGCTCTACCATCACCCAGTTGGCCGCCAGCTTGGCGTCGCCGGCAATGCTCACGACCTTTTCGAAGTAGTTGGCTTGTTCACGGCTGGAGGCCAAAACGCTGGCATCGTAGACCGACAGGCCGAACTGCGCCTGGAACCGCTCGCGTTTTTGCTGCGGCAATTCCGGCAAAGTGGCGCGCACGTCATTCAGGAACGAATCCTCGATGACCACCGGCAACAGGTCCGGGTCGGGGAAGTAA
This sequence comes from Pseudomonas kitaguniensis, assembly GCF_049199985.1. Classification (NCBI taxonomy): domain Bacteria; kingdom Pseudomonadati; phylum Pseudomonadota; class Gammaproteobacteria; order Pseudomonadales; family Pseudomonadaceae; genus Pseudomonas; species Pseudomonas kitaguniensis. The sequence goes on from NZ_JBLZPT010000002.1 coordinate 237,425, forward strand.
CGGTAGTCGTTGGCTTCCTCTTTGCTGCGCATGGCGCGGGTTTCGTCTTTGTTCGGGTCGTACAGGCGCGTTTGCTGGATCACCTTGCCGCCGTCTTCGATCAGTTCGATCTGGCGGCGTACTTCGCTGTTGATCGCCTTCTCGATGAAGCGGAACGAGTTAACGTTCTTGATCTCGCAGCGGGTGCCGTATTCGGCCTGGCCTTTAGGGCGGATCGACACGTTGCAGTCGCAACGCAGCGAGCCTTCGGCCATGTTGCCGTCGCAGATGCCCAGGTAGCGCACCAGCGCGTGGATCGTCTTGACGTAGGCCACGGCTTCCTTGGCGTTACGCATGTCCGGCTCGGACACGATCTCCAGCAACGGCGTACCGGCGCGGTTCAAGTCGATACCGGTGGCCCCCGGGAATTCTTCGTGCAGGCTCTTGCCGGCGTCTTCTTCCAGGTGCGCGCGGGTCACGCCGACACGTTTGATGGTGCCGTCTTCCAGCGGGATGTCCAGGTAGCCCTTGCCGACAATCGGCAACTCCATCTGGCTGATCTGGTAGCCCTTGGGCAGGTCCGGGTAGAAGTAGTTTTTGCGCGCGAACACGTTATGCTGGCCGATCTCGGCGTCAATCGCCAAGCCGAACATCACCGCCATGCGTACCGCTTCCTGGTTCAACACCGGCAGCACGCCGGGCATGCCCAGGTCTACCAGGCTCGCCTGGGTGTTCGGCTCGGAACCGAACGTGGTGGCGCTACCGGAGAAAATCTTCGATTGGGTGGCGAGCTGGGTATGAATCTCCAGCCCGATCACAACTTCCCATTGCATAGTGTTCTCCTCAGAAGCCGGTAGGGGTGCGGGTGTGCCAGTCGGTGTTCAACTGGTACTGGTGCGCCACATTGAGCAGGCGGGCTTCCTGGAAATACGGGGCGAGCAATTGCACGCCGACCGGCAGCCCATCGACAAAACCTGCAGGCATCGACAAGCCCGGCAAGCCCGCGAGGTTGGCGGTGATGGTGTACAGGTCTTCCAGGTACTCGGCGATCGGGTCGCCGGTCTTGGCGCCGATCTTCCAGGCCGGGTTCGGCGTGGTTGGGCCGAGGATCACGTCGACTTCTTCAAAGGCCGCCATGAAGTCGTTCTTGATCAGGCGACGGATTTTTTGCGCCTTGAGGTAGTACGCATCGTAATAGCCGGCCGACAGCGCGTAGGCACCGACCATGATCCGGCGTTGTACTTCCACGCCGAAACCTTCGCCACGCGAGCGCTTATAAATGTCGGTGAGGTCTTTCGGGTTTTCGCAGCGATAGCCGAAACGCACGCCGTCGAACCGCGACAGGTTGGACGAGGCTTCCGCCGGTGCGATCACGTAGTACGCAGGAATCGCGTGCTGGTTGTTCGGCAGGCTGATTTCCTTGATCACCGCGCCGAGCTTTTCCAGCTCTTTGACGCTGTTGTGCACCAATTCAGCGATACGCGGGTCGAGGCCGGCGCTGAAATACTCTTTCGGCACGCCGATACGCAGGCCCTTGATCGACGTATTCAGGCTGGCGCTGTAGTCCGGTACTGGCTCGTCGATGCTGGTGGAGTCCTGCTTATCGAACCCGGCCATATCTTGTAACAAAATCGCGCAGTCTTCTGCGGTACGCGCCAACGGGCCGCCCTGATCCAGGCTCGACGCGTAGGCGATCATGCCCCAGCGGGAAACGCGACCGTAGGTCGGCTTCAAACCGGTGAGGTTAGTGAAGGCTGCAGGCTGGCGGATCGAGCCGCCGGTGTCGGTGGCGGTGGCGGCCGGCAAGAAGCGCGCGGCAACGGCCGCAGCCGAACCGCCGGACGAGCCGCCCGGCACGTGCGCAAGGTTCCACGGGTTTTTCACCGCGCCGTAGTAGCTCGACTCGTTGGCCGAACCCATGGCGAATTCGTCCATGTTGGTCTTGCCCAGCGTCACGGCGCCAGCGGCAGCCAGCTTGGCGACCACGGTGGCGTCATACGGTGCTTTAAAGTTGTCGAGCATTTTGGAGCCGCAACTGGTGCGAATACCCTGAGTGCAGAACAGGTCTTTGTGGGCGATTGGAGCACCCAGCAGCGGGCCATTTTCACCGTTGGCGCGACGTGCGTCGGCGGCCTTGGCCTGGCTCAGAGCCAGATCTTCAGTGAGGCTGATGAAGCTGTTGACCGCAGGATCAAGCTCGGCGATACGCGCCAGCAGGGTCTTGGTCAGCTCTTCGGAAGAAAACTTTTTGTCGGCGAGACCGCGGGCGATCTCGGCCAGAGTCATGTGATGCATTGCAGGCTCTTTCCCTTTAGTCGATGACTTTCGGAACCAGGTACAGGCCGTTTTCGACCGCTGGCGCGATGGACTGGTAAGCCTCGCGGTTATTGCGCTCGGTCACGACGTCTGCGCGCAGGCGCTGGCTGGCTTCCAGCGGATGAGCCAGGGGCTCGATGCCGTCGGTATTCACGGCTTGCATGTGGTCGACCAGCCCGAGAATGCTGTTCAGGGCTGCGGTGGTCTGTGGAAGATCGGCTTCATTAAGGCCCAGGCAGGCCAAATGAGCGATTTTTTCCACGTCGGAGCGTTCAAGCGCCATGGGATTCTCCAGTGGAAAACAGAACGGAAGCTATCCGTGTGTTAGATTGTAGGAACACTACCGCATTTCTACGGTCATATGGCCGCGATTGTGGGGGTTGGTGCACAGAAAGTCGGCCAATTTAGCACATTGGCGCCTTGCCCAAAATCCCTGTCGTTGTTAGAGTTTGCCGCACTTTTTTACCCACGCGTTGCCTAGGGTCCTTTCCCCATGTTCAAGAAACTGCGTGGCATGTTTTCCAGCGATCTTTCCATTGACCTGGGCACTGCCAACACCCTTATTTACGTGCGCGAGCGCGGTATCGTCCTGAATGAGCCATCGGTTGTGGCCATTCGGACCCACGGTAATCAGAAAAGTGTCGTTGCCGTTGGCACCGAGGCCAAGCGCATGCTCGGCCGAACACCCGGCAATATCGCTGCCATTCGTCCGATGAAAGACGGCGTAATCGCCGACTTCAGTGTCTGCGAAAAGATGCTGCAGTACTTCATCAACAAGGTTCACGAAAACAGTTTTCTGCAGCCGAGCCCTCGTGTGCTGATTTGCGTTCCGTGCAAATCCACCCAGGTGGAGCGTCGCGCCATCCGTGAGTCGGCACTCGGTGCCGGTGCCCGCGAAGTGTTCCTGATCGAAGAGCCAATGGCCGCTGCGATCGGTGCCGGCTTGCCGGTTGAAGAAGCGCGCGGTTCGATGGTGGTGGATATCGGTGGTGGTACCACTGAAATCGCCCTGATCTCGCTGAACGGTGTGGTGTATGCCGAATCCGTGCGTGTCGGCGGCGACCGCTTCGACGAAGCGATCATCACCTATGTGCGTCGTAACTACGGCAGCTTGATCGGCGAGTCCACCGCCGAGCGTATCAAGCAGGAAATCGGCACCGCTTACCCGGGCGGCGAAGTTCGCGAAGTTGATGTTCGCGGTCGCAACCTGGCCGAAGGCGTTCCACGTGCTTTCACCCTGAACTCCAACGAAGTGCTGGAAGCTCTGCAAGAGTCTCTGGCCACTATCGTTCAGGCAGTGAAAAGCGCGCTGGAGCAATCGCCGCCGGAACTGGCTTCCGATATTGCCGAGCGTGGCCTGGTACTGACCGGTGGTGGCGCTTTGCTGCGCGACCTCGACAAGTTGTTGGCCCAGGAAACCGGCCTGCCGGTGATCGTCGCCGAAGACCCGCTGACCTGCGTTGCGCGTGGCGGTGGTCGTGCACTGGAAATGATGGATAAACACACCATGGACCTGCTCTCCAGCGAATAATATTGCCGGGACGGTTCATGCATCGCCCGCAGGCAGCACTTTGCAGTGCTGCCTGTTGGCGTTTATCTTCTTCAATCTGCATCCAGGCCGGTTTGATGCCGTATGAATAAAGACAACGTTTGCCTGGGAGGAGCGGCTTATTAAACCGCTTTTCGCCAAAGGCCCCTCATTGGGCGTGCGCTTATTGGTGCTGGTCGTGCTTTCGGTCGCGCTGATGGTGGTCGATGCCCGCTTTGCACTGCTCAAGCCGGTGCGTAGCCAGATGTCGCTGGTGTTGATGCAGACTTACTGGATCACCGACCTGCCACAACGGCTCTATCAGGGCGTGGCCAGCCAATTCGGCAGCCGCACCGAGCTTGTCGCCGAGAACGAAAAGCTCAAGACTGAAAACCTGCTGTTGCAGGGGCGCATGCAGAAGCTCGCGGCCCTCACCGAGCAGAACGTTCGGCTGCGCGAGCTGCTCAATTCTTCCGCGTTGGTCAATGAAAAGGTCGAAGTGGCCGAGTTGATCGGCATGGACCCCAACCCCTTTACCCATCGCATCATCATCAACAAGGGTGAGCGCGACGGTGTGGTCCTCGGCCAGCCGGTACTCGATGCCCGTGGCCTGATGGGGCAGGTGGTTGAATTGATGCCCTACACCTCGCGGGTATTGCTGCTGACGGACACGACCCACAGTATTCCGGTGCAGGTTAACCGTAACGGCTTGCGCGCAATTGCCAGCGGCACCGGTAACCCGGAACGCCTGGAGTTGCGGCATGTGGCCGACACTGCCGACATTAAAGAAGGCGACTTGCTGGTCAGCTCCGGCCTGGGCCAGCGGTTCCCGGCGGGTTACCCGGTGGCGACGGTCAAGGAAGTGATCCACGATTCCGGCCAGCCGTTTGCCATTGTCCGCGCGGTGCCAACCGCCGCCCTGAACCGCAGCCGCTACCTGCTGCTGGTGTTCAGCGACAACCGCACACCGGAAGAGCGCGCTAACGACGCCGCCCAGGCGCAGGAAGCGGAAGACAAGCAAAACGGCACTGTACAGACGATTCCTGCCACGGTGCCGAAACCGGCGTTCGTTGGGCCACCCGCACCTGCCCCGGCCACGGCGGCGCCAGTGGCGACGCCGGTGAAACCTGCGGCCCACAGCGCACGCCAAGCCAAACCGGCCGCTAGCAAACCGACTGCAACCACGCCGGCAGCCACAATCCCTGCGGCCAAACCGCCTGCCGCCACCACGCCGGCAACTCGGCCCGCAGCCGCAGCGCCTGCAACCACGCGGCAGAGGGAGGAATAATGGCCGGTACACATCCGCACAATGGCTGGATCGTCTGGCTGACCTTCGCCATTGGTTTGCTGCTCAGCGTTTCGCCGTTGCCGCAATTCATGGAAATCCTGCGTCCTTTATGGCTGGCATTGCTGCTGGCATTCTGGTCGCTGATGCTGCCGCACAAAGTCGGGATGGTCACGGCAATGTGTCTGGGCTTGGCGGAAGACGTGCTGTATGGCACCTTGCTGGGCCAGAACGCGTTGATCCTGACTTTGATCACCTTCCTGGTGCTGTCGTTGCAGCAGCGGCTGCGTATGTTTCCCATGTGGCAGCAATGCCTGGTGATCCTGGTTATTTTTGGCCTGGCGCAGTTGGTGCAACTGTGGCTCAGCGCCTTGACCGGTAACCGCCAGCCGACTTTGGCGCTGGTGCTGCCAGCCCTGGTCAGTGCGTTGTTATGGCCATGGGTCAGTTTCGGTCTGCGTGGGTTACGTCGTCGCTATAAAATCAATTGAATGGATTGCGAGGCTCTGCCTGGTTATCGAACCCTACAGGGAGAGTCTGCAATGAATACGCTTTATCTGGCCTCAGGCTCCCCAAGACGGCGTGAACTGCTAACCCAGATCGGTGTGCCCTTCACCGTGGTCAGCGCCGCTATTGATGAAACTCCTTTTACACATGAACCCGCTGTTGCCTACGTCGAGCGCCTCGCGCGCGGCAAGGCAGCGGCAGGTTTTGCTGCGCTTGAAATAAACTCGGGCGCTTGCGTGCTGGGTGCGGACACGGCGGTGATTGTTGATGGGCAGATCCTCGGCAAGCCGGTCGACCAAGCCGATGCCCTGGCGATGTTGATGGCGTTGGCGGGGCGCGAGCATGAAGTACTCACCGCCGTTGCCATTACCGATGGCCTGCGCTGCGAAACGCGTTGTGTCAGCAGTCGCGTAAGGTTTCGCGACGTTTCTGTCGAGGAGGCTACAACCTACTGGCACAGCGGCGAACCTCAAGACAAGGCCGGCGGCTATGCTATTCAAGGGCTTGGGTCGGTGTTTGTGGCCGGGCTCAATGGCAGCTATTCCGCCGTCGTCGGCCTGCCAGTGTGCGAAACCGCGCAACTGCTCGACCAATTCGACATACCCTGTTGGCAAAACCTTACCGCGCGCTGAACGCCGTATTCCAGCGCCAAGCCTTGAGCGATCGGTCACTATTGTGAAAACGCCTGAACGAGACCCAGCCATGAGTGAAGAGATTCTGATCAATATCACGCCGATGGAATCGCGCGTGGCGGTGGTAGAGAACGGTGTTCTGCAAGAAGTGCACGTTGAGCGCACCCAGAAGCGCGGGATTGTCGGCAATATCTACAAAGGCAAGGTCGTGCGCGTATTGCCGGGCATGCAGGCGGCATTCGTCGACATCGGCCTGGACCGCGCCGCGTTTATCCATGCTTCGGAAATTTCCCTGCGTGAAGGCCCGACGGTAGAAAGCATCAGCGCCTTGGTACACGAAGGGCAGAGCCTGGTGGTGCAAGTCACCAAGGACCCGATTGGTTCCAAAGGTGCGCGGCTGACCACGCAGCTGTCGATTCCTTCGCGTTACCTGGTGTACATGCCGCGCACCGCGCATGTCGGCATCTCCTTGAAAATTGAAGACGAAGCCGAGCGTGAGCGCCTGAAAAAGGTGGTCAGCGACTGCGTGGCCGCCGAGGGCATCAAGGAAGCGGGCGGCTTTATCCTGCGCACTGCCGCAGAAGGCGCCGGCGCTGATGAAATCCTCATGGACATCCGTTACCTGCGGCGTCTGTGGGACCAGATCGGTGCACAGATCAAAACCATCGGCGCGCCCAGCGTCATCTACGAAGACCTGGGCCTGGCCCTGCGCACCTTGCGTGACCTGGTCAGCCCGAAGATCGAGAAAATCCGCATTGATTCGCGGGAAACCTTCCAGCGCACCACGCAATTTGTCGCCGAGCTGATGCCGGAAATTGCCGACCGACTGGAACATTACCCTGGCGAGCGGCCGATCTTCGACCTGTACGGCGTCGAAGACGAGATTCAGAAGGCCCTGGAGCGCAAAGTGCCGCTCAAGTCCGGCGGCTACCTGGTGGTGGACCCTGCGGAGGCGATGACCACTATCGACGTCAACACGGGCGCATTTGTTGGCCACCGCAACCTCGAAGAGACCATCTTCAAGACCAACCTCGAAGCTGCCACGGCGATTGCCCGCCAACTGCGCCTGCGTAATCTGGGCGGCATCATCATCATCGATTTCATCGACATGGAAGACCAGGATCATCAGCGCCAGGTGCTGCGCACCCTTGAAAAGCAGCTGGAGCGTGACCACGCCAAGACCAACATCATCGGCATCACCGAGCTTGGCCTGGTGCAGATGACCCGCAAGCGTACCCGCGAAAGCCTCGAGCAAGTGCTGTGCGAGCCGTGCAGCAGTTGCCAGGGCCGCGGTAAATTGAAAACCCCGGAAACGGTTTGCTACGAGATTTTTCGCGAAATCCTGCGCGAAGCGCGTGCCTACCAGGCCGAAGGTTATAGAGTGCTCGCCAACCAGAAAGTGGTTGATCGTTTGCTGGACGAGGAGTCCGGTAACGTCGCTGAGCTGGAGCTGTTTATCGGGCGCACGATTCGCTTCCAGGTCGAAACCATGTATTCCCAGGAACAATACGACGTGGTGCTGCTCTGATCCCCAATCGCCTTATTTTCATGAGAATGGCAGACCTTGATCTGCCCTCCGTTAACTGCCTTGAGGGTCGTCTGACATGGAGCGTCTGATACGCTTTTTTGCCGCTTTGACCCGTTGGGGCCTGGGCTCGTGCGCGTTGCTGCTGGTATTGGCGGCGGTGTATGTGAGCCTGGGTCGTGAATTGACCCCGCTGGTGGCGGAATACCGCGCCGAAATCGAAGCCAAAGTTCAGGCGGCAGTGAATACGCCCTTGCGAATCGGCAGTCTCGAAGGGCGCTGGAGCGGCTTTGCGCCGGTGGTGCTGGCGCACGACGTGATGGTCGGCGAGGGCAGCAGTGCCTTGCGCCTAGACGAGGTCGAAGTGGTGCCGGACCTGTGGGCCAGCCTGATGGCGCGCGAAGTGCGCATCGCCCACCTGCAGGTCAGCGGCCTGCAGGTGAGCGTCAAAGAAGACAAGGACGGCCACTGGGCGCTGCAAGGTTTGCCGTTACAAGACGACCAGCCGCTGGACCCTGCGCAAGCGCTGCAGCGTTTGCAGCGGGTGCAGCGTATTTCGGTGTTGGACAGCCAGGTTACCTTGCAACCGTTCGATCAGGCGCCGATGACCCTGACGTACGTAGGCTTGAGCCTGCACACCGGCGGCGCCCGCCAGCGCCTTGACGCGCGCCTGACGTTGCCCGACGGCCAGCCGCTGGCGTTGAGCTTGCGCACGCGTATCAACGCCAGCCAGTGGCAAGACGGCGAAGTCCAGGCCTATCTGAGCCTGCCCCAGAGTGACTGGGCCAAATGGATTCCGGCCAAGCTGACCCAACAATGGAAGCTTGCGCAGTTCAAGGCGGGCGGCGAGTTCTGGCTGACCTGGGCCAAAGGCACGGTGCAGAACGCTGTCGTACGCCTTAATTCACCCGAAATGAAAGGCAGCTACGCCGAACGCAAGCCGGTGCACATCGAGAACCTTGCGCTCACGGCCTACCTGCAACGCAGCGATAGCGGTCTCCACGTGCTGTTTGATTCGCTGGCGATGAGCCTCGGCGACACGCGCTGGGAATCACGCCTGCAACTGCAGCAGCAACTGGCCACCGACAACGATCTGGAAGTCTGGAAGTTGCAAGCTGATCGTCTTGACCTGACGCCCATTACGCCGCTGTTGAATGCGCTGGCGCCGTTGCCCGAAGGCCTTGGCAAAGCCATCGCGCACCTCAACGCCACGGGTTTGCTACGCAACGTAATAGCGAATTTTCGGCCTGCAGACAGCAGCGACCAGAAAGTCAGTTTTGCCGCCAACCTGGAGCGCGTCGGCTTCGATGCGTATTTCGGTGCGCCGGCCGCACGTAACGTGTCCGGCAGCATCAGCGGCGACCTGGGCCACGGCGAATTGCGCATGGACAGCAAGGACTTTTCGCTGCACCTGTCGCCCATTTTCGCCAAGCCTTGGCAGTACATTCAAGCCAATGCACGCCTGACCTGGACGCTCGATAAACAAGGCTTCACGCTGATTGCGCCCTATATCAAAGTGCTGGGTGAGGAAGGCAAGGTCGCTGCGGACTTCCTGATTCGTCTGCATTTTGACCACAGCCAGGAAGACTATATGGACCTGCGCGTCGGCATGGTCGATGGCGATGGGCGCTTCACCGCCAAATATTTGCCGGCAGTGTTGAGCCCGGCGTTGGATGAGTGGTTGCGTACGGCGATTCTCAAAGGCGCGGTTGATCAAGGTTTCTTCCAGTACCAGGGCTCGCTGAACCACGATGCGCTGCCGGCTTCGCGCAATATCAGCCTGTTTTTCAAGGTGCACGATGCTGAGCTGGCCTTTCAGCCGGGCTGGCCGCATGTGAGCAAGGTCAATGGCGAAGTGTTTGTTGAGGAGAGCGGCGTGCGCATCCTCGCGAGCAAGGGCCAATTGCTCGACACCAAGGTCAAAGACGTTTACGTGAATATTCCTCACGCGCCTGCCGGCAAGGACAGCCATCTGCTGATTACCGGCGGCTTTGCAGGCGGCTTGGGCGATGGCTTGAAGATCCTTCAGGAAGCGCCGATCGGCACTGGCTCGACGTTTGCCGGTTGGAAAGGCGAGGGTAGCCTGCAGGGTAAACTGGACCTCGATATTCCACTCGCCAAGGGCGTTGAGCCGGCGATTGTAGTGGACTTCCAGACCGATAAAGCCCGCCTGCAATTGGCCGACCCGACCCTGGACCTGACTCAGCTCAAAGGCAATTTTCGCTTCGACAGCGCCAAGGGGCTGAGTGGCCAGAATATTTCGGCTCAGGCGTTCGACCGCCCGATTACCGCGCAAATCTTTGCCGACGGCACGCCGGGCAACATCAGTACACGGGTCATGGCCAAGGGCCAAGTCACGGTCAAGCGGCTGTCGGACTGGTTGAATGTCAGCCAGCCGTTGCCTGTGTCCGGCGACATTCCCTATCAATTGCAACTGATCCTGAACGGCGCTGATAGCCAACTGATGGTCAGCTCTAACATGAAGGGCGTTGCGGTCGACCTGCCGGCACCCTTCGGCATGCCCGCCAGTCAAGGGCGTGACAGCGTGTTCCGCATGACCTTGCAAGGCCCCGAACGTCGCTACTGGTTTGGTTACGGCGAACTGGCGAGTTTCACCTTTGCGTCGCCGCCCGACAAATTTAACGACGGCCGCGGCGAGTTGTTCCTCGGCAACGGCAATGCGGTGCTGCCGGCTGCCAAAGGCTTGCGCATTCGGGGTGTGCTGTCCGAGCTGGACATAGACCCGTGGAAAAAACTCGCAGGCCGTTACGCTGGCAATGATCCAGGCGGCAGCGCCAAGCAACTGCTCAGTGGCGCCGATTTCAAGGTGGGCAAGCTGACCGGCTTTGGTACCGAGTTTGATCAGGTCAATTTGCAGCTTGATCGCAAGTCCACTGGCTGGGGCTTGCAGTTCGACAGCCAGCAGGCCAAGGGCAGCGTAAACCTGCCGGACGCGAAGGGCGCGCCCATAGCAATCAACCTGCAATACGTGAAGCTGCCGGCAGTGGACCCGACGGTTCAGTCGGACGAAAATGCGCCGGACCCGTTGGCTGATATTGACCCCAAGGATATTCCGGCACTCGACATTGCCATCAATCAGCTGTTCCAGGGCCCTGATTTGGTGGGCGCGTGGTCGTTGAAGCTGCGCCCAACCGCGAAAGGCTTGGCCTTCAACAACCTCGACCTCGGCCTCAAGGGCATGCAACTGGTGGGTGCCGGTGGCTGGGAAGGTTCGCCGGGGGCCAGTAGCAGTTGGTACAAGGGCCGCCTGGATGGCAAGAATATCGCCGACGTGCTCAAAGGCTGGGGCTTTGCACCGACGGTCACCAGCGAGGATTTCCACCTGGACGTCGATGGCCGTTGGCCGGGTTCGCCGGCCTGGGTCGGGCCCAAGCGTTTTTCCGGTAGCCTGGATGCGGCGTTCCGTAAAGGTCAGTTGGTTGAAGTGGAAGGCGGCGCCCAGGCGCTGCGAGTGTTTGGGTTGCTCAACTTCAACTCCATCGGCCGGCGTTTGCGTCTGGACTTCTCCGACCTGCTCGGCAAAGGCTTGAGCTATGACCGGATCAAAGGCTTGCTCGCGGCCAGTGACGGTGTGTTCGTCACCCGTGAACCCATCACCATGACCGGGCCGTCCACCAACCTCGAACTCAACGGCACCCTGGACTTGGTAGCCGACCGTGTGGATGCCAAGCTGCTGGTCACGTTGCCGGTGACCAACAACCTGCCGATTGCTGCGCTGATTGTGGGCGCGCCAGCCATTGGTGGAGCATTATTTTTGATCGACAAGTTGATCGGCGACCGTGTTTCGCGCTTCGCCAGCGTGCAATACAACGTGCAAGGTCCTTGGAAAGATCCGAAAATCAGCTTCGACAAGCCCTTTGAAAAACCAAACTGAGTGCCTGTGGAGTAGCATCGCCACAGGCCCATTACGGAGCGTCGGCCAATGTCCTTTGCGGTAATTCAAATGGTCAGCCAGAGTGATGTGCTGGCTAACCTGGCCCAAGCGCGGCGCTTGCTGGAGCAAGCGGCGGCGGGCGGTGCTAGGCTGGCGGTGCTGCCGGAAAACTTCGCTGCCATGGGCCGTCGCGACGTGGCTGATATTGGTCGCGCCGAAGCATTGGGTGAAGGCCCGATACTGCCATGGTTGAAACAGACCGCCCGCGACCTCACCTTATGGATAGTGGCCGGCACTTTACCGTTACCGCCCCAAGACCAACCTCACGCCAAGTCCAACGCTTGCTCGCTGCTGATCGATGACCGGGGCGAAATCGTCGCCCGCTACGACAAGCTGCACCTGTTCGATGTCGACGTCGCGGATGTTCGCGGTCGTTACCGTGAATCTGACGACTATGCTTTTGGCAGCAACGTAGTTGTGGCGGATACGCCGGTAGGGCGATTGGGCCTGACGGTGTGTTACGACTTGCGCTTCCCGGAGCTGTACAGCGAGTTGCGCGCGGCGGGGGCTGAATTGATTACCGCGCCCTCGGCGTTCACGGCGGTTACCGGCGCCGCGCATTGGGATGTGTTGATTCGTGCGCGGGCCATCGAAACCCAGTGTTACCTGCTGGCGGCAGCGCAAGGTGGCGTGCACCCAGGACCACGCGAAACGCATGGCCACGCGGCGATTGTCGACCCTTGGGGCCGTGTGCTGGCGCAACAGGATCAAGGCGAAGCGGTGTTGCTGGCCGCGCGCGACAGCAGCGAACAGGCGTCGATACGGGCGCGCATGCCGGTGGTCAACCATCGGCGCTTTTTCTCGCAGGGCGCGCAGCGGCCTGCTTCGGAACGATGAATTTAAGGCCAAACCTATGAGCGAGTTGTTGTCCTCAGTCAGTGAACACCTCCTGGCACCCGGTGGCGTGACCATCGAAAGCTTGCAAACCGTGCTCGGCGATCTGGCCGGGCCAGGCATCGACGCGGCCGACCTGTATTTTCAGGGGCAGATTTCCGAGTCCTGGGCGCTCGAAGACGGCATCGTCAAGGAAGGCAGCTTCAACCTTGATCAAGGTGTAGGCGTGCGTGCGCAGTCCGGTGAAAAAACCGGTTTTGCCTACAGCAACGCAATCACGCTGGAGGCCTTGGGGCTGGCCGCGCGTGCCGCGCGCTCGATTTCCCGCGCGGGTCAACATGGCACGGTGCAGGCGTTCAGCACCCAGGACGTGGCGCAGTTGTACGCACCGGATAACCCGCTGGAGGTGATCAGCCGTGCGGAAAAAGTCGATTTGCTCAAACGAATCGATGCGGCCACCCGCGCCCTCGACCCGCGTATCCAGCAAGTGACCGTGAGCATGGCCGGTGTGTGGGAGCGCATTCTGGTGGCCTCCACCGACGGCGGGCTGGCGGCGGATGTACGGCCGCTGGTGCGCTTTAATGTCAGTGTGATCGTCGAGCAGAATGGTCGCCGCGAGCGCGGCGGCCACGGCGGTGGCGGGCGTACCGACTACCGTTATTTCCTCGCCGAAGACCGTGCCATGGGTTATGCCCGTGAAGCACTGCGTCAGGCGCTGGTCAACCTGGAAGCGATTCCGGCACCGGCGGGCACATTGCCGGTGGTGCTGGGTTCGGGTTGGTCCGGCGTGTTGCTCCACGAAGCGGTGGGCCATGGCCTGGAAGGCGATTTCAACCGTAAAGGCAGTTCGGCCTACAGCGGGCGCATGGGCGAAATGGTCGCGTCCAAGCTGTGCACGATTGTCGATGACGGCACCTTGGCCGGTCGCCGTGGCTCGCTGAGCGTCGACGACGAAGGCACGCCGACCGAGTGCACCACCCTGATCGAAAACGGCGTGCTCAAAGGCTACATGCAAGACAAGCTCAACGCGCGCCTGATGGGCGTTGCGCGCACCGGTAACGGCCGGCGCGAGTCCTACGCGCACTTGCCGATGCCGCGCATGACCAACACCTACATGCTCGGTGGCGAAAGCGACCCGGCGGAAATCATCGCCTCGGTAAAACGCGGTATTTATTGCGCCAACCTTGGCGGCGGCCAAGTGGACATCACCAGCGGCAAATTCGTGTTCTCCACCAGCGAGGCGTACCTGATCGAAGACGGCAAAATTACCGCGCCGGTCAAAGGGGCAACGTTGATTGGTAACGGGCCGGAAGCCATGAGCAAGGTGTCGATGGTCGGTAATGACCTGTCGCTGGACAGCGGCGTGGGCACCTGCGGGAAAGACGGGCAGTCGTTGCCGGTGGGTGTCGGCCAGCCAACCTTGAAAATTGATGCGATCACCGTGGGTGGCACGGGCTCGTAAGACGTGGAGCTTCGGGTGGCGAAGACCGCCACCCGCGGAAGAGGATCAGCGCAGGCCGCGTTGAGTCTCGTCCAGCTCACGGATGTATTTGAAAATTTTACGGCTGGTGGCCGGTGCCTTGTTTTGCGCCAGTTCGTGCTGGGCCTGACGAATCAGGGAGCGCAATTGCTGGCGGTCCGCGTCCGGATATTCCAGTACGAACTTCTCCAGCACCGCGTCATCGCCCGAGATCAGGCGGTCACGCCAACGTTCCAGGTTATGGAAACGTTCGTTGTACTGGCGAGTGGAGGCATCCAGTTGATCAAGCAATGTGAGGATCGCGTCAGTGTCCTGGTCGCGCATCAATTTGCCGATAAACATGATGTGCCGTTTACGCGCGATATTCGCGGTGTGCTTGGGCGCATCCGCCAGCGCCCGACGCATTTCGTCGGTCAAAGGCAGTTTTGCAACCAAATCCGGCTTGAGCGTTGTAAGGCGCTCGCCAAGGTCAACCAGAGCATGCAGCTCGCGTTTGACTTGGGTTTTGCTTTTCTCCCCATCGAGGGAGTCGTCGTAAGAATCAACCATGGTGGCAGTCCGCAAAGAAACGCCGCCATGATAACCAGTCGGGGGCCGCTTGTCCGGCCCGGTCGCTCGATGGCCTTAACCGAAAGCAGAATTTGAGTGGAGAAAACCATGAGTGCAGCCCAAAGCGTCGGTCCGCAAGCGTTACCGGCACTGCAGGAACAAGTCGAGCAGATCCTTGCCGAGGCCAAGCGCCAGGGCGCCAGTGCCTGTGAAGTGGCGGTGTCGCTGGAGCAGGGGCTGTCGACGTCGGTGCGCCAGCGAGAAGTGGAAACCGTCGAGTTCAACCGTGACCAGGGGTTTGGTATCACCTTGTACGTCGGCCAGCGCAAAGGCTCGGCCAGCACCTCGGCAAGCGGCCCGGAAGCGATTCGCGAGACCGTCGCCGCGGCGTTGGCGATTGCCAAGCACACCTCGGAAGATGAAAGCTCGGGGCTGGCCGACAAGGCGCTGATGGCCAAGGACTTGAAAGATTTTGATCTGTTTCACGCCTGGGACATCACGCCCGAGCAAGCCATTGAGCAGGCGTTGACCTGTGAAGCGGCGGCGTTCGACGCTGATGCGCGCATCAAGAATGCCGATGGCACCACCTTGAGTACCCATCAGGGCTGCCGCGTTTACGGCAACAGCCACGGTTTTATCGGCGGTTACGCCTCCACTCGCCATAGCTTGAGCTGCGTGATGATCGCCGAAGCCGACGGTCAGATGCAGCGTGACTACTGGTATGACGTTAACCGCAAGGGTGAGTTGCTGGCAGACCCGGCCAGCATTGGCCAACGTGCCGCGCAACGTGCGGCGAGCCGCTTGGGCGCGCGCCCGGTGCCGACCTGTGAAGTGCCAGTGCTGTTTTCGGCCGAACTGGCGGGCGGCTTGTTCGGCAGTTTCCTCAGCGCGATTTCCGGTGGCAACCTGTACCGTAAATCGTCGTTCCTTGAAGGCGCACTCGGCCAGACGCTGTTTCCCGAGTGGCTGACCATTGATGAGCGTCCGCACCTGATGCGCGCCATGGGCAGTTCGTCGTTCGACGGTGATGGCCTGGCGACTTATGCCAAGCCGTTCGTCGAGAAGGGCGAGTTGGTGTCCTACATCCTGGGCACTTATTCCGGTCGTAAACTCGGCCTGCCAAGCACCGCCAACTCAGGTGGCGTGCATAACCTGTTTGTAACGCATGGCGACGAAGACCAGGCGGCGCTGTTGCGGCGTATGGGCCGTGGCCTGCTGGTGACCGAGCTGATGGGCCACGGCCTGAATATGGTGACCGGTGATTACTCTCGTGGCGCCGCAGGTTTCTGGGTGGAAAACGGCGAGATTCAATTCGCCGTCCAGGAAGTGACCATCGCCGGCAACATGCGCGACATGTTCAAGCAGATCGTCGCCGTGGGTAATGACCTGGAGCTGCGCAGTAATATTCGCACGGGCTCTGTGCTGATCGAGCGAATGACCGTCGCCGGCAGCTAACCCTCCGACGCTTCACTAAAAGGCGCGCCATCCAACCGATGGCGCGCCTTTTTTTGTGCCTGTGTCACACGTGGATTAACATGTCACTCTTGTTTTGATTCTCAATATCATTTAATAATAAATATCATTACCGAATGAGTGTGGATCATGAGTTCTGTCCTGCATGAGGATCCGTACCAGGAAAGCTGGCGCTGGATGAGTCGTCAGATTCGCTGTGGCCTTGCCCCGGATGAGCCGCGCCTGATCGAGCATTACCTCAATGAGGGGCGATACCTGGCGTGTTGCAGCGCAACGCACCCGTGGACGATTGCCGAAACCTCATTCCGACTGCTGCTCGACACCGCCAGCGATATCGCTTTGCCCTGGCATTGGCGATCCCTGTGCCTGGACCAGGCGTGGCGCCCATTGCGCGACCTCGAAAAACTCTCCCACTGTGCCTGCCGCCTCAAGCGCTGGCAGGCTTTTGCCTGGCAATTGGCGACCTGCCAATTGCTGCCTTCCCTTTCCGTTTCTGACCTGGTGCAAGGATCTAACGATGAGTAACACCCGTATCGAACGCGACAGCATGGGCGAACTGCAAGTGCCTGCCGAGGCCTTGTATGGCGCCCAGACCCAGCGCGCGGTGAACAACTTCCCGATCAGCCACCAGCGTATGCCGGCGCAATTCATCCGTGCCCTGATCCTGGCCAAGGTGGCAGCCGCCAAGGTCAACGTCGACCTGCAACAGATCAGCGCGGCGCAGGGCAAAGCCATTGTCGATGCTGCCCAAGGCTTGTTGGAAGGCGATTACATGCCGCATTTCCCGGTGGACATCTTCCAGACCGGCTCCGGCACCAGTTCCAACATGAACGCCAACGAAGTGATTGCGACCCTGGCCAGCCGTTTGCTGGGCGAGGCGGTCAACCCCAATGACCACGTAAACTGCGGCCAGAGCAGCAACGACATTATCCCCACCACCATTCACGTCAGCGCAGCGTTGGTTTTGCATGAACAAACGTTGCCGGCTCTGCTGCACCTGGTGCAAGTGATCGAGCGTAAGGCCGAAGAAGTTCACCCGTTTATCAAGACTGGCCGCACCCACCTGATGGATGCCATGCCGGTGCGCATGAGCCAGGTGCTGAATGGCTGGGCGCAACAGCTCAAGGCCAATATCGGCCATTTGCAGGACTTGCTGCCGAGCTTGCAGGCCCTGGCTCAGGGCGGCACCGCCGTGGGGACCGGGATCAACGCACACCCAGAATTTGCCGCGCGCTTCAGTCAGCAACTGAGCAGCCTGACCGGCGTTAACTTCACGCCAGGCAAAAATCTGTTCGCGTTGATCGGCTCCCAAGACACCGCCGTGGCGGTGTCCGGCCAATTGAAGGCCACCGCCGTCTCGCTGATGAAAATCGCCAACGACCTGCGCTGGATGAATTCCGGCCCGCTCGCAGGCCTCGGTGAAATCGAGTTGGAAGCCCTGCAGCCTGGTTCGTCGATCATGCCCGGCAAGGTCAACCCGGTGATACCGGAAGCTACCGCGATGGTCGCTGCGCAAGTTATCGGCAATGACACGGTGATTACGGTGGCGGGTCAGTCCGGCAATTTCGAATTGAACGTGATGTTGCCGATCATCGCCCAGAACCTGCTCAGCAGCCTCGAACTGCTGGCCAACGCCAGTCGTTTGCTGGCCGACAAAGCCATCGCGAGCTTCAAGGTCAATGAGGCCAAGCTCAAGGAAGCGCTGTCACGCAACCCGATTCTGGTCACGGCACTCAACCCGATCATTGGTTACCAAAAAGCCGCTGAAATCGCCAAGAAGGCCTATCAGCAAGGTCGACCGGTGATTGATGTCGCCCTCGAACACACCGACTTGCCCCGTAGCCAACTGGAAATCCTGCTGGACCCGGAAAAGCTCACGGCTGGCGGCGTGTAATTACCGACTCTGCTTTGGAGGCTCACCATGGAGCA
Organism: Pseudomonas kitaguniensis; assembly: GCF_049199985.1. Lineage (NCBI taxonomy): Bacteria > Pseudomonadati > Pseudomonadota > Gammaproteobacteria > Pseudomonadales > Pseudomonadaceae > Pseudomonas > Pseudomonas kitaguniensis. Next base: position 255,417 of record NZ_JBLZPT010000002.1, read on the forward strand.
CTGGAAACGCACGATCGAACGCGCCAATCGCTGCTTTATGCAGGGCGAGTTGGTCGACGCTCGCGAGGCCTATTTGCAAGCCCTGGCCCTGGCTCAAGTGTTATTCGAACGCTGGGCGGATGCTGACGAAGCAGTGGCGGCTTGCGTCATTTCCCATCACAACCTGGCGGACTTGCACCTGCGCCTTAACCAGCCCGAGGAAAGCGCCGAATACCTTTGCGCCATCCACCAGCGCTTGTTGCAAACGCTGCAGGACACACGCCTCAGCCCGCAATTGCGCGAGGCGGCGCTGCGCCAAAGCAGCAAGACCTACGTCGAACTGTTGAATTTTATCAGCGATCACGGTGAGTACCCGCGTACTCACCGCCTGCTGGGCGGCACCGCTGCGCACGCGGGTGCGGCGACTCGCAACAGTCCTTATTACGGAGCACATTGATATGTCCTACACCTTGCCTGCCTTGCCCTACGCCTACGACGCCCTGGAACCGCATATCGATGCGCAGACCATGGAAATTCACTACACCAAGCATCACCAGACCTACATCAATAACCTCAATGCGGCGGTCGAGGGCACCGAATTTGCCGGCTGGCCGGTCGAGAAGCTGGTGGCCAGCGTTCAGCAATTGCCGCAAACGCTGCGCGCCGCAGTCATCAACCAAGGCGGCGGCCACGCTAACCATTCGCTGTTCTGGGCGGTGATGTCACCCACCGGCGGCGGTAAACCCGAGGGCGTACTGGGCCAGGCGATAGAGGCTCAGTTGGGCGGTTTCGAGCGGTTCAAAGAGGCCTTCACCAAGGCCGCGTTAACCCGTTTCGGCAGCGGCTGGGCTTGGCTCAGCGTCACCCCACAAAAGACCCTGGTAGTAGAAAGCAGTGGTAATCAGGACAGCCCGCTGATGAACGGCAACACGCCGATCCTCGGCCTGGACGTGTGGGAGCATGCCTATTACTTGCTGTACCAGAACCGTCGCCCGGAATACATCAACGCGTTCTACAGCGTTATCAATTGGCCAGAAGTCGCCGCCCGCTATGAAGCCGCCTTGGCCTGACTTTCCCCTCCAACACGACCTAAGGCCGACTATGGGCACTGAAACACTGGCGATCAGCAGCGTGCGAATGTTTCGTTATGCGTTTGGCTCGCTGCTGCTATTGGCAGGTACTGCATTGCTGGTGGCCAACGGGATAGCTTGGCTCGGCTTGGAGCCACGCATACTGCGTGCCTTGCAGGGCGGGTCGATCTGCGCGCTTGGCACGGCGCTCGGCGCGCTGCCGGTATTGGTTATTCGTCGTATGCCGGTGGCGCTGAGCGATACCCTGTTGGGCTTTGGTGCCGGAGTGATGTTGGCGGCGACGGCCTTTTCGCTGATCGTGCCGGGCATTGCCGCCGCTGAAAGCCTCGGCCTGTCGCCTTGGGGCGCGAGTGGTTTGATCAGCCTTGGCATCATGCTAGGGGCATTCGGGCTGTATTTGGTCGACCGCAAAGTGTCCGGCGCCAGCCCGGAGATGCTGGTGGGCGCGCCGGGTAAACCGGTGATTCCCCCGCGCATCTGGCTGTTCGTGTTTGCGATCATTGCCCATAACATCCCGGAAGGCATGGCGGTGGGCGTTTCCGCAGGCGGGGGCATGCCGGATTCCGACAGCTTGGCCATGGGCATAGCCCTGCAGGATGTGCCGGAGGGTTTGGTGATTGCGCTGGTATTGGCGGGGGCAGGCATGTCGCGCGCCAAGGCATTTTTGATCGGTGCCGCGTCAGGCCTGGTCGAGCCGGTGTTTGCCGTGCTGTGCGCTTGGCTGGTGAGCTTGGCCGAAGTATTGCTGCCCTTGGGGCTGGCGTTGGCCGCGGGCGCGATGCTGTTGGTGGTCACCCATGAAGTGATCCCCGAATCGCGGCGTAATGGCCACGAAAAGCTCGCCAGCCTTGGCTTGTGCATCGGGTTTTGCTTGATGATGGTGATGGATACCGCATTGGGCTGAGGCCATTGCGGCCTCGTACCTGCCTCGGTGGGTGAGTTTACTCACCCTCATCAAAGAAGTTATTGATCAGCGCCACCAGTGCGTCCATGGCTTCCTGTTCTTGCTCGCCTTCGGTCTTCAGGTGAATCCTGGTGCCTTTGCCGGCGGCCAACATCATCATCGCCATGATGCTTTTGCCGTCGACCATGGTTTCCGGCGTGCGCCCGGCGCGGATCTGGCAGGGGAATTGCCCGGCAACACCGACGAATTTTGCCGAAGCGCGGGCATGCAGGCCCAGTTTGTTGATGATTTCAATTTCCAGAGCGGGCATCGCGCAGGTGTTCCTTTCAGCTAAGGTCGCGGTGGCGAACCTGGACGTTCTTGAGGGTTTGTTGCAGCACCTGGCCCAACCGTTCGGTCAGGTAGACGGAGCGATGGTGGCCGCCGGTGCAGCCGATGGCAATGGTCACGTAGGCGCGATTACTCGCGGCAAAGCGTGGCAGCCATTTGAGCAGGTAACTTGAGATGTCCTGATACATCTCTTCGACATCCGGTTGCGCGGCCAGGTAATCGGCCACGGGCTTATCCAGCCCGGACTGTTCACGCAGCTCTGGTTTCCAGTAAGGGTTGGGCAGGCAGCGCACATCAAACACCAGGTCGGCATCCACCGGCATGCCGCGCTTGAAGCCAAAAGACTCAACCAGAAATGCCGTACCAGGCTCCGGTTGATTCAACAGCCGCAGCTTGATCGCATCACGCAACTGATAGAGGTTCAGGCCTGTGGTGTTGATCTTGAGGTCGGCGAGGTCAATGATCGGCCCGAGCAGGTTGGTCTCGTCCTCAATGGCTTCGGCCAACGAGCGGTTGGCGCTGCTGAGGGGGTGCCGCCTGCGTGTCTCGGAGAAGCGCTTGAGCAGCGTTTCTTCATCGGCATCCAGGTACAGCACATCGCAATGAATATGCTTGGCGCGCACTTCCTCAAGCAATTGCGGGAAGCGCACCAGATGGCTGGGCAGGTTACGCGCGTCAATCGACACGGCAACCAACGGTTGCGCCAGTTCGGTGTGAATCAGCGCGCGTTCCGCCAGTTCCGGCAGCAGGCCGGCCGGCAAGTTATCGATGCAATAGAAGCCGCTGTCCTCAAGAACGTTGAGGGCGGTACTTTTACCCGAGCCGGAACGGCCGCTGACGATGATCAAGCGCATGATTACTGCCCGTTTTGTTCGTCCAGGACAACCTGATAGAGCGCCTCGTTGCTACTGGCACTGCGCAGTTTGTCGCGTACTTCCTTGCGGTCCAGCATGCTGGCGATCTGCCGGAGCAGCTCCAGGTGTGCATCGGTAGCGGCTTGCGGGACCAGCAGAACGAACAGCAGGTCGACCGGCGCACCGTCGATGGCGTCGAAATCGATGGGTTTTTCCATGTGCAGCAGGGCACTGACAGGCGATTCACAGCCTGGCAGGCGACAGTGCGGGATGGCGATGCCGTTACCAAAACCGGTCGATCCGAGTTTTTCACGGGCAATCAGCGACTCGTAAACAACTTGCTCATCCAGGTCAGGCACTTCGCGGCTGATCAGTTTGGCAATTTCTTCGAGGGCTTTCTTTTTACTGCCGCCCGGCACGTTCACGAGGGAACGGCCGGGGGTCAGGATGGTTTCAAGTCGGATCATGGGGGGAGAGTTAACGACCTGTACCTTGCATCAGGTGCAGATTCTTTTCCTTATGCTTTATGAGTTGGCGGTCCAGCTTGTCGTAGAGCGAGTCAATCGCCGCGTACATGTCGTCATGTTCCGCATTGGCGACGACCTTGGCATTCGGTATGTGCAGGGTGGCCTCGATTTTCTGCTTGAGCTTGTCGACCTCCATGATGACCTGCACGTTGGTGATCTTGTCATAATGCCCCGCAAGCTTGTTCAGCTTGCTCTCGGTGTACTCACGCAGGGGCTTGGTGACTTCCAGCTGGTGTCCACTGATGTTGACTTGCATACAGCTTCTCCTTCGTTGCCAGTGCATAAAGCGACAGGCAGAAATGCCTGCCACTGGAACGCTGTGGCCCGCCCGTCACATCAAACGTTTACGCTCGCTGGAAGGCGCGATCCCAAGGGACTCGCGGTATTTGGCGACGGTTCGACGGGCGACCTGAATGCCTTGTGCCTCCAGTAAACCAGCGATCTTACTGTCACTCAATGGCTTTTTCTGATTTTCCGCGGCAACCAGTTTTTTGATGATCGCGCGGATCGCCGTGGACGAGCATTCACCGCCTTCGGAGGTGCTGACGTGGCTTGAGAAAAAGTATTTCAACTCATAAATACCGCGAGGGGTATGCATGAATTTTTGCGTGGTAACCCGCGAAATCGTTGATTCGTGCATGCCCACCGCTTCGGCGATGTCGTGCAGTACCAAGGGTTTCATCGCCTCGTCGCCATATTCCAGGAAGCCGCGCTGGTGCTCGACGATCTGGGTAGCCACTTTCATCAGGGTTTCGTTGCGGCTTTGCAGGCTCTTGATGAACCAGCGCGCTTCCTGCAACTGGTTGCGCATGAAGGTGTTGTCGGCGCTGGTGTCGGCGCGGCGCACAAAACCAGCATATTGCGGATTGACCCGCAGGCGTGGCACCGATTCCTGGTTCAGCTCCACCAGCCAGCGCTCGTTGTCTTTGCGCACGATCACATCGGGAACCACATATTCAGCTTCACTGGACTCGATCTGTGAGCCCGGGCGCGGGTTGAGGCTCTGTACCAACTCGATGACCTGGCGCAGGTCATCTTCCTTTAGCTTCATGCGGCGCATCAGTTGGCTGTAATCGCGGCTGCCCAGCAGGTCGATGTAGTCGGTTACCAGGCGCTGGGCTTCAGCCAGCCAAGCGGTTTTGGTAGGCAGTTGGCGCAGTTGCAGCAATAAGCACTCGCTGAGCGTGCGCGCGCCGATACCGGCAGGCTCGAACTGTTGGATCCGGTGCAGGACGGCTTCGATTTCATCCAGCTCAATGTCCAGCTCCGGGTCGAAGGCCTCAAGAATTTCCTCAAGGCTTTCGTCCAGGTAGCCCTGATTGTTGATGCAGTCGATCAGCGTCACCGCGATCAGGCGATCGGTATCCGACATCGGTGCCAGGTTCAGTTGCCAGAGCAAGTGGCTCTGCAAGCTTTCGCCAACAGACGTACGGGTGGTGAAGTCCCACTCGTCATCATCGTTGCTCGGCAGGCTGCTGGCGCTGGTCTGGTAAACGTCTTCCCACGCAGTGTCCACGGGGAGTTCGTTGGGAATGCGTTCATTCCATTCGCCGTCCTCAAGGTTATCCACCGTAGGGGCGGTTTCCTGGTAGGAGGGTTCCTGCACATCAGCGTTGGGTTTTTGCTCGATGTTATCGGCCAGCGGGTCTGCATTATCGAAGTCGTCGCCTTCTTCCTGGCGTTCGAGCATCGGATTGGACTCCAGGGCCTCCTGGATTTCCTGTTGCAGGTCCAGGGTCGACAATTGGAGCAGGCGGATGGCCTGTTGCAGCTGCGGTGTCATCGTCAGCTGCTGGCCCATTCTCAGGACTAGCGATGGTTTCATGGCAGGGGCTTAACACCTTATTCGCCGGCGCAATGCGCCATCCACGACAGGGCGCGTGAGCGCCAAACATAAGCAAATTATATGCCTGATATCCAGTGCTTTGCCTAGAGCGCGGTAACAATAAAAAAATCGAGCTTTTTATTGACTCCCGCGCACCCAGGCGCAAGGCCGGACACCGCCGTACTTACAGGCGGAACTCGTGGCCCAGGTAAACTTCCTTGACCAGTTCGTTGGCCAGGATGGTGGCTGAGTCGCCTTCGGCAATCAGCTGGCCATCGTTGACGATATAAGCTGTTTCACAAATATCCAGAGTCTCACGCACGTTGTGGTCGGTGATTAGTACACCGATGCCCTTGGCCTTGAGGTGATGGATGATCTGCTTGATGTCGCCAACCGAGATAGGGTCAACGCCAGCAAACGGCTCGTCCAGCAGGATAAATTTCGGCGCAGTGGCCAGCGCACGGGCGATTTCTACACGGCGACGCTCACCACCCGACAAGCTCATGCCGAGGTTGTCGCGAATATGGTTGATGTGGAACTCCTGCAGCAGGCTTTCCAGTTCCTGGCGGCGGCCGTCACGGTCGAGTTCCTTGCGGGTCTCAAGGATCGCCATGATGTTATCGGCGACCGACAGTTTGCGGAAGATCGACGCTTCCTGGGGCAGATAGCCGATACCTGCGCGCGCACGACCGTGCATCGGCTGGTGGCTTACGTCCAGGTCGTCGATCAATACGCGGCCTTGATCCGCCTGGACCAGCCCCACAATCATGTAGAAGCAAGTAGTCTTGCCGGCACCGTTGGGGCCGAGCAGGCCGACGATCTGGCCGCTGTCGATCGACAGGCTGACATCGCGCACGACCTGGCGGCTTTTATAGGCCTTGGCCAAATGCTGGGCTTTCAGGGTTGCCATTAATTGGCCTTCTTCGCAGCGGGTTTAGGCGCAGGGGCGGCGGCGTCTTTCTGCTTCGGCTGGATAACCATGTCGATACGCGGTTTCGGCGTACCGATTTTCGCGCCGGTCGCACGACCCGCCTGAGCGATCTGCTTCACCGTGTCGTAGGTGATTTTTTCACCGTCGGTGGTGTTGCCATCGCTGCTCACGACACGCGCTTGATCGATCAGAATGATGCGATTTTGCTGGGCGTGATACTGGATGGTCCTGCCGTAGCCCTTCATCGGGGCAGGGTCTGCGGCGGCCTGCTTCTGTTCGAAGTAGGCAAGGTTGCCCACCGACGTTACCACGTCGATCTCGCCCGCCGGGGTACGCGTGAGCGTCACTGTATTGCCAGTGATTTTCATCGAACCTTGGGTGATGATCACGCCGCCGGTGTAGGTGGCCACGCCTTGTTTGTCATCCAGCTGAGCATCGTCAGCCTGAATGTGGATCGGTTGCTCGCTATCGTTCGGCAGAGCCCAGGCGCTCACGCTTCCCAGTGCTGCGCCCAGACTGAGCAAAATAGGGAGAGTTTTAACGAGCCTCATACTGTCCTCTTACGTTCGATAGCAGGTGTATCCTGCTTTCTTTCAAATACGCTTTCATTCCCTTGCCAGTCGATACACCGCCAGCGCCGTCGATTCTAACGTCTTGCTCGGTCTGCGCATATTGCTGTTGTGGGAAAACGGTCATGCGACTGCTGGTAATGATGGTGTCGCGGTTCTGGTCGTCAGTGCGCGCAACGCGTACCGAGTCGATCAGTTCTACCTGCGTACCGTCCGGGTTGACCTCGCCACGCTTGCTGGTGACGTGCCACGGAAATTCGGTGCCACGGTAAAGGTTCAGGTCCGGGTTGGTCAGCAAGGTGACTTCGGAGGCCTTCAAATGCTCGACTTTGTCCGAAGTCATTTCGTACTGCACCTTGCCGTCTGGCAAGAACTGCACGCTGTAGGCGTTGGTCGCGTAATAGTCGATAGCGCCTTCATCCACCTGTGCAACAGGCTTGTCGAGGAAGCGCTCCGGGCTGATATTCCAGTAGCCCACCGCCAGGAACAGCGCGGCGATCACTCCGAATAACAGGAAGTTGCGAATCTTTTTGCTCAGCATAAAACGCTCTATAGGTAGGCGGCGTGGGCCGCTTCAAGACTGCCTTGGGCGCGCAGGATCAACTCGCAGAACTCGCGGGCTGCACCTTCACCGCCTCGTGCGCTGGTAATGCCATGCGCATGTTCACGCACAAAAGCCGCAGCATTCGCGACGGCCATGCCCAGACCCACCCGGCGAATCACCGGCAGGTCGGGCAGGTCGTCACCCAGGTAGGCGACCTGCTCATAGCTTAGGTTGAGTTGGCCAAGAAGCTCGTCCAGAACCACCAGTTTATCCTCGCGGCCCTGATACAGGTGAGGAATCCCGAGGTTTTGTGCGCGGCGTTCTACAACCGGTGTTTTTCGACCACTGATAATCGCTGTTTGCACGCCGGCCGCCATCAACATTTTGATGCCTTGGCCGTCGAGGGTATTAAACGTCTTGAATTCGCTGCCGTCTTCGAGAAAGTACAGGCGGCCATCGGTCAGCACGCCGTCGACGTCGAAAATCGCCAGTTTGATGTTTTTACCGCGTTGCAGCAGGTCGCTGGTCATTTACATCACTCCCGCACGCAGCAAGTCGTGCATGTTCAGGGCGCCGATCGGGCGGTCGTCGCTATTGACCACCACCAGTGCGCCAATCTTGTGGTCTTCCATGATCTTCAGCGCTTCGGCTGCAAGCATCTCGGGGCGGGCGGTCTTGCCGTGTGGCGTCATCACCGCATCAATGGTTGCCGTGTGAATATCAATAGTGCGGTCCAGCGTGCGGCGCAGGTCACCGTCGGTGAACACCCCGGCCAGGCGCCCGTCGGCTTCCAGGATAACGGTCATGCCGAGGCCCTTGCGGGTCATTTCCATCAGCGCGTCCTTGAGCAAGGTGCCACGCTGCACGTGGGGCAATTCGTCACCCGAATGCATGACGTTTTCAACTTTCAGCAGCAGGCGACGGCCCAGGGCGCCGCCAGGGTGCGAAAACGCAAAGTCTTCAGCGGTGAAGCCGCGAGCTTCCAGCAGTGCCACGGCCAAGGCATCGCCCATGACCAGCGCAGCCGTCGTCGAGGAGGTTGGCGCCAGGTTCAGTGGGCAGGCTTCATGCGCTACATGCACGTTCAGGTTCACTTCGGCGGCCTTGGCCAGCGTGGACTCCGGGTTGCCGGTGACGCTGATCATTTTGATGCCCAAGCGTTTGATCAGCGGCAGCAGGGTCACGATTTCGTTGGTAGTGCCGGAGTTCGACAACGCCAGGATGATGTCATCCTTGGTGATCATGCCCATGTCGCCGTGGCTGGCTTCGGCCGGGTGCACAAAAAAAGCCGTGGTGCCGGTGCTTGCCAGTGTGGCGGCGATCTTGTTGCCGACGTGGCCGGATTTACCCATGCCGAGCACGACGACACGGCCTTTGCTGGCCAGAATCATTTCGCAGGCGCGTACGAAATCCGCGTCGATATGGGCCAGTAAACCCTCTACGGCTTCAAGCTCGAGACGGATAGTGCGTTGTGCGGATTGAACAAGCTCGCTGGATTGGCTCATGTCTGAAATCGTATAGCCTGACGAAAAGGCGGCGATTATAGCGGTAATGATCAATTCCCTCACGCAAGTTCGTCAGGCTTTATTCGGCAGGTGCCGAGATTCGTACTCAGCAGCGTTTTTTGCCTGTCCTTAATCTGAACGAGCGCTGTTCCGGCCTTGGGGGCTTCCTGTCAGCGGTGATATAGTTCGCCGCCAGTTCGGTCCGCCAACATCATGTAGCTAAATATTACGCGTTCGTGCAAACGAAAGTCGCAACCGTGGTGTCTGAGTGAAAGGCTGCATCCCAAGGAGATTAGATGAGTGCCGATAACGCCTACGCGGTCGAGCTGAAGGGCCTTACCTTCAAGCGCGGGACGCGCAGCATCTTCAATAACGTCGATATTCGCATTCCCCGCGGCAAGGTCACGGGCATAATGGGGCCTTCCGGTTGCGGTAAGACCACCCTGTTGCGCTTGATGGGCATGCAACTGCGGCCCAGCGCCGGCGAAGTGTGGGTCAACGGTCAGAACCTGCCGAAGCTTTCGCGCAGCGATCTGTTCGATGCGCGCAAGCACATGGGCGTGTTGTTCCAGAGTGGCGCGCTGTTCACCGACCTCGATGTGTTCGAAAACGTAGCGTTCCCACTGCGGGTGCACACCCAGCTGTCGGACGAAATGATTCGTGACATTGTGTTGCTGAAACTGCAGGCCGTGGGTCTTCGCGGTGCCGTCGACTTGATGCCCGATGAATTGTCCGGTGGCATGAAGCGCCGTGTTGCGCTGGCGCGAGCCATTGCCCTCGACCCGCAGATCCTCATGTACGACGAGCCGTTTGTTGGTCAGGACCCAATCGCCATGGGCGTTTTGGTGCGCCTCATCCGCCTGCTCAACGACGCGCTGGGAATCACCAGTATCGTGGTTTCTCACGATTTGGCCGAGACCGCGAGCATCGCTGACTACCTTTATGTAGTCGGCGATGGTCAAGTGTTGGGGCAGGGCACGCCTGAAGAGCTGATGAACGCCGACAACCCGCGTATTCGCCAATTCATGACCGGCGATCCCGACGGCCCGGTGCCTTTTCATTTTCCGGCAGCGGACTACCGCTCAGATCTTCTGGGGAAGCGCTGATGCGCAAAACATCTTTACTCGAAAAGGTTCGCCTTTTTGGTCGCTCCGGTATCGACATTGTCGGAGTGCTGGGGCGTTCGACGATTTTCCTGTTTCACGCATTGCTTGGCCGTGGCGGCATCGGCGGCGGTTTCGGCCTGTTGCTCAAACAGCTGCACTCGGTAGGCGTGATGTCCCTGGTGATCATCGTGGTCTCCGGGATTTTCATCGGCATGGTGCTGGCGTTGCAGGGCTTCAATATTCTCGCAAGCTACGGTTCGGAGCAGGCGGTGGGGCAGATGGTTGCGCTGACGCTGTTGCGCGAACTCGGCCCGGTGGTGACGGCGTTGCTGTTTGCCGGGCGTGCAGGTTCTGCACTGACCGCCGAGATCGGCAACATGAAGTCCACCGAGCAGTTGTCCAGCCTTGAGATGATCGGCGTGGACCCGCTCAAGTACATCGTTGCCCCACGCCTGTGGGCCGGTTTCATTTCCCTGCCGCTGCTGGCGATGATTTTCAGCGTGGTCGGTATTTGGGGCGGTTCCTGGGTCGCGGTTGACTGGTTGGGCGTCTATGACGGCTCTTACTGGGGCAACATGCAAAACAGTGTGACCTTCAGCGGCGACGTGCTCAACGGCATCATAAAAAGCATCGTTTTCGCTTTTGTCGTCACCTGGATCGCCGTATTTCAAGGCTATGACTGTGAGCCCACTTCGGAAGGGATCAGTCGCGCCACCACCAAGACCGTTGTATACGCCTCGCTGGCGGTACTGGGCCTTGACTTCATTTTGACTGCCTTGATGTTTGGAGATTTCTGATGCAAAACCGCACTGTTGAAATCGGTGTCGGCCTTTTCTTGCTGGCTGGCATCCTGGCTTTACTGTTGCTGGCCCTGCGGGTCAGCGGCCTTTCGGCCAGCCCTACGGCCGACACTTATAAACTTTATGCGTACTTCGACAATATCGCCGGTTTGACTGTCAGAGCTAAAGTGACCATGGCCGGTGTAACCATCGGCAAGGTCACGGCAATCGATCTGGATCGCGACAGCTTCACCGGCCGAGTCACCATGCAATTGGACAAGAAGGTAGATAACCTGCCGACCGACTCCACTGCATCTATTCTCACCGCGGGTTTGCTGGGCGAAAAGTACATCGGTATCAGCGTGGGTGGGGAAACAGACCTGCTCAAGGATGGTTCGACAATCCACGACACACAGTCGTCGTTGGTGCTTGAAGACTTGATCGGTAAATTCCTGCTCAATACGGTCAATAAAGACGCCAAATGAGGAATCTGTTCATGATCTCTACCTTGCGACGTGGCCTGCTGGTGCTGCTGGCAGCACTGCCGATGATGGCCAACGCGGCGGGTTCTGCGCACGATCTGGTGCAGGACACGACCAACAGGATGTTGGCTGACTTGACGGCCAACAAAGAGCAGTACAAGCAAGACCCTACCAAGTTCTACGAAGCGTTGAATACGATTGTTGGCCCGGTGGTCGATGCCGAAGGCATTTCCCGCAGCATCATGACGGTCAAGTATTCGCGCAAGGCTACGCCTGCGCAGATGCAGACCTTCCAGGAAAATTTCAAAAAGGGCCTGTTCCAGTTCTACGGCAACGCTCTACTTGAATACAACAACCAGGGTATTACCGTTGCTCCAGCCGGTGATGAGTCGGGTGATCGCACCAGCGTCAACATGACCGTCAAAGGCACCAACGGCGCTGTTTACCCTGTGCAATACACGCTCGAGAAGGTCAAGGGCGAGTGGAAGCTGCGTAACGTGATCATCAACGGCATCAACATCGGCAAGCTGTTCCGTGATCAGTTTGCTGACGCCATGCAGCGCAATGGCAACGACCTGGACAAGACCATCAATGGTTGGGCCGGTGAAGTCGCCAAAGCCAAAGAAGAAACCGACAAACAAGCTGCCGGGAAGCCTGCGCAATGACCGAGTCGGCTGTTCGTCTTGGCGACGCTGGCGAGTTGTTCCTCAGTGGCGTGCTGGATTACCGCACCGGGCCTGACCTGCGCAAGCAGGGCCAGGCGCTGATCGATAGCAGCACCGCGCCCGCGCTGGTGGTAGATTGCTCTGCGGTCACCAAATCCAGCAGCGTTGGTTTGTCGTTGTTGTTGTGCTTCATGCGTGATGCGCAAGCGGCCGACAAACCGCTGAGCATCCGTGCGATGCCCGAAGACATGCGTGAAATAGCCAAGGTTTCCGGTCTGACCGAGCTGTTGGCACACCCTTAATAGCCATTATCAAGAAAGCCCCCCGTCAGAGTCCTGCTATGCGGGGTTCGCAGGCGCGGGGCTTTTTTGTATGATGTGCGACCCGTGCGCACTTGGCGCCGATAGAGGTTGAGCATGCAGGCCTACGAAGTTAAGAGTTTCCTTGAAGAAAAGCTGCCGGAAAACCTTTCTTCACAAGTGCAGGTTGAAGTTGAAGGCGAAGGCTGCAACTTCCAGCTGAACGTGATTAGCGATGAACTGGCGGCACTGAGCCCGGTCAAGCGTCAACAGCAGATCTATGCCCATTTGAACCCGTGGATCACCGATGGCAGCATCCACGCGGTCACTATGAAATTTTTCAGCCGCGCGGCCTGGGCCGAGCGCACCTGAGCCCCCAAGGCGTCGAGATTCTTATGGATAAATTGATTATTACCGGCGGTGCCCGCCTAGATGGCGAGATTCGCATTTCCGGTGCGAAAAACTCTGCCCTGCCGATTCTGGCGGCGACCCTGCTGTGCGATGGCCCGGTCACCGTGGCCAACCTGCCGCACCTGCACGACATCACCACCATGATCGAGCTGTTCGGTCGCATGGGCATTGAGCCGGTGATTGACGAAAAACTGTCCGTCGAAATCGACCCGCGCACGATTAAAACCCTGATCGCCCCGTACGAATTGGTTAAAACCATGCGTGCGTCGATCCTGGTACTAGGCCCAATGGTTGCCCGTTTCGGTGAAGCCGAAGTCGCTTTGCCTGGCGGTTGCGCCATCGGTTCACGTCCGGTCGACCTGCACATCCGTGGCCTTGAAGCCATGGGCGCGACCATCGACGTCGAAGGCGGCTACATCAAGGCCAAGGCGCCGGAAGGCGGCCTGCGCGGTGCGAACTTCTTCTTTGATACCGTCAGCGTGACCGGTACCGAGAACATCATGATGGCGGCTGCCCTGGCCAACGGCCGCAGCGTGTTGCAAAACGCCGCGCGCGAGCCGGAAGTGGTCGACCTGGCTAACTTCCTGATCGCCATGGGGGCCAACATCACTGGCGCCGGCACCGACACCATCACCATTGAAGGTGTCAAACGCCTGCACTCGGCCACCTACAAAGTGATGCCGGACCGTATCGAGACCGGCACCTACCTGGTGGCTGCTGCCGTTACCGGTGGCCGCGTCAAGGTCAAGGACACTGATCCGACCATCCTTGAAGCGGTGTTGGAAAAGCTCAAGGAAGCCGGTGCTGAAATCACTACCGGTGATGACTGGATCGAGCTGAACATGCACGGCAAGCGGCCAAAAGCCGTTAATGTGCGTACCGCTCCGTACCCGGCGTTCCCGACCGACATGCAGGCGCAGTTCATTTCCTTGAACGCCATTGCTGAAGGCACCGGTGCCGTGATCGAGACCATCTTCGAAAACCGCTTCATGCACGTCTACGAACTGCACCGCATGGGCGCCAAGATCCAGGTCGAAGGCAACACCGCCATCGTCACCGGTATCGACAAGCTCAAGGGCGCGCCAGTCATGGCTACCGACCTGCGTGCCTCGGCCAGCCTGGTCATTTCGGCACTGTGCGCTGACGGTGACACCCTGATCGACCGCATTTACCACATCGACCGTGGTTACGAATGCATCGAAGAAAAACTGCAGATGCTCGGCGCCAAAATCCGTCGCGTACCGGGCTAGTCCCAGGCGCTGCGAACACCACTACCGTGGGGGGGGGGGGGGGGGCCCCCCCCCCGGCGCTTCTATTTACAGATCAGTGCTTACAGGTCAGTGATTTCCTTGTGGCGTGGCACCAGCGCTTTCATCACGCTCCAGGCCACCAGATACGCCAACGCACAAATCGCAAACATGATCATGTAGCCGGTGTGGATGTCGTTGATTGACTTGTAGTAGTCAAACACCCACCCGCCAATCTTGGTCATCACCACACCGCCCAAACCACCCGCCATGCCGCCGATGCCAACCACCGAGGCCACGGTTTTTTGCGGGAACATGTCGGACACGGTGGTGAAGATGTTGCACGACCACGCCTGATGCGCCGAAGCGCCCACGCCGATCAACAGCACCGGCACCCAGAAACTGATATAGCCGAACGGCTGCGCCAGCAACACCACCAACGGGAACAGCGCGATCACCAGCATCGCCTTCATGCGCCCGTCATACGGTGCATCGCCGCGCGCCATGAAATAGCTGGGGAACCAGCCACCACCGATACTGCCAACCATGGTCATGCTGTACAGCACCGCCAGCGGCATCACGATGTCCGGGCCTTTCATGCCGTATTGCGCGGATAAATAGGTCGGTAGCCAAAACAGGAAAAACCACCACACGCCGTCGGTCATGAACTTGCCGAAGGCAAACGCCCACGTCTGGCGGTAGGTGAGCAACTTGAACCACGAGACTTTTTTCTGCGCCGCGCCGGCCGGTGCAGGCGTAACCGGCTGTACGCTTTGGTCGCTGCGGATGTAGGCGAGTTCTTCGGCCGAGAGGCGTTTCTGATCCTCGGGTTTCTGGTACAGCGCCGACCACACCGCCACCCACACAAACCCGAGCATGCCGATGACCATGAACGCCGCTTCCCAGCCCCACAGGCCAGCGATCAACGGTACGCAGATCGGCGCCAGAATCGCCCCCACGTTAGCGCCCGAGTTGAAGATACCCGTGGCCAGGGAACGCTCTTTTTTGGGGAAATATTCGGCGGTCGCCTTGATCGCGATCGGGAAGTTACCCGCCTCGCCAATCGCCAGCACCGCGCGTGAGAGCATGAAGCCGGCAATCGACACCGGGATCACCGCCAGGCCAATCGCGCCGCTGACGGCAGCGATGCCCTCGCCCATCGGCACGGCGAACGCGTGCATGATCGCGCCCGTGGACCAAATGGCAATCGCCACCACATAGGCAGCCTTGGTACCGATCTTGTCGACAAAGCGTCCGGCAAACAGCATCGAAATCGCGTAAACAAACTGGAACACCGCCGCAATGTTGGCGTAATCAGTGTTACTCCAGCCAAATTGCGTCGACAACTGCGGCGCCAACAGGCTAAGCACCTGGCGGTCGAGGTAGTTGACGGTGGTGGCAAAAAACAACATCGCGCAGATAGTCCAGCGATAGTTGCCGACGGCCTGGCCGACGCGATGGGCGTTGATGGGCTCACTCAGGTTCATGGCATCACTTTTTTATTTTTGTTAGATAGGACATATGTAATGTCATATGTCGTCGTACAACCAGCACTTTTATAGCGGGCTGCCTGAGCGCTGTCAATCGCAAAGATTGGCGCTCGCCGAGCTATTGCTGGGTTGTAAAAATGATCAGCCAGGCGTGGTTATAGGATGACAAATCCGAAACACCAGGCTCGGCGCTTGTCGAGGCACATCATCGAGCAGGCCGAAGCGTTGCAGGCCGAGCTTTTCCAGCACCCGAATCGAGGCCGCATGCTCGGGTCGTACCAGCCCGAACACCTCGGGCACACCGAGGGTTTGGAACGCCATCGTTAGCGCGTCGTGGCCCATTTCGGTGGCATAGCCCTGCCCCCACGCTTCAACGGCGAAACGGTAGCCGAGGTTGATGCGCCGCTCGGTCAGGTAGTTAAGCGGCGCTACGCCGCCAAACCCGATAACGTGCGCAGGCGCCTCGCAACGGGCAATTGCCCACCAGCCATAACCTTCGGCGGCCCATTGTTCGAGCCAGCGGTCCAACAGGCGTTGCGCCTCGGCAAGCGTGGTGAGCGGCCCGGCCGGGTTGAACACGTTAGTCTGCGGGTCACCGAAGATCGCGAACAATCGCTGCACATCGCTGTCCACGGGCTTACGGTAAATCAGGCGTGAGGCGGCGACAGGCATTCGGATAATTCCTTGGGTCAGCCGTGAAGTTCAATGCGTTTGCAAAAAAAGGCAAATAGCGGTGAATTATTTCATGTGCAGTTGTATCTGAAGTGACAGAGCGGTGCCATCGGGACGGTGGCACCACCCCTGTTCAGTTTTAGAGTGGCCCGGATGAAATTACGTAAAAAAAGCGTCAAACCGATCGGTTTGAAAGACATCACCATTGTTGACGATGCCAAAGTGCGCAAGGCGATCACCGCCGCCGCGCTGGGTAACGCCATGGAGTGGTTCGACTTCGGCGTGTACGGGTTTGTCGCCTATGTGCTCGGCAAGGTGTTTTTCCCCGACGCCTCGCCCAGCGTACAAATGATCGCCGCGTTGGCCACGTTCTCCGTACCTTTCTTGATTCGCCCGCTGGGCGGCCTGTTTTTCGGCGCCTTGGGCGATAAATACGGGCGGCAGAAAGTCCTCGCCGCCACCATCGTGATCATGTCCCTCAGCACCTTTGCGATTGGCCTGATACCCGGTTATGCGTCGATTGGCGTCTGGGCGCCGATCCTGTTGCTGGTGTGCAAAATGGCCCAAGGCTTCTCGGTGGGCGGTGAATACACCGGCGCCTCGATCTTCGTCGCCGAATATGCCCCGGACCGTAAACGCGGGTTCCTCGGCAGTTGGCTGGACTTCGGCTCGATCGCAGGTTTCGTACTTGGCGCTGGCGTCGTGGTGCTGATCTCCAGCGTGTTGGGCGAAGCCGAATTTGAAGCGTGGGGCTGGCGCCTGCCGTTCTTCCTGGCGCTGCCGCTGGGCATCATCGGCCTTTACCTGCGCCACGCACTCGAAGAAACGCCAGCCTTCCAGCAACACATGGACAAGCTTGAACAAGGCGACCGTGAAGGCCTGACCCACGGCCCCAAAGTGTCGTTCAAGGAGGTCGCCACCAAACACTGGCGCAGCCTGCTGACCTGCATCGGCATCGTCGCGGCCACCAACGTGACGTATTACATGCTGCTCACGTATATGCCGAGCTACCTGTCGCACAACCTGCATTACGAAGAAAACAGCGGTGTGCTGATCATCATCGCAATCATGGTCGGCATGCTGTTCGTGCAGCCGTTTATCGGCTTTGTCAGCGACAAGATCGGCCGTAAGCCGTTCATTATTGCCGGTAGCGTCGGCCTGCTGTTCCTGGCGATTCCGGCGTTTATGCTGATCACCAGCGGCAAGATCGGCCTGATCTTCGCCGGCCTGTTGATCCTGGCGATTATCCTTAACTTCTTTATCGGCGTGATGGCGTCCACCCTGCCCGCGATGTTCCCCACGCACCTGCGCTACAGCGCCTTGGCCAGCGCGTTCAATGTGTCGGTTTTGATCGCCGGTATTACGCCGACGGCAGTGGCGTGGCTGGTGGAAAGCACCAACGATTTGTTTATGCCCGCCTACTATCTGATGGTATTTGCTGTAGTCGGCTTGATTACCGGGCTGACCATGAAGGAAACTGCGAATAAACCTCTGCGTGGTGCGGCGCCGGCGGCTTCGGACATGGAAGAAGCCAAAGAGTTGCTGCAAGAACACCATGACAATATCGAGCAGAAGATTGAAGACATCGACGCCGAAATTGCCGAGCTTGAGGCGAAACGTAAAAACCTGGTGCAACAGCACCCACGGATTAATTAGGACCTGACGGTTCGTGGTGGCACCTGCCACCACGCCCTTGGAGTGTTACAACATGAATTCCAGCGTCACCCCAGCACATGCGCTTCTCAGCGCCGATGAACGTGCCGCTATCGCCGAAATAGAAGCCACTACCAGCATTTTGCAACTGGTCACCCGCCTGACCGGGATGAGATTCGCCAGCATCGCCAAGTTCACCGACATTGAATGGATCGTTTGCTCGGTGCATGACCCCATGGCAATGGGCATCAATGTGGATGACGTGCTTAACCTTGAAAACACACTGTGCAGTGAGTTTTGCATCAACCCGACGGCACTGTTTATCCCGCAAATCAGTCAAGATGGCCGTTATGCAACACGCCCGGTGGTCAAGCAATTCGCCATCGAGAGCTACGCCGGCGCGCCGATCTTTCTGCCTGATGGCCGCTTGTTTGGCGCGCTGTGTGCGCTGGATTCAAGGGCAATGCTGTTTGAAGACCCAAACCTGTCGGAAACCCTCAGCCTGTTTGCCCGGCTGATCGGCTGCATTTTCTACGCTAACTTGACCACGGCGGAGCAGTGACCGCCGGCTTGCCTCGTAGCGTGGCGAGGCCCGTTACCTGAAAAACTGACTCGGCGTCTTGCCAAACTGCTTCTTGAACATGCTGGTAAAGGCGCTTGGGCTGTCGTAGCCCAGTTCAACCGCCACATCAATAATCTTCTGCCCCAGCGCAATGCGTTCCAACGCCAACAGCAACCGCGCCTGCTGGCGCCATTGGCCGAAGGTCAGGCCGGTTTCCTTGCGAAACAAGCGCTGAATGGTTTTCTGATCAAGCTCAAGCCGATGACTCCAATCCGCCACGGTCGACGCATCGCCGGGGTCGCGTTGCAGTGCCTGGCAAATACGCTGGATGCGCAGGTCGGCGGGCTGCGGCAGGGACAACGGCAGCGCAGGCAGAATGGCCAGCTCGTCGAGGATCAGGCGCATGATGCGCGCGTCCCGCGAGTCCTCGGCGTACGGTGGTTGCACACTGACAGAGGCCTTGATCAGCTCGCTGAGCAAGCCCGAGGCAGGTTGGCAAAACTGTCGGGCCGCACGAACACACTGCGCATTTTCAGCGCGCCGACGCAACGCAGCGAATGCACCTGCCCGCACGGCATCCAGAAACCGCGATTGGGCGGCACCGTCCACTGGTTTTGCGCCGAGCGCACCACCATCACGCCTTCGATGGCATAGAGCAATTGGTGCTTCTCATGGCTGTGGTCGGGCACTAACCAATTCTCGGGATAGTCGGTGGCGGAACTGATGACAGCCCAGTCGCCCTGATCGATCTCCTGCAGAAATTTATCCAGTGATTTGATCATTTCGCCCTTTTCGCGACAGTTGCCGCCCGAATTGCGCGAGACAGGCATTTGCGGCGAATCTAGCATAAACTCCGAAATATTATGAAATGGGCAACGGGCTTAAGTACTCGCTGCCCCTGTTTGCTGCCTTGTATGGAATGCCTGCATGTCGAGCCTGTCCGCTTCACCCGCCGCTGCAACCAGCACGCCGCACATCAGCCCCTTGGTCATGCGCGTGCTCGGCGCGTGTGCCGTGGCGCATATGATCAATGACCTGATCCAGGCCGTGCTGCCATCGATCTACCCGATGCTCAAGGCCAACTACGGGCTGAGCTTTACCCAGGTCGGCCTGATCACCCTGACCTTCCAACTCACCGCGTCGTTGCTGCAACCGTGGATCGGCTACCACACCGACCGTCACCCCAAACCGTGGCTGTTGCCGGCGGGCATGGTGTGCACCTTGATCGGTATTTTGATGCTGGCGTTTGTCGGCAGCTTCCCGGCGATCCTGATGGCGGCGGCGCTGGTGGGCGTGGGCTCGTCGACCTTCCACCCGGAAACCTCACGCGTGGCGCGCCTGGCCTCCGGCGGGCGTTACGGTTTGGCGCAATCGACCTTCCAGGTCGGCGGCAACACCGGCAGCGCCTTTGGCCCGTTGCTGGCGGCGGCGATCATCATTCCATACGGCCAAACGCATATCGCCTGGTTCGGGCTGTTCGCGGTGTTGGCGATTTTGGTGCTGTACGGCTTGAGCCGCTGGTACCGCAACCACCTCAACCTGTTCAAGCTCAAGCAAGGCGGCAAAGCCACTCACGGCTTGTCCAAAGGCCGCGTGACGTTTGCCCTGGTGGTGCTGGCGCTGTTGGTGTTTTCCAAATACATCTACATGACCAGCATGACCAGCTACTTCACCTTCTACCTGATTGAAAAATTCCAGTTGTCGGTTGCCAGCTCGCAGATGTACCTGTTTCTGTTCCTCGGCGCGGTAGCCGTCGGCACCTTCGCCGGTGGCCCGATTGGCGACAAAATCGGGCGCAAGAAAGTTATCTGGTTTTCGATCCTGGGCGCCGCGCCCTTTACCATGGCCCTGCCCTACGTCGACCTGTTCTGGACGGCCGTGCTCAGCGTGATGATTGGTTTCATCCTCGCCTCGGCGTTCTCGGCCATCGTGGTCTTCGCCCAGGAACTGGTGCCGGGCAATGTGGGCATGATCGCCGGTGTGTTCTTCGGCCTGATGTTCGGTTTCAGCGGCATAGGCGCCGCGCTGCTCGGCCTGCTCGCCGACAGCCACGGCATCGAATACGTCTACACCCTGTGTTCGTTCCTGCCGCTGCTGGGGATTATGACGATATTGCTGCCATCGACCAAAGGCGTGTAACCGGAAGGGTGCGATCACCCTCTATGACACCCGACTGACGGATCGCGCCCTTGCCGGCTCGAACCGTCAGGGGTTCGTACTCGGACGCGACGCAAACCCATTAACGACGATGTACAACAACGGTCCCACCGAAACGAACACCGCCGTCAGCAACCAATACGGCACCACAGACGCGACCGACCGCCCTCGCTTGCGCGCATCCCGATACATCCACACACACGCCAGCGCAGCCATCAGGTACAGGTCGATCACCACCTGTGCCGTGTCCGGCCTCGACATCAGTTGCCGTCCAAAAGCCAATAGTGATTGCTCGGCCGTGAGCATCGTTGCCAGGGTATACAGCGAAAAGCCGAGCAAAGCGGTCAGAGCGATATAAGGTCTTTGCATGGTCTCTTCCTTGAAATAATAGACCCCTACCCTAGCGATAAGGCCGCCCCCTCGCAATGACCTCGCCAAGCTCCGGCTGCGCACACCTGTGGCGAGCGGGAATGCGCTGCGTTCCCGCAGCTACCCGGCGCTGGTTTTGTGAAATATCTGTACGTAGACTGCCGCCATACCTCCCACTTGAAGGCGGCTAAAGAAACGTGATGCAAGTTACCGAAGTCTCCATTGCTCAATTGCGCGCTGCGCTTGAAAGCGGCCACACCACTGCCGTTGAACTGGTGCAGGCCTACCTGGCGCGAATCGATGCCTATGACGGCCCGCAAACCGCGACCGCGCTGAACGCCGTCGTGGTGCGTAACCCGGACGCCCTTAAAGAAGCCGAGGCGTCCGACGCCCGACGCGCCAAAGGCGAAACCTTGGGTCCACTGGATGGCATTCCCTACACCGCCAAAGACAGTTATTTGGTGAAAGGCCTGACGGCAGCCTCCGGCAGCCCGGCCTTCGCCAAGCTGACCGCGCAACGCGATGCCTTCACCATCGAGCGCCTGCGTGCCGGCGGCGCCATCTGCCTGGGCAAAACCAATATGCCGCCGATGGCCAACGGCGGCATGCAGCGCGGCGTATATGGCCGCGCCGAAAGCCCGTACAACGCCGACTACCTGACGGCGCCGTTCGCCTCCGGCTCATCCAACGGCGCCGGCACCGCGACCGCAGCAAGCTTTGCAGCCTTTGGGCTGGCCGAAGAAACCTGGTCAAGCGGACGCGGCCCGGCCTCCAACAATGGCTTGTGCGCCTACACCCCGTCGCGCGGGGTGATTTCGGTACGCGGTAACTGGCCTTTGACGCCGACCATGGACGTGGTCGTACCTTACGCGCGCACCATGGCCGACCTTCTCGAAGTACTCGATGTCGTGGTCGCCGAAGACCCCGACACACGCGGCGACCTGTGGCGCCTGCAACCTTGGGTCGCCATCCCGGGCGTGGCCTCGGTGCGCCCTGCGTCCTACGCGCAATTGGCCGTCAACCGCGATGCCCTCGCCGGCAAGCGTTTGGGTGTACCGCGCATGTACATCAACGCCGACCCCGAGGCCGGCACCAGCGAAAAACCCGGCATCGGCGGGCCGACCGGGCAAAAGATCAACACCCGCGCCAGCGTCATCGACCTCTGGCAAGCCGCGCGCCAGGCACTGCAAGCCGCCGGTGCCGAAGTGATCGAGGTGGACTTTCCGCTGGTCTCCAACTGCGAAGGCGACCGCCCCGGCGCGCCCACGGTATTTACCCGTGGCCTGGTTTCGAAGGAATTTTTGCACGACGAATTGTGGGAGCTGTCGGCCTGGGCCTTCGATGACTTCTTGCGCGCCAACGACGACCCGACCCTGAACCGCCTGGCCGATGTAGACGGGCCGAAGATCTTCCCTCACGACCCGGGAACCCTGCCCAATCGCGAAGACGATTTGGCCGCAGGCATGGACCAATACGTGCGCATGGCCGAGCGCGGCATCACGCCATGGGATCAGATCAGCAGCCTGCCGGACGGCCTGCGCGGCCTGGAACAAACCCGGCGCGTGGACCTGGAAGACTGGATGGACACACTGGGGCTGGATGCAGTGCTGTTCCCTACCGTGGCGGATGTTGGCCCGGCCGATGCCGATGTCAACCAAACCTCGGCCGATATAGCCTGGAGCAACGGCGTCTGGGTGGCCAACGGCAACCTCGCGATTCGCCACTTGGGCGTGCCCACCGTCACCGTGCCGATGGGCGTGATGGCAGACATTGGCATGCCGGTAGGCCTGACGTTTGCCGGGCGAGCTTATGATGATTCGGCGCTGCTGCGGTTTGCCTGTGCGTATGAAGCCACCGGCAGTAAACGCCTGATCCCACCACGTACGCCGGCGCTGGCCGAGGGATAAACCGGGCCGCGCTGGCACGCCCTGAAGTCGCTCCAATCTCGCAAACAGAATGCATTCAACTGTGGGAGGGGGGGGGGGGGGGGGGGGGGGGGGGGGGGGGGGGGGGGGGGGTGATTAGTAATTTATATTAAAATAAAAGATAAA
>NZ_JBLZPT010000002.1:278425-383873 GCF_049199985.1 Pseudomonas kitaguniensis
CGTTTTTTTTTTTTTTTTTTTTTTTTTTTTTTTTTTATTATTTTTTTTTTTTTTTTTTTTTTCTTCCCCCCCCCCCCTCCCACATTCGCTCCATGCATTTCCAGATATTTCAAAATTTAACTTTCTTTCCTCACGGTAAATATTGCATGGTTGTACGACGACTCAAATCGTCGCCTCCGCCCTAACAACAATAAGGAAACACCCATGCCAAACGTCAAAGTATTGATCGGCTTTCTCTGCCTGTTCTCAGGCTATGTCGCCGCTGCGCCTGCCGCTGCTGAAAAGGATGTGGCTCAAGCAGTCGACCACCTGACCCAAGCCATGCTGCACCTGGACCTTAAGCAACTGCATGCCTTGACCGCCGACTCGCTGACCTACGGCCACTCCAGCGGCAAAGTGCAGAACAAGGCGCAATTTATCGCCGACCTCGAAACCCACACCAGCGCCTTCAAAACCCTCGAAATGCAGAACCAGACCATCACCCTGAGTGGCGACACCGCCCTGGTGCGCAACCACTTTCACGCCCTGGCGGTGAACAGCGGCGTCGAAGTGCCCACCGACATTGATAACTTTCAGGTCTGGCAGAAGCAAAAAGGCAAGTGGCTGCTGATCGGGCGTCAGGCTTACAAGTACTGATCCCGACAGGCGCGCCGCCAGCGGCGGGCACCGAGTCAGCCTGGCGTCATACTCGGCTTTGCCCGCTAGCGTTGCGGCGCGACCATCTTGAATTTGATATTGATGTCGTTGGACACCACGCTGTTGCCCGCCCACTCGCCCTCGCCGATTTTGAACGCGTCGCGCTTGAGCACGAATTCACCGTCGAACACACCGATGCCGCTTTGCTCCTTGAGCACCACCGCAATATTCACCGGCCGCGTAATGCCCTTGATCGTCAGGTTGCCGATGATCTGGTAGCGGTTGTCGCCCAGCGCTAACGCACTGCTGGACTCATACACGCCGACGGGATAGGCCGCGGTGTCGAACCAGCCAGGCTGTTGCAACTGGGTATTAGCGTCCGGGCTGCCAGCATCGATGCTGGTGAGTTGGATCTTGAGCAACGCATGCGCCGCCTCGGGCTTTTGCGTGTCGAAGGTCAGGGTGCCTTCAAAGTCGCTGAAGGTGCCGTAAACCCGTTGCCCGAATTGTTGAAAGGTAAAGCTGATCTGGCTTGCCGCGCGGTTGACGTCTTTGTACTCGACAGCCTCGGCGCGGGGCAACCCACCGCAGGCCACTGCCAGCAGAACGACGAAGGGCATTCGACGCGTCATGATTTTATTCGCCTCAGGCGTATGCTCTGCTAAATAGAGCGCTGCCAAACAGCGTAGTCGCCCCCGAACAAAAAGGATTTTGCATGCATACCCTGTCTCTGCAGGACACCGCTGCGCCCGAAGGCATCTGTTACGGCTGCGGCGGCAACAACCCGCATGGCCTGCACCTCAAAAGTCGTTGGGACACCGATGCCGTCCATGTGATTGCCGAGCATCAACCCGAGGCAAAATACAGCGGCTGGCCCGAACTGGTCTATGGTGGGCTGATCGCGATGCTGGTGGATTGTCATTCGAACTGGACCGCCATGGCCTACCACTACCGGGCCGAGCTTCGCGAACCCGGGAGTTTGCCGCGCATCGACTGCGTCACCGGCAACCTCGCTATCAAATTCATCAAACCTGCGCCCATGGGCATAACGCTGAGGCTGCGCGCGCGCGTCGAGGGCGAGGTAGGACGTAAAAGTCGGGTGGTCTGCGAGGTGTATGCGGGTGACGTGCTCACCGCGATTGGCGATTCGGTATTCGTGCGCGTCGACACCGCGCAATTGGCCGCCGCTGCGCATGGCCGCGAGGGCTGATACTGGTCTACATTAACTGTCACCGCTAATCGAGGATTGCACCGATGACTCGTCTCACCGCGAAAGACTTTGCCCCCGAACTGCTCGAACTCTACGACGGCTACGCCCATGGCAAGATCAATCGTCGCGAATTTCTCGACCGCGCCGCGCTGTTTACCTTCGGTGGCCTCACCGCCTCGGCGCTGCTGGCGGCACTGAGCCCCAATTACGCGCTGGCCGAACAGGTTAAATTCACCGACCCCGACATCGTCGCCGACTACATCACCTACCCTTCGCCGAAGGGCAATGGCAGCGTGCGCGGCTACCTGGTGCGCCCGGCCAAGGCTGCCGGTAAATTGCCGGCGGTGGTGGTGGTCCACGAGAACCGTGGCCTCAACCCGTACATCGAAGACGTCGCCCGGCGCCTGGCGAAAGCCGGGTTTATCGCCCTGGCGCCGGATGGCCTCACGTCCGTCGGCGGCTACCCCGGCAACGATGAAAAAGGCGTTGAGTTGCAACAGAAAGTCGACCCCACAAAACTCATGAACGACTTCTTTGCGGCCATCGAATGGCTGATGCACCACGACAGCAGCACCGGCAAAGTCGGCATCACCGGCTTCTGCTACGGCGGCGGTGTCACCAATGCGGCGGCAGTGGCTTACCCGGAATTGGCGGCGGCGGTGTCGT
Source organism: Pseudomonas kitaguniensis (assembly GCF_049199985.1). Lineage (NCBI taxonomy): Bacteria > Pseudomonadati > Pseudomonadota > Gammaproteobacteria > Pseudomonadales > Pseudomonadaceae > Pseudomonas > Pseudomonas kitaguniensis. The sequence continues at coordinate 280,938 of NZ_JBLZPT010000002.1, forward strand.
TCTATGGTCGTCAGCCTGAAGCCAAAGACGTGCCGCGCATCAAGGCGCCGATCATGTTGCACTTCGGCGAGCTGGACACGCGCATCAATGAAGGGTGGCCGCCGTATGAGAAGGCGTTGAAAGCGGCTGGGACTACGTATGAAGCATTTATCTACAAGGGCGCCAACCACGGTTTTCACAATGACTCGACGCCGCGTTATGACGAAGCGGCGGCGAATCTGGCGTGGGAGCGCACGTTGGGCTGGTTCCACAAATACCTGGCCTAGGCACACGTTGAGCCCTGATCAACTGAGGCTCAGTGTTCCAGTGCGTACCGGCGGCAATGGTTGAGGTAGCCCTGCTCGTGGCTGCCGACCAATTGCACCACGCTGGTCCATAACCAGGAAGGCGCGTCCAGTTGCCTGGAGCGGTTCTCCTGGAGCACGCCCATCCACGCCTTGCGGGTTGCCCGGTCCATCTGCCGGGCGTGGGCGATGCCGACCACGCGTGCCAGGTAACCGGCCGCGTGCATCGCGTCGATCTCGCTTAATTCATCCAGCTCCAGCTTCATGTCCTGGGGCAGCAGTTCGCGGATGAAAAAACCGTGATCGAGAAAACGTGTCGCCAACATGCGCTCACCCAAGCCCGGGGACAGCTGGCGGGCACCTTCGACGACGCGCCGAGCGTTGTCGCGCGGCATCTTTGCGCGCGCCGAACGCGGTGCGGCGGCGCCCACCGCTTCCTTGATATCGATCAGGCAATATTCCTGATCATCCTTGTCGCCCACGCCCAGCAACGCCGCGTAACGCAACAGGCCGAGGGAACTGCAGCCCTTGACCCAATAAGCCGAGTCGAGCAATTCGACTTTGGCGTCTTTGGGGCGGCCTTTGAGTGAGGTCACCAGCTGGTGCAGGTCTTCAGAGGCGCACAGCGTTGCAAGGGCGCTCTTTTCTGCGCGCGACAACGACCAAAAGTGCTTGCCCAACGGAATCGTCGGCCGGGCACTTTCGATACGCTCGCGGGCGAGGTTTTTCCAGGTGCGCTCTACCGCACTGCGCATGCCCGCCTTGACCTGCGACGGGCGCGGCGGTGCTTCGTCGGGTTTGTCCTTGAAGGCCTGTGCATAGCCCAGCATCATTTCTTCAAGCATCCGCGCGGTGGTCACACCGGGCAAATCCGAACCGCGCGCGGCGGTCGCCAACGACAAGGCCAGGCGCACCAGGTCATGCGCCGGGTTACCGATCACCGTTTGGTCGAGGTCGCGGATATGCATGTCGATGCGGCCATTGTTGTCGCCGGTGGGGCCAAGGTTGCCCGCGTGGCAATCGCCGCAGATCCAGATCGCCGGGCCATGCGGCAGGCGCCGACCCGATTGGCTGTGCAGCCATTCGTAAAACTGCACGGTGCTGCCGCGGACATAGGCGTGGGCGGAGCGCGCCATCTTCAAATTGCGCAATTGCGTGAGGTGGGGAATGCGGTCGGAGGGGCGCGGGATTTTCATGAACACACTCAATACGGGAGAAACGGTAGAACCTTTGCGCCGGGAAAATGTTTCATTTTGTTTCTGAAAAATGACAGGACACTTCTTGCAACCAGCCCTTGAACGCCAGCATCGCTGAGGTTTCGACCCGTGACTGCAGGCGCGTCAGCCAGTAACTGCCGGTCGTAATACCCACCGCGAACGGCTGGCGAATCACATCCGTCGCCAGTTGCCGCGAAAACATCATCGCCGGTGCCAGTGCCACGCCGACGCCTTGCAACGCGGCCTCCATCATCGAGAGCGACGAGTCGAAGACGATGTTGCGCGGTATCAAGGTGTCGGCGGGCAACCCGGCGGCCTGAAACCACAGGGTCCATTCATCGGCGCGATAGGAACGCAGCAAGGTGTGTTTCAACAGGTCGGCCGGCGTGTGCAGTTGCTCGGCAAGCGCGGGCACGCACAGCACGGTGAGCGGCGCCTCAAGCAATTGGCAGGCTTCGGTGCCGTGCCACGCGCCAGCGCCAAAGCGGATCGCGTAATCCAGGCCTTCGGCGGCAACGTCAACGCGGTTGTTGTGGGTGGACAAGCGCAGATCGATAAACGGGTAGCGCCGCTGGAAGTCCGGCAGGCGTGGCAACAGCCAGCCGACGGCGAAGGTGCCGACAGCGCCCACCGTGAGCACTTCGCGATAATGCCCGCCCTCGAATTGGCCCAAGGTATGCGCAATGCGGTCAAATGATTCGCGCAGCACCGGCAGCAATGTTTCACCTTCGCGGGTCAGCATCAAACCGCGCGGCAGGCGTTTGAACAAGGTGACATTGAGTTGCGCCTCAAGGCTTTTGACCTGATGACTGACGGCCGCCTGGGTGACGCACAACTCGATGGCCGCGCGGGTAAAACTCAAGTGCCGGGCCGATGCCTCGAATGCACGCAAGGCGTTGAGTGGCAGATGTGAGCGCAGCATGCGCTACCCCTAATTTTTCTAATGGCTGGTGCGAGATATGATCGTTTGCCGCACGCACAAAATCCACCTAGATTTGCCCCGCCTGCGCAGGCTTTGATCGTCGGGATGACTCACATGGAAACCAACCAGCATGAAACATACCTATCAAAAAACCCTTATTTCAGCCTTACTGTTGGGCTGCGGCTATTGTGCGGCCGCCACCGACATGCGCCAGGTGGTGGGCAGCCGCGTTGAACCGTTGATGCGCCAACAGGGCATCGCCGGCCTTTCGGTCGCTGTGTTGAACCAAGGCAAGGTGCAATACTTTAACTACGGCGTGGCCTCCAGGGAAACGCAGCAACCGGTTACCGAAGACACGCTGTTTGAAGTCGGTTCGCTGAGTAAAACCTTCACCGCAACCCTGGGTGGTTACGCGCAAGCCATCGGCAAGCTCACGCTCTCGGACAAAGCCAGCCAGCACCTGCCCGCGTTGGCCGGCAGTGCTTTTGACAGCATCAGCCTGCTGCAATTGGCGACCTACACGCCAGGCGGCCTGCCGTTGCAGTTTCCCGCTACCGCCGACAGCGCGGCGACCATGCTCACCTACTACCAGCACTGGAAACCTGCGTACGCGCCCGGCACTCAGCGTCTTTATTCCAACCCAAGCATTGGCTTGTTTGGCTACCTGGCGGCGCAGAGCCTCGGCCAGCCCTTCAATGTGCTGATGGAGCAGACCCTGCTGCCGAAGCTCGGTTTAAGTAACACCTACCTCAGCGTGCCCGCGAACAAGGCCGGCCACTATGCTCAGGGCTACGACAGCCAGCAGAAGCCAGTGCGCGTAAGCCCTGGCGCATTGGACAGCGAAGCGTACGGCATCAAGACCAGCACGCAGGACCTGGCCCGCTATGTGATCACTAACATGCACCCCGAAACCCTGGAAAAGCCCCTGCAACAAGCCGTCGCCACCACACACGCCGGCTACTACAGCGTGAATGGCATGACTCAGGGGTTGGGTTGGGAGCGTTACCCTTATCCGATCACCTTGCAGGCTTTGATCGACGGCAATTCCACCGCAATGGCGATGCAGCCGCACACCGTTACCTGGCTGACGCCCGCCCAGCCGCAACCGGCTGACGTTTTGTATAACAAAACAGGATCAACCAGCGGTTTTGGCGCCTATGTGGCCTACGTGCCGAGCAAAGACATGGGCGTGGTGATTTTGGCGAACAAAAACTACCCGAATGCCGAACGGGTGAAGGTGGCGCATGCGATCTTGAGCGCGATGGCTCCGTGAGAACCGATCGCTGCGGCCGCACGATGGCGTGGTAACTTTCGACCTCAGGCCAGGCACTGCAGATAGTAATTATCGGCAGGGCCAGGCTGAAACTGGAGTTCACTCAGCACTTCCACCAACGCAGCGATGTCGTGCTCGGGGTGGTTATGCCGGATAGCTTGCAAGCGCTCATCGAGCGTAGCGTAAGTGCCCACTATTAACGCCAGCGCGGCATCAAATACACCCGCACGACCATAGGCTTTTATCACCTGTTGTTTTTGCAGGTCGGTTTTTTTACCTTTAACTAATGGCTGACCGGCAAGAATCATTAAAATAGACTTTGGCCCGCCCTCAAGGTCCGGGGCAAATCCTTTTTTTTCGAAGTGCGGAATATGGTTAACATCACAGTAATCGTTGACATAGCGATAATACACACCTAGTTCCAGCAGCAGGTGCTTGAGCGCCAGGTAACTGTCGTCATCCACTGGGCTCAGGCACTGACAGACTTCCAGCAACAAAACAAAAAAACCACTGGTATTGGCCTGAGCAATCAACGTGTATTCGGCCATTGTCGGCAGAACACTGCCGTTGCTGAATTTCAGATCCAAGTGCTGCCCGACGTGCAGGTATTCAAGACTCGTAAGGCAGGCCCGCAGAATATTCACATTGGACAGCTCTGCCAGACGTTGCAGGCTGGCGATGTAGCCGTACATACCCGAATTCAGAGCAATTTCAACGCCATATTTGGCCCATACCGAAGGAAGCCCACGGCGCACAAGATCGCCGTCGAGCACATCGTCATGTATCAACGAGGCGGTATTGATAAGTTCTACGGCTTCGCAGAATAAACGCGTCTGATCGGCCGGGAGTTTGTAAACAGCTGCAAGCGCACACCCGATAGCCGTACGCACTTCTTTGCCAGACACTTGCGCTTGGTAGTCGAACGCCTCACGCCATTGCGCTTGCGCCGCCTTATAGTTTTTTTGCCTTGATAACACGTGTGGACCGATCATTGCGTCAGCCTCTAGCGGGCCCGTCAGGCAAGCGTATGTACCCCGCCTTAAAGGCACATGGATTAACTAGAAGTAAAAGACCGGAACTGCAGCGGACACCCCTTTACCTTAACCACTTCAATCTAGTCGATCGGCGAACAATCAGAGACTTATTTTCATGGGTTTTTATCATAGCCGTATAGCGAAAAAATATAACCTTTGCGCAATGGCTCCCTCGTTAATTCCTATACGCTCTAATCTCGAGGCGACGCCCTGCCCTTGAAATGGACCGCATTACCGTCCGACATAAATAGCCCGGGAGGCTGATATGGAAGACGTGCTGATTCTGGTTGACCTGAATGACCAACCCACAGGCTTCGCTGGAAAACAGCAGGTGCATGATGAAGGCCTGCTGCACCGTGCATTCTCAATATTCATATTTGATGAGCACGCCAGGCTGCTTCTGCAACAACGCGCAGACACTAAGTATCACTCCGCGGGATTGTGGAGCAATGCATGCTGCGGGCACCCGCGCCAGGGCGAGAAAACCGCCGACGCGGCGCGGCGCCGGCTGTTCGAAGAGATGGGCCTGACCTGTGAGCTTGAGCAACACTCCACGCTGGTCTACCAGGAACAGGTTTCACCCACCATGACGGAGTATGAATACGATCATGTATTTGTAGGCCGCTGCGCCACCAACCCCATTGCCAACCCAGAAGAAGCCAAAGCCTGGCGCTGGGTGGACGCCGTGCAGCTACAGCAAGAACTGCACAACGCGCCGCTGACGTTCACCGTCTGGTTGCGCACACTGGTATTGCGCGCCGGGTTGACGGGCATCAAGGGGTGGGCACCTCAGCCTCGGCTGGGCGACTCGCAGCCTCTGTCCGATAGCGCGTTTGACCTGCCAGGCTGGCTGGCTGAAGCGGATTACCCGCTCAGCCCCTTTGCCGACGAAGTGCAACTTCACACACGTCAATGGCTCAAGAGCATGGGCCTGGAAAAAACATCACATGACACGCATCAGCAGGACATTTACGTGCCCGGCCTGTATGCCGCGTACATGTGGCCCGATGCGCCGCTGGCGCTATTGCTGATTCTGTCCGACCTTTTAGGCTGGTTCAGTTGCCAGGATGACAGCGCGGACGAGGACTGCACCGACCCGCAAGCGTTGGAGCATTTGCTTCGCGGCGTCTATAGCAGTGCATTCGCAGGCTCCGCCACTGCGCAGGGTCCGCTGGCCGCTGGGCTTACCGATATTATTCGGCGTGCGGCACGCCTCGCGCCGCCACTCTGGAAAGCTCGAGCAGCCCAGCAATATGCAAATTATCTCGAACCCTGCGCCACCGCTTTGATGCACCGAACGCATCACACTCAACCCGGCGTAGAAGGCTACGATAGTCTTTGGCGCAACGCAGGCGGGTTTCAGCTTTGCCTGGAATTCACTTATTGGGCGCAGAACATTTACCTGCCGTCCTCCCTCTACTACAGCCAACCCTGGCAGGAGCTGCGCCTCTTGGCACTCAACCTGTTCAAAGCGGTGAATGATTTACTCTCGTTTCGGATCATGGAAAATCCCGATGAGGATACCTATAACGTGTTGACTCATTTGCGGCACACCCAGGGTTTATCTGCGCATGAGGCTGCTCGCGAAGTATCGCGGCGCATTGATCAATGGGCCCATGCATTTTCGGCTGCGCAGGCACAATTGCCCCATCGCCTGGCCGAGTTGGGCTATGACGAGCAAGCAGTGCACGCCGTGGTGACGTGCGCGCACGCCCTGCATAACCAATGGCGCGGCAACATTGCCTGGCACCTGGCAGTGCCGCGCTACCGGGAAATTCGCTTCAAGGGCGTTTAGCGCACAAAACCGCCACGCCACCTCACTTCAGCGTAGGTGAGCAGATTGAAGTGCGCGCATTCCAGGTGGCAAGCTATGCGGCACACGCGGTTGCCCGCGATCTTTAACGCCATTCACAGGGAGTTGTATGCGCAAGGATTACCTGGCGTTCTTTGTTTCGCTGTTCCTGTCGCGGCTGGCGGATCAAATTCTGCTGTTCATCGTGCCACTGGTGGTGTTTCAGACCACCCAAAGTGTGTCGTGGGCCGGGCTGGCGTTTTTTGTCGAATCGCTGCCGCGTTACCTGGCATTCCCGGTGTGCGGAGCCTTGTGCGACACGTTTTCGCCGGTACGCATTCTGCAGATCAGCCAGCGCTACCGGGCGCTGGCGTGTGGCCTGGCGGTGGCCCTGTACGCGCTGTTCGACGGTCTGTTTTGGTTGGTCGCGCTGTCGGCGCTGTGCGGCGTGTTGACCACGCAGGGCATCATGGCCCGCGAAGTGCTGATGCCGCATATTTTCAAGCATTACACCTACGCCAAGACGCTGTCCTACTCACAAATTGCCGACCAGAGCGGGCTGGTGCTGGGGCCGCTGCTGGCAGCGCTGATGCTGCAAGTCTGGGCGTGGCACTGGGTGGTGCTGGGGGTTGCCGGGCTGTTTGTGCTGGCGGACCTGGCGATGCGGGTTTGGCAGCGCAACAGCACGGTGAACCTGCACACATTCGAGCAGCATCAGGGTATCTGGCTGCAACCGCTGCGCATTGCGTTCACGCATATCCGCAACGTGGTCGAGTTGAAGCGCATCATCACGCTGGCGTTGGGTGTGAACCTGATCATCGGCGTGACGCTGGCCACTTCTGCCGCGATGGTCACCGGCCACTTTGCAGCGGGCAACGATGCTTACGCGCTGCTGCAGGCGGCGGGCGCGCTGGTCACCATCGCCATTCTGTTTTACCTGGCACGCGCCACGTTACCGTTGAAGGTCATGGGCGGGCTCGCGTATTCGCTGATCGGCGCAGGCGCGTTGATCATGGCCGTCAGCACCCACTTATGGGCTTACACCGTGGGTTTCCTGCTGGTCAGCGGCTTCGACAAGATGTTTAACGTGTACCTGCGCAGTACCCGTCAGCGGGTGATTCCGCGGCAGGATTTTGGCAAGACCGTGGGCGTGATCACCTTGCTCAACAATCTGGCTCAGCCATTGGCTGGCTTGATGATTGCGCTGCTGGCGGCGCCGCTGGGCACGCAAACGGTGATCTTGCTGTTGAGCGCAATCACCGTGCTGCTCGGGCTGGCCGTGGCGTCAGGCTGGCACGCCACTGTGAAAACGGAACTCGGTGTCGGGTGACTCGATCAGTTCCTGCTCGGCCGCCCTGACCCGCTCGATCACCTGGGCGATGTCTTTAGCGTCACCGTACTGGTACGCCAGTTTCAAGTAACCCTGAAAGTGCCGCGCTTCGCTTTTCAGCAATCCGAAATAGAACTTGCCGAGTTCTTCGTCCAAATGCGGCACCAGTGCTTCGAAACGCTCGCAACTACGCGCTTCGATAAACGCGCCAACCACCAGCGTGTCCACCAGCTTGACCGGCTCGTGGCTGCGCACCACTTTGCGCAAACCCGAGGCATAACGGCCCGCATGCAGTTGGCGCAATTCGACTTTGCGCTTTTTGATCAGGCGCATGACTTGCTCGTGGTGCACCAGCTCTTCGCGGGCCAGGCGCGACATCATACTGATCAGGTCGACGTGCGCGTGGTACTTGGCGATCAGGCTCAGTGCGGTGCTGGCGGCCTTGAATTCGCAGTTCTTGTGGTCGATCAGCAAGGTCGGCTGATCGGCCAACGCAGCCTGTACCCAGGCGTCGGGCGTGCGGCAGCCGAGGAAGTCGTGGATTTCGGGCAGGTTCATCGGGCTCACGGGCAAGAGGGTCACAAAAGGTCGCCGATTATACCGACCGCGCCGCAGACCACCAGCCACCGACTGTGATGTGTATCAACATGCCGTCTGGCGGGCAGCAACTATAGTGATTGCAGGCACCTTCTTTTGCGTCTCTGGAGATCAGTCCATGCAAGCTATCCGCAGCATCCTGGTGGTCATCGAGCCCGAGCATCCTGAAAGCCTGGCCCTGAAGCGCGCCAAGCTGATCGCCGGGGTCACCGGCGCGCACCTGCATTTGTTGGTCTGCGACAAGCAACACGAGCATTCGGCTTTGTTGAGCCAGCTCAAGTCCGGCTTGCACGAAGCGGGCTACAGCGTGACCACCGAGCAGGCGTGGAATGACAGCCTGCATGAAACCATCATCGACGTGCAGCAAGCCGAAGGCTGTGGCCTGGTGATCAAACAGCACGTCGCCGACAGCCCGTTGAAAAAGGCCTTGTTGACGCCGGCGGACTGGAAACTGCTGCGCTACTGCCCTACTCCGGTGCTGCTGGTGAAAACCTCGACGCCTTGGGCCGGCAAAGTGGTGCTGGCGGCGATTGATGTGGGCAACAGCGACAGCGAACACCAGGCGCTGCACAACACCATCATCGACCACGGCTTTGATATTGCGCGCCTGGCCAAGGCGCAACTGCACGTGATCAGTGCGCACCCGTCGCCGATGCTGTCGGCAGCGGACCCGACGTTTCAGCTCAAGGAAACCATCGAGGCGCGCTATCGCGAGCAGTGCAAGGCTTTTCAGGCTGAGTTCGACGTGGATGACGCGCACCTGCACATCGAAGAAGGCCCGGCAGACGTGCTGATCCCGCATGCGGCGCATCAGTGGCAGGCGGCGCTGACCATCATCGGCACCGTGGCCCGCACCGGGCTTTCGGGGGCACTGATCGGTAACACGGCGGAAGTGATACTCGACGCGGTGGCAAGCGACGTGCTGGTGCTCAAGCCACAAGCCTTGATGGATCACCTTGAAGAGCTGGCCACCAAGGCCTGACTCAAGGGTTTCACACCATCAAAAAAGTGCTGTCAGCCAGCAAACCCCGCCCTCGCAAACACTGGAGATCACTGTGAGAGGGGGCTTGCTCCCACAGTTTTTATCTGTGTTGCCAAGCGGCAAAAGCATCCCTCAGGAAACCCGCCTCGATTCAGCGACGGCAATGTCCAGTCTCAAAACCCTGCCCTCCCAAACATTGGAGGTCACTGTGGCAAGGGGCTTGCTCCCACAGTTTTTTTCTGTGTTGTCAGCTAGCAAACGCATCCCTCAGCAAACCCGGCTCGATTCAGGGGCGGCAATGTCCAGCACAAAACCCTGCTCTCCCAAACATTGGAGGTCACTGTGGGAGGGGGCTTGCTCCCGATGGCGGTGGGTCAATCGGCAAACGCATCCCTGAGGAAACCCGGCTCGATTCAGGGGCGGCAATGCCCAGTCACAAAACCCTGCCCTCCCAAACACTGGAGATCACTGTGGGAGGGGGCTTGCTCCCGATGGCGGTGGGTCAGTCGGCAAACGCATCCCTGAGGAAACCGGGGGCGATGTAGCGTTGATAGTGCGCTTCGGACAGGATGAAAAACTCCCGGTCGATGGCGTCGCGCAGTTCCGGCAATGCCCAGTCGCGAAACTCCGGCAGCAGCACCATGCCGTAGGCTTCCAGGTTGGAGATCACCCGCGCGCCGCGCGCGATCAATTGGTACGCCCAGCAGTACTCGGACTGGTGCGGCACGAAGCGGATCTTGCGTTGCTCCAGTTGCCCGCGCAGGGTTTTGGGGTCGAAGACCTCCAGTTTACCGGCCATCACCTGCACCAACAGCTGCTCAAGCCGGAGCCAGACCGCGCGTTTTTCCTCTTCGTTATAACCATTCCACTGGATGACCTCGTGGTGGAACCGCTTGCAGCCGCGGCACACAAGATCGCCGTAAACCGTGGAGCACAGGCCGACGCAGGGGGTTTTGATGGTGTGGTTGGGCATGGGCAATGACACGCAAATCAGCGAAACAGTGCGCCATGTTAGCCCTTTGTCTAAGGTTGATCACCCAGCAAACTTGGTTAGGCAACTTACCTTTAAATTTTTTTTGCCGTAGAATCATCCGGCCTTGTAAGGCGCCAATAATCCGCTGGAAGCTGTTTTCAAAGCGTCACGAGCACAGTCGTTCCTTCAGAACGGTGTTGGCGCGGGCATGACCCGGTAGGTCAAACCCGCGCCAACCCTCATCAGCACCGTTCTGCAGGCGTAAAACTTTGAAAGCAGCTTCTGTGAGAAATGCCGGCAGCGCTGGCTTTGCGGCCCAAAAAGCCCCCGAGCGCACGCGTGCCGATCATTTCTGGATGAGCGTCCCGTGGGACCACTGATGAGGGTAATAACTGTGCTTGAAGCCTACCGCAAACATATCGAAGAGCGTGCAGCACTGGGTATCGTTCCCCAGCCGCTTAACGCCGAACAAACCGCAGGCCTGGTCGAGCTGCTGAAAAATCCCCCGGCTGGCGAAGAAGAATTCCTCGTTGACCTGATCACCAACCGCATTCCACCAGGCGTTGACGAAGCTGCCTACGTTAAGGCCGGTTTCCTGTCTGCCCTGGCCAAGGGCGAAGCCACTTCCCCCCTGATCGACAAAAAACGCGCTGTTGAACTGCTCGGCACCATGCAAGGCGGCTACAACATCGTCACGTTGGTCGAGCTGCTGGACGACGCTACGCTTGCGCCTGTCGCTGCCGCCCAACTCAAGCACACCCTGCTGATGTTCGATGCGTTCCACGACGTGGCTGAGAAAGCCAAGAACGGCAACCCGCACGCCAAAGCCGTGATCCAGTCCTGGGCTGACGGCGAGTGGTTCAAGAACCGCCCAACCCTGGCCGACAAGATCAGCCTGCGCGTGTTCAAGGTCACCGGCGAAACCAACACCGACGACCTCTCCCCTGCGCCTGATGCCTGGTCCCGCCCGGACATCCCGCTGCACGCCCTGGCCATGCTGAAAATGGCTCGCGAAGGCATCGTGCCGGACGAGCAAGGCAAAACCGGCCCGATGACGCAGATCGAAGAGATGCGCGGCCAGGGTTTCCCGATTGCCTACGTCGGCGACGTGGTCGGTACCGGTTCGTCGCGCAAGTCGGCAACCAACTCGGTGCTGTGGTTCTTCGGCGACGACGTGCCTTACGTGCCGAACAAGCGCGCCGGTGGCTTCTGCTTCGGCAGCAAGATCGCTCCAATCTTCTACAACACCATGGAAGATGCTGGCGCACTGCCAATCGAATTCGACGTCACCAACATGAACATGGGCGACGTGATCGACCTGTACCCGCATGCTGGCAAAGTCTGCAAGCACGGCACCGATGAAGTGCTGACCACCTTCGAAATGAAGACCCCGGTGCTGTTGGACGAAGTCCGCGCCGGCGGCCGTATCCCGCTGATCATCGGCCGTGGCCTGACTGAAAAAGCGCGTACAGAGCTGGGCCTGCCACCTTCGACCCTGTTCAAACTGCCGGAAGCGCCGGCTGAAAGCGACAGGGGCTTTACCCTGGCGCAGAAAATGGTCGGCCGTGCGTGTGGCCTCGAAGAAGGCAAAGGCGTTCGTCCTGGCACCTACTGCGAACCGAAAATGACCACCGTGGGCTCGCAGGACACCACCGGTCCGATGACCCGTGATGAATTGAAAGACCTGGCGTGCCTGGGCTTCTCGACCGACCTGGTGATGCAGTCTTTCTGCCACACCGCGGCCTATCCAAAGCCGATCGACGTGACCACCCACCACACGCTGCCTGACTTCATCATGACCCGTGGCGGCGTATCGCTGCGTCCGGGCGACGGCATCATCCACAGCTGGTTGAACCGCATGCTGCTGCCGGACACCGTCGGCACCGGTGGTGACTCGCACACCCGTTTCCCGATGGGCATCTCGTTCCCGGCCGGTTCCGGTCTGGTCGCGTTCGCCGCAGCCACCGGCGTCATGCCACTGGACATGCCGGAATCGATCCTGGTGCGCTTCAAAGGCAAAATGCAACCTGGCATCACCCTGCGTGACCTGGTGCACGCCATCCCTTACTACGCGATTCAGGCTGGCCTGCTGACCGTGGAGAAAAAGGGCAAGAAGAACGCCTTCTCCGGCCGCATCCTTGAAATCGAAGGCCTGAACGACCTGACGCTGGAACAAGCGTTTGAGCTGTCCGACGCCTCGGCCGAACGTTCGGCTGCCGGTTGCACCATCAAGCTGTCGAAAGCCTCCGTCACCGAGTACCTGAACTCCAACATCACCCTGCTGCGCTGGATGATCGGCGAAGGCTACGGCGATGCTCGCACCCTGGAACGTCGAGCCCAAGCGATGGAAGCCTGGGTTGCCAACCCGGAGCTTATGGAAGCCGATGCCGACGCGGAATACGCCGAAATCATCGAGATCGACCTGGCCGAAATCAACGAGCCAATCCTTTGCGCACCGAACGACCCGGACGATGCCCGTCTGTTGTCCAGCGTTGCCGGCGAGAAGATTGACGAAGTGTTCATCGGCTCGTGCATGACCAACATCGGCCACTTCCGCGCTGCCGGCAAGTTGCTGGAGCAGGTCAAGGGCAAGCTGCCAACGCGTCTGTGGCTGTCGCCGCCGACCAAGATGGACGCTCACCAACTGACCGAAGAAGGCTACTACGGCATCTACGGCAAGGCTGGCGCGCGTATGGAAATGCCGGGCTGCTCGCTGTGCATGGGTAACCAGGCACGCGTAGAGCCGAACTCGACCGTGGTGTCGACGTCGACGCGTAACTTCCCGAACCGTCTGGGTGATGGCGCGAACGTCTACCTGGCTTCGGCTGAGCTGGCGGCGGTCGCCTCCACGCTGGGTCGCCTGCCGACCGTCGAAGAGTACATGGGTTACGCAGCGAAACTGGACACTATGGCCAGTGACGTCTATCGCTACCTGAACTTCGACCAGATCGCCGAGTTCCGTAAAATCGCAGCAAGCGCCAACATTCCGGTGATTCAAGCCTAAGCTGTGTTGATGTAACAAATGAGAGGGGGCTTGCTCCCGATTGCAGTGGGTCAGTCAATAGCTTCAGTGACTGATTCACCGCTATCGGGAGCAAGCCCCCTCTCACGTTGGCTCAAGCAATAAACGAATACACCAGTGCAGTAATCGCCACCAACCCCACCGCCGTCACGAACACGTTCGACGCCTGCCCACGGTACTTGGCCATCGCCGGCACCTTGCGGATCGCGTACATCGGCATCAAAAACAAAATCGACGCGATAATCGGACCGCCCATGGTTTCGATCATCCCCAGAATGCTCGGGTTCAACGTCGCCACAGCCCAGCACACCACCAGCATAAACGCAGCCGTCATGCGGTCCAGCACCTTGGCGGCCGGACGCCGACCCGTCTTCAACACCAACCCTTTAAGACCTTCACTGGCGCCGATGTAATGGCCCAGGAACGACTTGGCAATCGCCACAAACGCAATCAACGGCGCGGCAAACGCAATGGTCGGGTTATCAAAATGGTTGGCCAGGTACGACAGGATCGACAGGTTCTGCGCTTTCGCTTCAGCCAACTGTGCCGGCGACAGGGTCAGCACGCAGCTGAACACGAAGAACAACACCATCACCACCATCAGCAAGTGCGCACGCGACAGAATCTGCGAACTGCGTTCATCGGCATGCGCGCCGTACTGGCGCTTCTGGTCCACCGCAAACGCGGAAATGATCGGCGAGTGGTTGAACGAGAACACCATCACTGGAATCGCCAGCCACAGCGTGCTGAGCAACGCTGAGGGCGCCGGCACTTCACTTGCGGTGCTGAGAATGCCGCCGTTCCAGTGCGGGATCAGGTAAACCGCCAAAAACAGCAACGCGACGATAAACGGATACACCATCAGGCTCATGGCCTTGACGATCACTTGCTCACCGCAGCGCACCACGGCCAGCAGGCCGAGGATCAGCACAAACGCCAGGATCGCGCGAGGCGGCGGCATGATGTGCAGTTGGTGTTCCATGAAGCTGCCGACGGTGTTGGTCAGCGCCACGCTGTAGATCAGCAGGATCGGGAAGATCGCGAAAAAGTACAGCAAGGTGATCAGTGCACCGGCCGTGAGCCCGAAGTGTTCTTCGACCACGTCGGTAATGTCGGAGCCTTCACGGCCGGACAATACGAAACGGGTCAGCCCGCGGTGGGCAAAGAAGGTCATCGGGAATGCCAGCAGCGCCAGGATCACCAGCGGCCAGAAGCCTCCCAGGCCCGCGTTGATGGGTAAAAACAAAGTGCCGGCGCCAATGGCGGTGCCGAACAAGCCGAGCATCCAGGTGGTGTCCTGGCGGCTCCAGCGTGTGAGGGTTGCAGGTGTCGTTGCATAGCGTTCGTCGACGCTATTGGCATGATCATTCATCCGGTCGGATCTCCGCATTTCCACAGCCGGGACGAGTCAGAAAAACCTGACAGGCAGCGCCCCGACCGTAACAGGGGCGCGATTGTCCGGGATTATCGTGAGTATGCAAAGACTTAGCTGAGGAATGGTGCTGCGGTGCAGCCTCTCAACGGCGGTTATAAACCACGCGTTTCATGGATTTTTCGCCCTCTGCCAGCAGTTTTTCAGGGTATTTTGAGGCGGTTCAACTCAAGAACTCCAGACCCCGCTGATTGATCACCGGCACGCTCTCCAGCAAGTAACGCCTGAAGTTGGCCAGTGTCGCATTGCTGTTGCTGCGCTTCGGCCACACCAGGTAATAGCTGTCGCCGGTGCTGACGGCTTTGTTAAAGGGCAGCACCAACGCGCCCTTCACCAGTTCATCACCCACCAGCGTCAGGTCGCCCATGGACACGCCACGGCCTTGAATGGCGGCTGATATGCCCAGCTCCAACGTGTCGAAAATCTTGCCTTTCTGCCACGAAACGGCGGCGATCATGCCCACGCGTTCCAACCAACACTGCCAGTCACGCCGGTCTCGGGACGGGTGGATCAACCCGGCGGAGAACACATCGTGCGCACTCAAGTTACGCTGTTCGAGCAAGCCGGGTGAACAAACAGGGATCAGCCACTCATCAAACAGTTTAATCGACTCAAGGTCGCTGGAAAATCGCCCATTGCCTAACAGCACAGCGCAATCGAACGGTTCAATATCGAAGTTGACAAAGTCTACGTCCATCCATTCGCTGGACAACTGAACCTGCTCTTCAGTGTCCAACGTGTTGAACGTATCAAGTACCTGTAACAACCAGCGCATGGTCAAGGTAGAGGGCGCTTTGACGCGCAGTATTTTCTCCTTGCGGCTGATAGTCGTGCAGGCTTGTTCAATCAATCGAAAACCAATCTTGAGTTCCTGCGCCAACAACTTTCCGGCCTGGGTCAAATAGATTCTTGGCCCTCTGCGTTCGAACAGCGCGCAGCCAAAATGCTCTTCAAGGGTTTTCACGTGGCGGCTGACGGCACTTTGAGTAATAAAAAGATGATCAGCAGCCAATGTGAATGAACTGAAACGTGCCGCCAGCTCAAAAGCACGCAGTGCATACAGCGGCGGCAGGCGGCGTGGCGTGTGATCTAGAGCATCATGACTCATACTCATCCTTACCCATCCTTTTTTTCTGCTTTTAAAGGCAGCGAATTTGCCAAATACTTAGCGGCATAAATAAGACTTATAAAAATCGGAAAGCGGATCAGCCCTATTTCGACTACTTAATTTGTGTATCGGACGCTTATTCCTCTGCAGCCCTTACTCTAGTTAACACATAGCAGACTCCTTAAAATGCCCGATTTCGATCATATTCTGTCCCGCAGCATCACTCACACAAAACTCGACGAAACCCTTCAGTCGGCCCTCTTAAATTTTCGGTTATTTGGTAATAAAAAAGGTTACCTGCACCTCGAAAACTTACCCATTGGTGATATTCCGCCCACGCCCATGGACCGTGCCACGCTGCAAAAGAATTGCACAATAAGCGAACATACAATTCTTAAAGCAACGGCTGTACTGGGTGATCCGATCGGCTATATACAAGAGTCGAACGGCGACATTATCAACAACTTTTTTCCGCAAAAAAAACACTCCAAAGACACTAACTCAGACAGCTATGACTGTGAGCTGGAGTTGCACACCGAAAACGCATTTCATACTGTTTCACCTGATTATCTGGTGCTCTTGTGCCTGCGCCAGGATCCGGCTGCCGAGGCAGCAACCTTTATCAGTTCCATCGACCGTATTCGCGACCACCTTACGCCTGACGACATCCGCTATTTCCTCGAAGAAAAATACAATTTCCTTTCGGACTATTGCATCACAGAAAAAAACTGTCGCATTGACATCAACCAAAAACAAACCGTTCTCTACGGTGATCCTGACGCTCCGTTCTTTCGCTTCGACCCTCAGTTCATGGTCGCGCGGAGCAAATCCGCGCAAATGAAGTTGGAGGTGTTGCGCAAGGCCGCCTGGCAAGTGGCGGAGCCCGTGCACATGAAGGCCGGCGACTTGCTGATTATCGACAACCGTAAAACCGCCCATGCACGCAGTGCCTTTTCGGCCAATCTGGATGGCAATGATCGCTGGATGCAGCGCACCTTCGCTGTGACCGGCTACCGCCACTACGCGCAAAAATTCGGAAAAAACCAACGCGTACTTGATCTGGTAACCAGCCGATGAACTCGTTGCACCTGACCTTTGCCCTCGCCGTATTTTTCCTGATTGCCTCTCCTGGTCCGGTGGTGGCATTGGTCATCTCCGACGCCAAGCATGCCTGGCCTGCAGCCACTATCACTGGGGGTGTGGTGTCCGCCCAATTATTGCTGCTGATGACCCTGACACTCATCTACACCGCGCTGGACGTCAGCCCGGTTCTGCTTGATTGGGGCCAATTGGTCGGCGGCCTTTACTTGGCCTGGTTGGGCATAACCGCCCTGCTGCGTAAGGCCGACGGACCTGCAAGCATTCAATACAGTCAACGGCACTTTTTCTGGCGAGCCCTTAAAGTCGGTTTGTCGAACCCCAAAGACATTCTGTTTTTCCTGGCTTTCCTGCCCGGCTTCATCGAACCCGGCGGTAGCTTCCTCCAGCAGGGCCTGATACTGGCAGTGATCTGGGGCGTCATCGACGCCTCAATATTACTGGCCTACGGTGCGGTCTCCCGACAACTGCTGCCCTATAACGACGTGCAAAAAATCATGGCCAAGGCACCGGGTATTTTTCTGCTTGCGATTGGCCTGTTGTCGATTTACATGGGCACCGAAAAACTGCTGGCCGTGAAAAACGTACAACTTATTTTTAACTAGTCGTTCGCACTGATCTGTGGCTCGTGCCAATCAAACTCACCTAACCGTTCCCCCTTTCAACCCTGAAACATCCGGTGAAAATGATGAACTCACAAACGTTGTTCCCGCGTATCGGTAAGGTCATCGCCAATACAGGCAAACGTAACTTCTCGCGACTGTTGCACGATTTAATACTGACCAAATTGCCCGTGGACGCTACGCACATTACTCAACTTCGGGTAAAGAGCAGCGCGCTCTCATCCGAGGGGGCGAACGATGCCAGTGTTGAGTGGGTAAGTCCGGCCTGCATGGATTCATTGATCGGGTCCAACTTCATGAAAACTCCGCCATTGCTCGTTGACGCTGATGAGCGCGCCATTCATCGCCGCCTCACCGACTTCTCGTCCGATGTGCCTGACCGTCGCCCGGTAGAGTTCAATTCCCAGTTGCACCTGACCTCGCGTAAAGACGAATACTGCTACATTATTTCGGTTTATCGCGAACAACAGGCGAACGATTTCTCCGCACAAGAGCAGCTAATGCTTAAGGATTTCTCGTCCCTGCTGCTGCCGTTGGTAGAGAAACACATTAATGCGATAAGTCCACAGACGCGGATCAATAAAAATCTTCCGCCTGACCTGCTTGTCCCGGAAAACCGGGACATCCATACCCTCAGGCAACGCTTTGAAGACCGCCTGGCGCAATCGGGCCTGCACCTGTCCACGCGTGAAAAACAAATCTGCACAGGCCTTCTGTCGGGGCGCACTGCACCCGAGCTGGCTGAAGCGCTTTCGCTGAAGGTCAATACCGTCGAGAGTTACCTCAAGCGCGCGGTGATAAAAATGGGCATCAGTGGTCGGCATTCACTGATTCGCTGGATGCACGCGGCACCCGGCACTCCTTCACTGATGACGGCCTCAGCGCAACCTGATCGCCGCGTTCACTGAAATAAAGCCCGTTTCGTTTACACCTGACAATGAGGCAGAACGTGCTCGCGTATGCCTCATTACCCTGCGGCTGATTTTGCATCAGCAACACTAAGCGATCGTTGACCTGCCTTTTATATTCAAACTTTCATGCGTATGGCCTGGCAGCGGTCATATTTATCAGCCGTTAAAAAAAACGCCTAAAGACATAGATTTCAGGGACATCCCACGCCTGAATACATGGCGATCAAGACCTCCTTCCTACACACTTTAAAACACGCGTAAACGTTGGCCCTGCGGCTTAACTACCGGCTAATTAACACGCTGGCCGGTTATGCGTTTACACGCTCCCGTGGTTTTGTTTCATCAACTATCCAGCGCTGTTCTTTCCCACAGCCGATGAGTGCATGAATATGGAAGAGTTAAGTTATCTGAAAAAAATCGAGTCGAATGCGCGCAGCTATGCGGCGACATTCCAACGGCTGTTCGTCAGCGGCAAAGGCGTGTGGGTCAAGGATGCCCAGGGCAAGGAGTACCTCGACTGCCTGGCCAACGCCGGCACCCTGGCGCTGGGGCACAACCCGCCCGCGGTGAAAGCCGCCGTAATGGACTTTCTCGGCAGCGACCAACTGCAACAAGCCCTGGACCTGGCCACACCGGCCAAGCATGCGTTTGTGCAGGAACTGTTCTCCCAACTGCCGGCCAACATGCGCGACTCGAGCAAAATCCTGTTCTGCGGCCCGAGTGGTTCGGACGCCGTCGAAGCTGCAATAAAGCTCGCCCGGCATTACACCAAGCGCTCAACACTGATGGCCTTTCATGGCGGTTACCATGGCATGACAGCCGGCGCGTTGTCGGCGATGGGTAACCTCGGCCCCAAAAGCATCAATAACGTCACCACGCAGAACACCCATTTCCTGCCCTTCCCTTATCGCTTCCGCTGCCCTTTCGGCACCGACGGCAAGCAAACCGACCAACTCTCGATTGATTACATTCGCACCGTGCTGTCGGACCCGGAAGGCGGCGTCACGCGCCCGGCCGCAGTGCTCGTCGAAGTGGTGCAAGGTGAAGGCGGTTGCATTCCGGCCTCGGCCCAATGGCTGCGCGGGCTGCGAGAAATTACCCGCGAGCTGGGCATTGTGCTGATCGTTGATGAGGTGCAGACCGGCCTGGGCCGTACCGGCAGCACCTTTGCCATCGAGCACGCGGGCATCACGCCCGACATTCTGGTGCTGTCCAAGGCGATTGGCGGCGGTTACCCGCTGTCGGTGATTGTTTACGCCGAGCACCTCGACACTTGGGGGCCGGGCATGCATGCCGGCACGTTCCGGGGTAATCAGATCGCCATGGTCGCCGGTCGCGCGACCATGCGGCATATCCAGCAACACCAACTGGTTGAGCACGCTGCCGAGCGCGGCGAACAATTGAGCAATGGTTTGCGCGACATTGCCCTGCGTTATGAGCAGATCGGCGACGTACGTGGGCGCGGCCTGATGCTGGGTGTCGAGATCACCAAGCCGGGCGCCGAGGACCGACCGGGCCAAGGCGACGGTGCGCTGGCCCGGGCGATCAAGCTCAATTGCTTCGACAATGGCCTGATTATCGAAACCGGTGGCCGCCACAGCTCGGTCTTGCGCTTCCTGCCTGCGCTGACCATCAGCGCAGCCGAGGTCGGCAGCGTACTTGAACGTTTTGAAGATGCGATCAGCGCGGCAACTGAAAACCGCCTGCACGTCGTCGGCCAATCGGCCTGAGCCAACGCCACAAAAAAGCCCGCCACCGGTCACGGTTGGCGGGCTTTTTTTACGCCGCCTCAGTCGCGGGCAAGCGCTTCAATCGGGTCCAGCCGCGCCGCATTACGTGCCGGCACAAACCCGAAGATAATGCCGATCAGGCTTGAACACACGAACGCGGTAATAATCGACTCCAGCGAAAACACCATCTGCCATTCCTTGATCAGCAGCGAAAACACAAAGCCGATACCGAATGACAATGAAATACCGATAACCCCGCCGATCAGGCAGACCATCACCGCCTCCACTAAAAACTGTTGGCGAATATCTGACTGACGTGCACCCACGGCCATGCGGATACCAATTTCGCGGGTGCGTTCGGTCACCGATACCAGCATGATATTCATCACGCCGATGCCGCCCACCACCAACGAAATCAACGCGATCAGCGACAGCAGCAAGGCCAGCGACTGGCTGGTTTTCTGCACGGTTTGCATAATGCTGTCGAGGTTGTAGGTGAAGAAGTCCTTGGTGCCGTGGCGCTGCTCCATCAGTTTGACCACGTTGTCTTCCACCACCTTGCTCGGCTGGCCGTCCTTGATGCGCACGGTGATGCTGTCCAGGTAACGCTGGCCCAACAGCCGGCCCGCCGCGGTTTCGTAAGGCACCCACACATTCAGCGCCTTGCTGGTGTTGAAGATGTTTTTGTTGTCTGCCGCCACGCCAATCACCGTGCAGGGCAAGTTACCCACCAGGATTATTTGGCCGAGGGCGTCAACGTTCGGCCCGAACAAGCGGTTACGCGTGTTGTGATCGATCACAACCACCTGCGCCTGGCGGGTGTCGTCATCCTGGCTGAAGGTGATGCCTTCGGCCAACTTGATCCCGCGCACCTGGAACGAGCTGGCGCTGACCCCGTTGACCGTCGCGTCGACGTCGATATTGCCAAAGCGCAGCAACAGGTTGCGCCCGGCGTTGGGGGTCGCGCTGTCGATGTAATGCAATTGGCTCAGCGCCGTGACATCTGCCAACACTAGCGTTTCGATGGCCGAGGCATGGCTGTCGCCAAAATCGGTGCCGGGGTAAATGTCGATGGTGTTACTGCCAATCGCCTGAATGTCACTCAGCACGTAGCGCTTGGCGCCCTCGCCGATCGCCACGATCGACACCACCGAGGTGATGCCGATGACAATACCGAGCATGGTCAACAACGTGCGCATGCGGTGTGAAATCAACGCGACCCACGCCATCACAAACGCTTCCTTGAACAACCCCAGGCTCGCCACCAGGCGGCGACCGGGTTTGGCCTTGGTCGCGGTGGCGTCGGGGGCTGCCAGCTCCACGCCGACGCGCTCATTGACGCGGTCACTGAGCACCTCACCGTCACGCATTTCAATAATGCGCTCGGCGTTCGCGGCCACCTTGGGGTCGTGGGTCACGATGATCACGGTGTGGCCGGCCGCGTGCAGCTCCAAGAGGATATTCATCACCTCTTTGCCGCTGGCGGTGTCGAGGGCGCCGGTCGGTTCATCGGCCAGAATCACTTGCCCGCCATTCATCAACGCGCGCGCAATACTCACGCGTTGCTGTTGCCCGCCAGACAACTGGCTGGGGCGGTTGGCCAAGTGCGTCGCCAGCCCGAGCCGCGCCAGCAGTTCCTTGGCGCGGCTGTGGCGCTGGCCCTCGGGCACGCCTGCGTAGATCGCCGGCATCTCGACGTTGTGCATGGCGCTCAGGTGCGGCAGCAAGTGGTAGCGCTGGAAGATGAACCCGAAGTGGTCACGGCGCAGCTCTGCCAGTTCCTGGTCGCCCAAGTCGCGGGTTTCGCGGCCGCTGATGGTGTAACTGCCGTCGGTGGCGTAATCCAGGCAGCCAAGAATGTTCATCAGGGTCGACTTGCCGGACCCCGACGCGCCGGTGATGGCCACCATTTCCCCGGCGTTGATGGTCAGGTTGACATCCTTGAGGGCCATAAAGGCCTTTTCGCCCGCGATAAAACTGCGGCTGATGCCTTTGAGCTCCAACAGTGCTTGGGTCATGGTCAGATCCCCGCCACGGCCGGCGTCGGATCACCGATCACCACCTTGTCACCTTCAGCCAGGCCGTCGTTGATCTGCGCCTTGACGTTGTTGTTGATGCCCACTTTAACGTTGCGGTCCTGCGCATGGCCGGTCTCGTCGAGCACACGCACCACGTAGGAGCCGTCGGTGTTGCGTTTGCCGAGTGCGGCCACCGGCACCAACAACACATCCTTGGCGGTATCGCGCACGATGCGCACTTGGGCGGTCATCGAAATACGCAGGCGGTGGTCCGGGTTGGGTACATCGAACAAGGCGTTGTAGAACACCGCCGTGTTGGTTTTGGGCGTACCCGCCGCCTGCGTGTCGAGGTAGTTCTGCGGCGCCGGTTCAGTGCCGCGCAGTTTGGCGTAATAACGCTTGTTGGCTTCGCCAAGAATGGTGAAGTACACCTCTTGGCCCGGCTGGATGTGGATCACGTCCGCTTCCGACACCTGAGCCTTGACGGTCATGGTGTCCAGGTCCGCCAGTTTGAGCAGCACCGGTGCCAATTGCTCGGCGATCACGGTCTGGCCTTCCTGGGTAACGATGCCCACTACGTCGCCATCGATCGGCGCAATAATGCGCGTGTAGCCGAGGTTGACCTTGGCGGTGTCGATCTGGATGCGTGCATTTTTCAGCTGGGCATCCAACGCGACCAGGTTGGCGTTTTGCACCAGGTAATTGGATTCAGCGGTTTCGAAATCCTGCTTGGAAATCGCCGCATCCGATTGCAGTTTGCTGTAGCGCTCCCACACCGATTTGGTCTGCGCCAGTTGCGCCGACGTGGCCTTGCGCTGCGCCTCCAGGTTTTCTTCGCTGACTTGGGCCTGACGCAGGGTGTTCTGCAGCACCAGCGGGTCGATTTCCGCCAGCCACTGGCCCTTCTTGACCTTATCGCCGAGCTTGACCTTCAGTGACTTCAATTGGCCCGAGACTTGCGCGCCCACGTCAACCTGCTTGACCCCTTGCAGAATCCCGGTGGCCAGCACCGAGTTTTCAATCTCGCCACGTTCCACCTTGGCGGTCAGGTACTGCGGCGGCTCAGCCGGCGCTTGCACGGAATAGATAATCAGCCCTGCCACAACAACCAGACCCAGGCCCCAGACAATCTTGCGAAACTTTGGCTTTTCCATAGATGACCACTAATACGTTTAAAGGTAGACCCGGCCAATCGCCGGGCTGCGCACTAAGCTGCGTGACGGTTCGCTTCAGATAAGGGCGCAAGCGCCTGTGCCGGCTCCCCCTTTGACATGGTTCATGACGTCACCTTGCCTGCCGGTACGACCAAGCCGTCGTGCCACCACGACGCGAGGCTGTACACGTGCGGCGCCTTGAGCAGCGTGAAATGGTTGCCTGGGCCGTACCAGGTGTCCAAACCCTCTGCGTATTTGCCCCAGCCTTCGATCATGTCGGCTTGCTCGCGTTGATTGCCCTGCGCATCCAGGCTCGGATCATCGGCCAGCACCAGGCGCACCGGGCCGATGTAGTGCTGGCGTGGCCGGTAAACCGTGCGTAACGCCGCGCCGAAAGCGCGCGCCGGTCCGTACATCACCTCCGGCGTCGAACGCGCCGACAGCATGCCCGCGCGCACCATTCCCGCGTGCAACGCCGCCAGTTGTTGCGCTTCGTTGAGGCTGACAAACGCTTGCCGGTCAATGCCCAGGGGTTTGCCTGCCGCCAGTTGCATGGTGTCGATCAGCCGCTCCAGCACTTGCGTTGCGGTGTAGGGCTTGCCGACCACGCCATTGCCGCCGGGCGACTCGCTGTCGACCAAGGTCAACGACGCCACTTCACGCCCACGCGCCTGCAACTGCAGCGCCATTTCGAACGCCACCCAGCCGCCGAAGGAATGCCCCAACAGATGCACCGGGCCACTTGGGCACACCTGCTCAAGCGCGACAAGATAGGCACTCGCCGCCGCTTCCACGCGGCTATGCGGCACCGCTTTGCCGTCCAGCCCGCGCGGTTGCAGGCCATGAATCGGCCAAGTCGGGCCGAAGGCATCGGTGAGGCCGATAAAACCGGTCACACTGTCGCCGGCGCCCGGCACGCAGAACACCGGTGCAAGCCCTGCCTGCCCACTTTGAATGGTTAACAGCGGTTGATACGGCGCATTAGTCGCAAGCGCCGGTGCCTTGGAAAGCGCTGCGCCAATGGCTTGCCCGAGTGCCTGGATATGCGGCGCCTGCATCATGCTTTGGTGATCGCCCGGTACATCGATGCGCTGCAACAACGTAGCCGGAACCACCTGATCCCAGCCCAACGTTGCGCTGCTGCGCGAGGCCTCGTCGGTACGCTGTTCGGCGGTAAATAAATGCACCGGGACGGTCAGCGGGCACACGGTGTAATGCGCCTGCGCATGCCCATGCGCCACTTCACGGTCCAGGTAGGCAAACAACGCCTCACGCGGCAGCGCCGCCAGTTGCGGTTGCAGCAACCGGGCGTCACGGCAACGTTGCCACAGGCTGTCAAAATCGAGTTGCGCCACCTCGCGCTCAAGTGTTGCCAGGGTGGCCGGCGCTTGCGGGTCCAACGGCGGCTGCGCGGCGCAGAACGCGCTGCACAGCTCCAACAGGTGCAGGCTGTGGGCGTTGGCCGCCGACCAGCGCGCCTTGCCTTGGTCGACCAGACGCGGCACATGGGTGTCGATCAGCCCGACGAATTCCACCGCCTCGTCCATGCCGAGCAACTGCGCGGCGATCTCATAGGCCAGCACGCCGCCGAACGACCAGCCGGCCACGCGGTACGGCCCGTGCGGCTGAACCGAGCGCATCAGTGCGATATGCCGCGTCGCCAGGCACTCCATGCTGCGCAGTTGCGGTTCACCCCACGCCAGCCCCGGCAAGCCATACACCGGAATCTGCGCGTCGATGTGTTGCGCCAACGCCGGGAAATACACGTCGAGCCCGCTGAACTCATGCACCAGGAACAGCGGGGTTTGACTGCCGCCACGGCGCACCGTGACCAGCCCATCGTGCTGCGGCTGTGGCGCCTGCGTGCGCAGGCGCAGCATCGCCGCCATCGACGCGACACTGGCGTGCTGGAAGCACTCCGCCAACGTCACCTGAACATTCGCCTGCGCCAGTTGGCTGGTCAGACGAATCGCCAGCAAGGAATGCCCGCCCATTTCAAAGAAATTGTCGTGGCGCCCTACCCGCACCAGCTTCAAGGCCTCGGCCCAGCACGCAGCGAGGGTTTCTTCCAGCGCATCCGCTGGCGCCTCGTAGTCGCGGCTGAGCACCGCCTGTTCAGGGGCCGGCAAGGCTTTGCGGTCGAGCTTGCCGTTCGGCGTGACCGGCAGCGTGTCCAGGTGCACAAAGGCACTCGGCAGCATGTACTCCGGCAGGTGGGTCAACAGCTCTTCGCGCAGTTGCTCAAGCGTGCCCGTCGTACCACAGAGGTACGCCACCAACTGCTTGCCGCTGACCTGCCCGGCGCTGTCGTCGCGCGCCATTACCACCGCCGCACGCACGCCTTCGCAGGCCAGCAGCGCACTTTCGACTTCGCCCAGCTCGATGCGGAACCCACGGATTTTCACCTGATCATCGTTACGCCCGAGGTATTCCAGGCTGCCATCCACCAGCCAGCGGCCGAGGTCGCCGGTTTTATACAAGCGGCCCACGCCGTCGCTGAACGGGTCACTCAGAAAACGCTCGCTGCTTAACTGCGGTTGATTGAGGTAGCCACGCGCAACACCAACACCGGCGAGGTGAATTTCGCCCGCCACGCCCACCCCGGTCGGGTTGCCGTGCGCATCCAGCACGTACGCACGCATGTTGGCAATCGGCTTGCCGATCTTGCGTGGCTGCGGGTTGGCGGCGAATACTTCACTGGCGGTGGCAATAATCGTCGCTTCGGTCGGGCCGTAGGTATTCAGCAAGCGCGGCGTATGCCCGCTGCGCAGGAACCAATGCTGCACCGCGTCCGGGCTCAGTTCCTCGCCACCCACCACAATCATGCGCACCGAGGCCGGGATTGCGGCGTCGCGGTCTTGCGCCAGGCCCTGCCAGAAACGCGTGGGCAGGCTGATAATCGACAAGCGTGCTTGCGCCGCCAATGCCCAGAAGTGCGCGGCATCGGTCAACCAGGCGGCACTGCGCAGCACCAGGGTGGCGCCACAGGTCAGCGCGCCGAAAATTTCCTCAATCGACGCGTCGAAGTTGATCGTTGCAAATTGCAGCGTGCGGTCACCAGCGGTCAGCCCGGTCAAGTCGCGAATCGCCTGGATCTCGTTGCACAGCCCGGCATGCTCGATCATCACGCCCTTGGGCTGCCCGGTAGAACCGGACGTGTAGAGCACGTAAGCGAGGTGTTCGGCGGTCAGCCCACGCTCCTCGGCCAGCGGGTTGTGCGGGCTCAAATCGCGCCACGGCTGCAGCACACTGTTCAAGGTCAGCACCTGCACGCTTTCCGGCAGTGCACCGAGCAACGGCAGTACCGCGTACTCGCTGAGCAACACGCGCGGGGTGCTGTCGGCGAGCATGAACGCCAAACGTTGTGGCGGATACGCCGGGTCCAGCGGTACGTAAGCGGCACCAGCCTTGAGGGTCGCGAGCAACCCCACGATCATCTGCAGGCCACGCTCCAGCGCGATGGCCACGCGGTCATCCGGTTGCACACCGAGGGCGATCAGGTGATGCGCCAACTGGTTGGCCTGGGCATTCAGTTCGGCGTACGTCAATTGCTGACCTTCATACTCCAAAGCGATTGCATCGGCGTGGAGCAGCACCTGCTCCTCGAACAGCGCGTGGATCAAGCAATCCTGCGCAGCGTCGGTACGCGTTTGGTTGAAGTCCAGCAGCACCTGGCGGCGCTCGGCCAACGGCAGAATATCCAGGCTGCTCAACGAGGCGTCCGGGGTTCGCTCCAGGGCATCGACCAGGCTCTCCAGCGCGCCGTGCATATAGCCGCAAAGACGCTGCGCACCCACGCCCGGGGTGACCTGGACCGTGAGGCCAAACGCCTCGCCAAAATCATCGACGTCCAGCGACAGCGGGTAGTTGCTGCGTTCTTCGCCGCCCAGCGCCTGAATGCCCGCCCATACCGCGATGTCTTCACTGGAAGCCGCACCGGCACTGTGCCGGTAATTGAGCAAGGCACTGAACAGCGGCGCCGGAGCGGCCACGCCGCTGCAACGCTGTGCCAGCGCCAGCGAAGCGTGTTCGTGGCTTAACAACCTGCTCAAGCGTGCATGCGTGGCCTTGACCCCGGCATACACACTGTCGGCGCCCACGCTGATGCGCAGCGGCAAGGTATTGATAAACAGCCCCAGCGCGCGTTCGCCACCTTGCATGCCGCCCATCAACACGGTGCCGAACACCACCTCAGCCTGGCCACACACATGCCCCAGCACTTGCGCCCACGCCATGTGCATCAGGCTTGCGGCGCTCACGCCCAATTGCCGCGCACTGGCGCGCACACGCTGGCCGAGGTCGTCGTCCACGCGCAGGTGCGCCAGCTCCAGCACGCCGCCCGCGTGCACGTCGTGCAGGCCAAACGGCAGGGTTGGCTCGTCGATGTCGGCGAGCATCTCGCTGAAAAACGCTTCATGCTCCTGCTCGGTCATCCCGAGGCGTGCCTGAGCCACATAGTTGCGGTACGGCACTGGCGCATTCAAACGGCCTTCCTGGCCCGACAGGAACGCCTGCAATTCGTGTTGCAGAATGTCCATGGCAACGTGGTCGAACAGCATGTGATGGAACATCAACAAAGCTGCCCAGTGTTGCTGCTGTGCGTCGTAGGCATACACCAGGCGCATCAGCGGCGCGTCGCGCAAGTCCATGCGGAAATGCTGCGGGTTGAAGCGCTCGCGCAATTGCGCGCCCGCCTCGGCATCGCCTGCCAGCGCGGTCTCTTCCAGCGCGAACGGTACGTGGCGCAACACCACCTGCACCGGCTCGCTCAAGCCCTCCCAGCGCATGGCGGAGCGCAGGATGTCGTTACGTTCGATTACGCCCTGCAACGCGAGGGCAAAGGCTGCGAGCCGCTCGTGAGAATCGAAGTTAAACGACGCCTGCTCCAGGTACAGGTCGCCCTCCTCGGCCAGCAAGTGGTGGTAAAGGATGCCCTCTTGCAACGGCGTCATCGCGTAGATGTCTTGCACGTTGGCCAGTTGGCCCGGCACACCGGCAACCAGGCTGTCGATTTCATCCTGGCTGAGGCTGGCCAGCGGCAGCATTTGCGGGGTAATGCGTCGGCAATCAGCGCTGATAGCGTTCGGCGGGATCACCAGCGCGCGGCTGCCGCCCACTACTTTGGCGAGCCCGGCCAGCGTCGGGTGGGTAAACAGTGCGCCAACGTCGACCCGCAGGTCTTCCTGGCGCAGGCGCTCCACCAGTTTGACCGCCAGCAGCGAATGCCCGCCCAGCTCGAAGAAGTTGTCGTGGCGCCCCACGTGCTCCAGTTGCAACACCTGCGCCCAGACCAGCGCCAGGCTGCGTTCGATACGGCCTTGCGGCGCTTCATAATCACGGCTGGCCACGGCCGACTGATCCGGTGCCGGCAGCGCCTTGCGGTCGAGCTTGCGGTTCGGTGTCAGCGGCAATGCCTCAAGCAGCACAAACGCGCCCGGGATCATGTATTCAGCGAGCAGCGGCGCCAGGTAGCTGCGCAAGCCGGCGGCGCTCAAGCTGGCGCCGGCATGCGGCACCACGTAGGCCACCAGGCGCTTCTCGCCAGGGCGGTCTTCACGCGCAATCACCGCGGCCTCTTTGACCCCGACACAGTTGCCGAGCATGGACTCGATCTCGCCCAACTCGATACGGAAGCCACGCACCTTGACCTGGAAGTCGTTGCGCCCCAGGTACTCGATACGCCCATCCGCCAGGTAGCGCGCCAAGTCACCGGTTTTGTACATGCGCGCGCCTGGCACCTCACTGAACGGGTCGGCGAGGAAGCGTTCGGCACTCACCGCGTCGAGGTTCAGATAGCCTCGGGCAACGCCATCGCCGCCGATGAAAATCTCCCCGGCCACGCCGAACGGCACGGGTTGTTGCTGGCTGTCGAGCAGGTAAATACGTGTGTTGGCCATCGGTTTGCCGATGGTTGCGTTGCCGCTGCCTTCGACACCCGCCAGCGCATCGTGGCTGACGTAGGCGGCGGTGCACGACACGGTCGCCTCGGTCGGGCCGTAGGTATTGATCAAGCGGGTATGGGCCGGGCGCACCTCGTCCCAGAGTTTTAATTTCTGCGCCGACAGTGCGTCACCGGTGACGTTAATCAGGCGTACATGGCGCAAGCGCTCCTCGGCCTGCATCGGCGTGTGGTGCCATTCAGCGGCCAGGGTGTGCCAGTGCGCGGCCGTCAGGTGCAGGAAGGTCGGGCGGATCGCCGGGTCTTGCGCCGCGTCGGTGCCGAACACGTGCCGGCTCGGCGCCAGGGTGGCGCCCGCCAGCAAGGCCGGGAAGATTTCCTCAACCGACAGGTCGAAGTTCAAGGTGTTTTGCTGCAACACCGTGTCGTCCGGCGTCAACCCGAACAGGCGTGCCGCGTCGAGGCTGTAGTTGACCAGCCCACGGTGTTCGATCATTACGCCCTTGGGGTTACCGGTAGAGCCCGAAGTGTAAATCACATACGCCAGGTGCCGGGCGGTCAGGCCTGGCACCTGCGGGTTGTGCTCGGCGCCGCTCAACGGCGTGTCCAGAAGCACGTGCGCGATGGCCAGCGCCGGCAAGCGGTCCTGCAACGCGTGCTGGGTCAGCAGCACCGACGGCGCGCTGTCCTCAATCATGTAGGCCAGGCGCTCCGGCGGGTAATGCGGGTCCAGCGGCACATACGCTGCGCCAGCCTTGAGAATCCCGAGCAGGCCGACCAGTACTTCGTCACCGCGCTCGGCGCAGATCGCCACGCGGTCGTCGGGGCCAACGCCCAAGCTGATCAGGTGGTGAGCCAGGCGGTTGGCGCGGCGGTTCAACTCGGCGTAACTCAAACGCTGATCTTCGAACGCCACCGCAATGGCCTCGGGGCGCGCCTCGACCTGCGCTTCGAACAGCTGATGAATCGTGCTGTGGTGGGCGTAGGCCACCTCGGTGTCATTAAGTTCATGCAGCAGGTAGGCACGTTCCTCGGCGTCGAGCAGCGTGATCTGCGCCAGCAGCGCCTGGTCGTCGGCGACCATCGCGTGCAACAGCCGCTCGAAGTAGCCGATGTAACGGCGCACCGTGGCCTCGTCGAACAGCGCCGTGGCGTACTCAAGGTTGCCGGCGATGTGCCCTTGCACTTCGCTGAGGTCCAGCGACAGGTCGAACTTGGCAAAATTGCTGGTTTCGCCAACCCCTTCAAATTGCAGGTCGCCGAGTACCAGGCTTGGACCGTCGCTGGCCTGCCAGGTCAACAAGGTCTGGAACACCGGGCTGTGCGCCAGGCTGCGCGGCGGTTTGACCACCTCCACCACCTGTTCAAACGGCAAGTCCTGATGCGCTTGCGCGGCCAGCGTGCGGTCTTTGGCGTGGGCCAGCAAACCGGCCACGTTAAGCGCTGCACCGGCTTCGATGCGCACCGCCAGGGTGTTGACGAACAGGCCGATCAGCCCTTCGACTTCGGCGCGCATGCGGTTGGCAACCGGCGAACCGATCACCACCTCTTCCTGCCCGGACAAACGACACAGCAACGCGCCCCACGCCGCCATCATGGTCATGTACAAGGTCGCGCCGTGACGCTGGCTCAAGGCTTTAAGCCCGGCCGTCAGCTCAACATCCAGCAGCAGGCTCAAGGTTGCGCCGCTGTAATCCTGTTGCGCAGGGCGTGGGCGGTCGGTCGGCAACATCAACAACGCCGGTGCATCGGCCAGCGCGTGCTGCCAATACTGGCTTTGTTGCTGCAGCACTTCGCCGCTCAACCAGCGCCGTTGCCACACGGCGAAGTCGCTGTAGTGCAAAGTCAACGCGGGCAGCGGGTCGTCCAGGCCTTGACGGAACGCTGCGTACAGCGCCATCAGCTCGCGGGTCAGCACGCCCATCGACCAGCCATCGGAGACGATATGGTGCATGGTCAGCAACAGCACATGGTGGTCGTCCGCCAGGCGCAACAGGCTCGCTCGAATCAGCGGCCCCTGCTCCAGGTTGAACGGTTCAAGGGCTTCGGCACGCACCCGAGTTTGCAGGGCGTCGTCGCCGTCCACGTCGAGGCGCAAGAGCGCAAAGGCGCGCTGGGCCGGGTCGATGTGCACGCGCGGTTCGTTGTTGTGTCGAACAAAGCGGCTGCGCAGGGTTTCGTGGCGCGCAACAATACGCGTCAGCGCCTGCTCCAGTGCGTCCGCGTCTAACTGGCCGCGCAGGCCCAGGCCAAGCGGCATGTTATAGGCGGTGCTGGCGCCTTCCATCTGCGCCAGGAACCACAAACGTTGCTGGGCAAACGACAGCGGCAAGTCTTGGTCACGCGGCACCGGCAAGATCGCCGGCAAGGTGCTGCGCGCAGCCTGCGCCAGCACTTTCGCCAAGGCGGCCAGTTGCGGCTGGGCGAACAATTCGCCGAGCGCCAGCTCTACGCCCATGCGTTGACGCACTTGAGAGATCAGGCGCATCGCCAACAGCGAATGCCCGCCCAATTCAAAGAAATGCCCCTGGCGACCCACCTGCTCCAGCCCCAGCAGTTCCTGCCAGATCTGCGCCAGCGTGATCTCGATCTCGCCTTCAGGCGCTTCATAGGCAGCACTGACCACGGCGTCCAGCCCCGGCGCCGGCAATGCCTTGCGGTCCAGCTTGCCGTTGGGGCTCAGCGGCAATGCCGCGAGCTGAACATACGCCGACGGCACCATGTACTCCGGCAATACGCCTTGCAGGTGCGTGCGCAGGTCTTCGATCTGCGGCCCCTGCGCGCCTGCCTGCGGCGTGAAGTAGCCGACCAGGCGTTCGTCACGCACCAACACAGCGGCTTCGAGTACCTGCGGATGCGCGGCAAGCAGCGCTTCAATTTCGCCGAGTTCGATGCGCAGGCCGCGGATTTTCACTTGGTCGTCATTGCGGCCGAGGTATTCAAGCGTGCCATCGGGCCGGTAACGCGCCAGGTCGCCGGTGCGGTACATGCGCCCCTGCGCCGTAAACGGATCGTCGAGGAAGCGCTCGGCGCTGAGGTCGTCGCGGCCCAGGTAACCGCGCGCCACGCCGGCGCCGCCGATGTACAACTCACCGACGCTGCCAGTCGGCAGCAGTTGCGCACAGGCGTCGAGCACGTACAGCGTGACGTTGCGCAGCGGCCGGCCCAACGGAATCTCGCCTGCCGTGTACTGGGTAAAGTCGGGGTTGACCGCATGCCAGGCCACCACGTCACTGCATTCAGTGGGGCCATAGCTGTTGATGAACTGCGGCCGTGGCACCGCGAGTTTTTCCAACTGCGAGAGTTTGATTGGCTCGCCGCCCAGCACCACCCGCCGCAGGTTGCTCAACGCGTGCTGTTGATCGGCCTCGATCAGCGTATAGAACGCACTCGGCGCCAGGTTGATGTGGGTGATCTGCTGCTCGGCGATCTGACGCACGATGCTCGCAGGGTCGAACGGGCTGTCCGCCAGGTGCAAAGTGGCGCCGACCGCGAGGCTGGCGAAGATGTTTTTCTGGGTCAGGTCGAAGCTGTGCGAGGTCAACAGCAACACCGCGTCCTGCGCGTTCAGCCCGACTTCATCGAGGTACCAGCCGAGCATGTTGACCACGCCCTGATGCTCGACCATCACGCCTTTTGGCTGGCCGGTCGAGCCCGAGGTGTAAATCACATAGGTCAGGTGTGTGGCGGCCAGCTCGGCAATTTGCGGGTTGTTTAGGCTTTGTTCGGTCGCACCCGCGTGGTCGAGGTCGACCACCGCCAGGCTCAGCTCGGCGGCCAAGTGCGCGGTGCTGCCATGCACCAGCAATGCTGCCGGCGCGCTGTCTTGCAGCATGTAGTGGATGCGCTCGATCGGGTAATTCGGGTCGATCGGCACGTAGGCGCCGCCCGCCTTGAGAATCGCCAGCAGGCCGACGATCAGCTCGGCGCTGCGCTGCACGCAAATCGCCACGCGCACGTCCGGCTGCACACCCAGCGTGCGCAAATGATGGGCGAGCTGGTTGGCGCGCTGGTTAAGCTCACGGTAGGTCAGCGCCTCGCCGGCAGCCTGCACGGCCACGGCATCAGGCGTGCGCATGACCTGCGCTTCGAACAGGCTGTGAACCGTGGCCGGGTTGAGCGCCGTGCGCAGGCCGCTCAGGTCGGCCAATTGATGTTGACGCTCTTGGTCATCCAGCAGCGGCACTTGCTCGAGCACGCACTGATCGTCCGCGACCATCGCGCGTAACAGGCGCTCGAAATAGCCCAGATGGCGAATCACCGTGGCTTCATCGAACAACGCGGTGGCATAGCTCAACGCGCCGATGATCTGGCCTTCGGCTTCGCTCAGTTCCAACGACAGCTCAAATTTCGCTGCAGTGTTGATCTGGCCGATGCTCTCCAGCACCAGATCGCCGAGTGCCAACGCTGCGCCCTCGTTGTTCTGCCAGGTCAGCATCGTTTGGAAAACCGGGCTGTAAGCCATGCTGCGCGCCGGTTTGATGATGTCCACCACCTGCTCGAACGGCAGGTCCTGATGCGCCTGTGCGCTCAGGGTCTGGGCCTTGACGCGTGCCAACAAGGCGTGTGCGGTCGGCGCGCCGGAAGCATCGATGCGCAGCGCCAATGTGTTGACGAACAGCCCGATCAGGCCTTCGACTTCAGCGCGGGTGCGGTTGGCCACCGGCGAGCCGATGACCACCTCATCCTGCCCGGACAAGCGACTCAACAGCGCGCCCCACGCCGCCAGTGTGGTCATGTACAACGTAGTGCCATGCCGCTGGCTCAAGGCTTTGAGGCCCTGCGTCAGTTCTGCGTCCAATTGCAGGTGCAGCACCGCACCGGTGAAGTCCTGTTGCGGCGGGCGCGCACGGTCGGTGGGCAACGCCAGCATCGCCGGCGCACCGGCCAGGGTCTGCTGCCAGTACAGGCTTTGTTTTTGCAGCACCTCACCGCTCAACCAGCGGCGTTGCCACACGGCGAAGTCGGCGTATTGCAATTCAAGCGCTGGCAACGGGTCGGCCTGGCCCTGGCTGAAAGCGGCATACAACGCCACCCACTCGCGGGTCAGCACGCCCATCGACCAGCCATCGCAGACCACGTGGTGCAAGGTCATCAGTAACACATGGTGCGCATCGCCCATGCGCACCAGGCGCGCCCGCAGCAACGGGCCGTTGACCAGGTCAAATGGCGCCAGCGCTTCGTGTTCGGTCAATGCCTGCAACTGCTGCTGCGCGTCGGCCTGATCGCGCAAATCATCCTGCACCAGCACAAACGAGCCCTCGACCGGCGTGATCAGCAACTGCGGCTGATCATTCTCGAGAACAAACGCACTGCGCAGCACTTCGTGGCGGCTGACGATCTGCGCCAGCGCACGTTCCAGCGCCAGCGCGTCGAGTTCACCGCGCAGGCTCAAACCGATGGGCATGTTGTAGGCGGCCCCGACGTTTTCCATCTGCGCCAGGAACCACAGGCGCTGCTGCGCAAACGACAGCGGCAGCGCTTCTTCACGCGACACCGGCAGAATCGGCGGCAGGTTACTGCGCCCGGTCTTCGCCACTGCCTGCGCCAATGCCGACAGTTGCGGGTGGTCAAACAGCGCCGCCAGGTCCAGCTCAACCCCGAGTTGCAGGCGCACCTGGGAAATCAAGCGCATCGCCAGCAACGAATGCCCGCCCAGTTCAAAGAAGTGGTCCTCACGCCCGACCTGCTCGACCTTGAGCACCTGGCTCCAGATCTGCGCCAGCGCGATTTCAACTTCGCCTTGCGGCGCTTCGTAGCCACGGCTAAGCAACGCGTGCTGATCGGGCACCGGCAGCGCCTTGCGGTCGACCTTACCGTTGTTGGTCAATGGCAGGTTGTCGAGGCGCACGTACGCGCTCGGCACCATGTAGTCCGGCAGTTGCTCTTGCAAGTAGTCACGCAGCGCTTCGATTTCAAGCGCCGCGTGCGCGGTGAAATACGCCACCAGGCGCTTGTGCCCCGGCTCGTCTTCACGCGCCAGCACGATCACATCCTTGACCTGCGGGTGTTCGCTCAAGCGATTTTCGATTTCACCCAGCTCGATACGGAAGCCGCGAATCTTCACCTGGTCGTCGTTACGGCCCAGGCACTCCAGCTCGCCCTTGGCCAACCAGCGCCCCAGGTCACCGGTGCGGTACATCAATGCAGCGCTTTCATCACTGAACGGGTCGACGAGGAACTTCTCGAGCGTCAGCTCAGGGCGGTTCAGGTAACCCTTCGCCACCCCTTTGCCGCCAATGTAGATTTCACCGATGACGCCCAGCGGCACCGGTTGCTGACGCTCATTGAGCAGGTAAATGCGCGTGTTCGAAATCGGCCCGCCGATCGGCACGCTCTCGGCCTCTTCAGCCACCGCGCGCACTTCAAACGTAGTGGCATAGGTGGTGGTTTCAGTCGGGCCATAGCAATGCACCAGGCGCAACTGCGGCGCATGCGCCAACAGGCTGCGGAACGCCGCCGGGTCGGCGCGCTCGCCACCGCACAGGAGCATGCGCAAGCCTTTGAGCGCGTCGGGAATCAGCTGCACATACTGGTTAAACAGCGCGGTGGTGGTGAACAAAATGGTGGCTGCCGACGCGCTCAACACCTCGCCGAAGCGCTGCGGGTTGAGCAGCGTAACGTGATCAATCACCACCACTTGGCCGCCATTCAGCAACGCGCCCCACACGTCCATGGTACTGGCGTCAAACGCCGGGTTGGAGGCAAAGGCGATGCGGTCATGCGTGCCAAAATCGGCGTAGCCGTTGTTGATCACCAGCCGCGTGATGCCCCGGTGCGGCACCAGTACGCCTTTGGGCACGCCGGTGGAGCCGGAGGTGTACATGATGTACGCCACCGATTCCGCCGATTGCTCAAGGCCCGGGTTGTGTTCGGGCACATCTACCAGGTCCAGCGCATCCAGGTCGACGCGCTGCACCGCGTGAACGGCATCTTCGTCGCGGGTGGTGAGTAACCATTGCGCGCCGCTGTCTTCGATCATGAAGCCCTGACGGTCCGCCGGGGCATTGATGTCCAGCGGCACATACACCGCCGCGCACTTGCTGATCGCCAGTTGGCTGACCAGCAGTTCAAACGAACGCTCAAGCAGGATCGCCACGCTGTCGCCTGGCGTTACGCCAAGGCCAATCAGGTGGTGCGCCAGGCGGTTAGCCCGGCGATTTAATTGCTCGTAGCTCAGCGACTGTTCGCCGTGGACCGCCGCAGGCGCTTGCGGCCGTGCCTGAACCTGCGCTTCAAACAGCGCGTGCACGGTGGACGCATGCGGGTAGGCGCGCGCGGTCTGATTGAAGGTTTCCAGCAATTGTTGGCGCTCGTCTGCCGGCAAAATCGACATCGTTTGCAGCTCGGTGCCCGGCGCATGCTCCAGCGCATCGACCAAGTGCTGCAACGCGGCCTGCATATAGCCGCACACCCGTTGCGCGCCGACCTTTACCAAGGCTTGAGCATTCAGTTGGAAGCCTGCGACAAAGTCATCGACGTTGAGCACCAGCGGGTAGTTGGTGCGTTCTTCCATGCTCAGCGCCTGGATGCCTTCCCAGGCAGCAATATCAGCGCCGGATACCTCGGCCTGTGCACTGTGGCGGTAATTGAGCAAGGTATTGAACAGGGGCTGCGCCGCCGGCAAACCGCTGCAATGCTGAGCCAGCGACAACGCGGCGTGTTCATGCGCAAGCAGTTGCGACAACTGCGCGTGGGTCGCACGCACCGCTTCGCGGGCGCCGTGCGCGCCCACACTGACGCGCAACGGCAAGGTGTTGATGAACAGGCCCAAGGCCCGGCCGGAGCCTTCGCCGCCTTGCAGGCGACCGAGCAGCACGGTGCCGAACACCACTTCATCGCGGCCCGCCACTTGCCCCAGCACCTGGCCCCACGCCAGGTGCATCAGGCTCGCAGCGCTGACGCCCAGCACGCGTGCCTGCTCGCGCAAGCGCCCGCTGAGCACGCTGTCGAGCATCAGGTGCGCTTCTTCGATGCCGTTGCCGTCGCCCTGCACATCCTGCAAGCCGAACGCCAGCGTCGGTTCGTCGATGTCGCCGAGCATCTGGCGGAAGAACCCTTCGTGCGCCTCGCGATCAGCGCCGTGGCGCGATTGCGCCACATGGTTGCGATAGGGAATCGACGGCGGCAACTGCTCGGTACTGCCCTTGAGGCTGGCCTGCACTTCGCCGATCAACACCTCAAGCGCAGTGTGGTCGAGCACCATGTGGTGGAACAGCAAGATGCCCACCCAGCGCTGGTTAGGCGTGTCCTGGGTGTACGCCAGGTGCATCAGCGGTGCACGGGTCATGTCGAGGCGGTAGTGGCGCGGGTCGAACTGGCGGTGCAGTTGCGCAAGCACATCGCCTTCGTCCGGGTCGATGAGCACTTCTTCAAGGCCCATCGTCGCTTGGCGCCAGACTACCTGCACCGGCTCGTCGAGCCCTTCCCAGGCCATGCTGCTGCGCAGAATGTCGTGGCGGTCGATCACGCTTTGCAGCGCCTTGGCGAACTGGTTGACCAGCTCCGGGCCGGCAAAGGCAAACTTCATGTGCAGCAAGTAGGCGTCGCCTTGCGGCGCAGCCAAGTGGTGATAGAGCATGCCGTCTTGCAATGGCGCCAGGCTGTAGATGTCCTGCACGTTGCGCGTGCCGCCCGCTACGCTGGCGACAATACGGTCGATGGCGGCCTGGTCCAGCGCTGCCAGCGGCAGCAAGTCGGGGGTGATGTGTTGGCAATCGGCGGTAATCCGGTTGGCCGGCACCACGCGCTCCTGATGGCCACTGACCGCGGCCGCCAGCGCAGCCAGGGTCGGCTGGCCGAACAGCACGCGCACGTCGGCGCTCAGCTCAAGTTGGCGCATGCGCTCGACCAGCTTGACCGCCAGCAACGAATGGCCGCCCATTTCAAAGAAGTTATCGTGGCGGCCCACGCGCTCAACGCCGAGCAGTTCTTGCCAGAGCGCGGCGAGGGTTTGCTCCACTTCGCCTTCCGGCCGCTCATACTCGCGACGGGCCAACGCGTCGGCGTCCGGTGCCGGCAAGGCCTTGCGGTCGAGCTTGCCGTTGGT
Organism: Pseudomonas kitaguniensis; assembly: GCF_049199985.1. Classification (NCBI taxonomy): domain Bacteria; kingdom Pseudomonadati; phylum Pseudomonadota; class Gammaproteobacteria; order Pseudomonadales; family Pseudomonadaceae; genus Pseudomonas; species Pseudomonas kitaguniensis. The sequence goes on from NZ_JBLZPT010000002.1 coordinate 319,386, forward strand.
GGTCAGCGGCAAGCTTGCGAGCATGACGAATGCGCTGGGCACCATGTAGTCAGCCAGTGACAGCAACAACTGCGTGCGCAGGTCAGCCGCCGAAGGTTCAGCGCCGTCGGTGGCTATCACGTAAGCCACCAGGCGTTTGTTGCCCGGTTGGTCTTCGCGGGCGATGACCACCGCGTCGCGCACGCCGTTACACGCGGCCAGCCGCGCTTCGATCTCGCCCAGTTCGATACGGAAACCACGGATTTTCACCTGGTCGTCGTTGCGCCCCAGGTAGTCGATGCTGCCGTCGGCCAGCCAGCGCCCCAGGTCACCGGTTTTATACAGGCGCGCATCGGCGCGACCGCTGAAGGGGTCGGCAATAAAGCGTTCGGCGTTCAGCTCAGGCCGGTTCAGGTAGCCACGCGCAACGCCCGCGCCGCCCACATACAACTCGCCCACCACACCGACCGGCACCGGTTCGCGCTGGCTGTCGAGCACGTACACCTGCAAGTCGGGAATGCGCCCGCCAATCGGGCTGACGCCGACCAACTGCGCATCGGCTGCTTGCAGGGCACGGTACGTCACGTGCACCGTGGTTTCGGTGATGCCGTACATGTTCACCAGTTGCGTGCCGGTGTTGGCGACACGCGCATACCACGGTTTGAGCATGCCCGGTTCGAGCGCTTCACCGCCGAAAATCACCTGGCGCAATGAGTGCTTCAAGGCGCTCTGGCCTTGCGCCGCGATCAATTGGCGGAACGCGCTTGGGGTTTGGTTGAGCACGGTCACGCCAGCGCTGCACAGCAGCGCGTAGCACTCGTCCGGCGAACGGCTGGTGAGTTGCGGCACCACCAGCAACTCACCGCCGTGCACCAGCGCGCCCCAGATTTCCCAGACCGAAAAGTCGAACGCGAACGAGTGAAACAACGCCCACACGTCCTGATCATTAAAGTTGAACCAGCCTTCGGTGGCCGAGAACAGCCGCGCTAAGTTGCGGTGTTCGATCATCACGCCCTTGGGCAAACCGGTGGAACCGGAGGTGTAGATCACGTAGGCGAGGTTGGCCGAAGTAAGGCCCGCGACGACCGGGTTGGTTTCGGGCGCGGCGTGCAGTTGCGCTGAATCCAGATCAATCACCGGCGCAGACAGCTCTGTGACGCGCGCGGCAGTCGCGGCCTGCACCAGCACCGCCACCGGAGCGCTGTCGTGCAAGGTGTAGTTAATGCGCTCTTGCGGGTACGCCGGGTCAATCGGCACATAACCGGCACCGGCCTTGAGAATGCCGAGCAGGCCGATGATCATTTCCAGGCCACGCTCGACGCAGATCGCTACACGCTCATCCAGGCGCACGCCCAGGCTCAACAAGTGGTGCGCGACCTGGTTGGCGCGGCGGTTCAATTCGGCGTAGCTCAGGCGCTGGTCTTCAAATACCACTGCCGTGGCGTGCGGCCGTTCGCGTGCCTGGCGCTCAACCTGGTGATGAATCAACGCGGCGTCGGCGAACAGGCTGTCGGTAGCATTCCAGTGTTGCAGCAGTTGCTCACGCTCGACGGCCGGCAGAATCGACAGCCCGAGCACCGACGCTTGCGGCGTCTGTTCGAGCGCCTCGACCAGGTGCTCCACGGCGCACTGCATGTAACCGCACACGCGCTCGGCGCCAATCGCGCCATCAGCCATGACCGACAGGCTGAACGCTTCACCCATGTCGTTGACCGACAAGGTCAGCGGGTAGTTGGTGCGCTCCTTACTGTCGAGCACGCTGATGCCTTCCCATGCGGCGGCGGCCTGTTTGGACACGTCGGCACCGCCGAGCTGACGATAGTTAAGCAGCGAACTGAACAGCGGCGTCGACGCCGTAACCTTGCTGCAACGCTGCGCCAGCACCAGCGAGGCATGCTCGTGGCCGAGCAGCCCGGTCAAGCGTGCGTGGGTGCTCTTGACCATCGCGCGTACGCCCGCCTCACCCAGGCTGATGCGCAGCGGCAAGGTATTGATGAACATGCCCAGCGCACGGTCAGAACCTTCACCGCCTTGCAGGCGCCCGAGCAACACCGTGCCAAACACCACGTCATCGCGCCCCGACACGCCGCCGAGTACCCGCGCCCACGCCAGGTGATACAGGCTGGCCGGGGTCACGCCCAACTGGCGCGCCTGATCGCGCAGGCGCTGGCTGAGCGTGTCATCGAGCAGGCGGTTAACCTCTTCAACACCGTGGCCTTCGCCCTGCACGTCCTGCAAACCGAAGGGCAGCGTCGGCTCATCGATGTCACCAAGCATTTCACTGAAGAACGCCTCATGCTCTTCGCGGCTGACGCCCATGCGCGCTTGCGCCACATAGTTGCGGTACGGCACTGAAGCGGCCAGTTGCGCCTCTTCACCGCGCGTATGCGCTTCAATTTCGGCCGTCAGCATGCGCAGCGAGGTGGCGTCGTCGACCAGGTGGTGCAGCAGCAACACCGCCACCCAACGCGCGTTGGGCACATCTTCGCTGTAACCGATGCGCATCATCGGCGCCTGGCGAATATCCAGGCGATGGTGACGCGGGCTGAGGTGTTCGCTCAGTTGCTCGGCAATATCGCCGGCGGCCGGGTCCAGGTGGATTTCATCCAGGCCCAGTTCGGCTTCACGCCAGACCACTTGCACCGGTTCGTCCAGCCGTTCCCAAACCACGGCGGTACGCAAAATGTCATGCCGCGAAATCACCCCTTGCAGCGCGCTGGCGAAGCTTTGCAGGCGCTCGCGGCTGTCGAAGCTAAAGGTCACGTATTGCAAGTACGGGTCGCCTTGGGCGGCCGCCAGGTGGTGATACAAAATGCCCTCTTGCAGCGGCGCCAGGCTGTAGATTTCCTGGACGTTGGCCGCACCGCCCGGCACGGTCGCAACGATACGCTCGATAGCGGTTTGGTCGAGTTCGGCCAGCGCCAGCATGTCCGGGGTGATATGTGCGCAGCCACTCGGCACGCGATTCGCCGGTACCTCCACGCCTTTGCTCGCGCCGGCCACCGCCGCCGCCAGTGCGGCCAGGGTGGGCTGCCCGAACAGCACACGCACATCGGCGCCCAGCCCGACCTGGCGCATGCGCTCGATCAACTTGACCGCCAACAACGAGTGGCCGCCCAGTTCAAAAAAGTGATCCTGGCGGCCTACTTGCTCAACCTTGAGCAAGTCTTGCCAGATCGCCGCGATAGCAACTTCTACGTCGCCCTCGGGCGCTTCGTAGTGCCTGCGGGCCAACGCATCGGCGTCCGGCGCCGGCAAGGCTTTGCGGTCGAGCTTGCCGTTGGTGGTCAGCGGGAACTGCTCCAGCAGCACAAACGCGGCAGGCACCATGTAGTCGGCGAGTGACAGCAGCAATTGCGTGCGCAACCCGGCAGCGCTCGGCTGCGCGCCTTCGCTGCCAATCACATAGGCCACCAAACGCTTGTCGCCGGGCTGGTCTTCACGCGCGATCACCACGGCTTCACGCACACCGTTGCACGCGGCGAGGCGCGCTTCGATCTCACCCAGCTCGATACGGAAACCGCGAATTTTAACCTGGTCATCGTTGCGTCCCAGGTAGTCGATGCTGCCGTCTGCCAGGCGCCGCCCCAAATCGCCGGTCCGGTACAGGCGTGCATCGGCGCGGCCACTGAACGGGTCGACGATAAAGCGTTCGGCGTTTAGCTCAGGCCGGTTCAGGTAGCCACGCGCAACGCCTGCGCCACCCACATACAACTCACCGACCACGCCAACCGGCACCGGCTCGCCGCGTGGATCCAGCACGTACAGCTGCAAGTCAGGAATGCGCCCGCCAATCGGGCTCACGCCAACCAGTTGCGCATCGGCCGCGTGCATCGCGCGGTAGGTCACGTGCACCGTGGTTTCGGTGATGCCGTACATGTTCACCAGTTGCGTGCCGGCGTTGGTGGCGCGGGCGTACCAGGGTTTGAGAATCCCCGGTTCCAACGCTTCGCCTCCAAAGATCACTTGACGCAGCGAGTGTGTGAGTTGGCTTTGGCCCTGCGCGACGATCAACGCGCGAAAAGCGCTTGGGGTCTGGTTGAGGATGGTCACGCCGGCGCTGCACAGCAGTGCATAACACTCATCCGGCGAACGGCTGGTGAGTTGCGGCACCACCAGCAATTGGCCGCCGTGCACCAGCGCGCCCCAGATTTCCCAGACCGAGAAGTCGAAGGCAAACGAGTGGAACAAGGCCCACACGTCATGCTGGTTAAAGTTGAACCAACGTTCGGTGGCGCTGAACAGGCGCGCCACGTTGCGGTGCTCGATCATCACGCCCTTGGGCAGGCCGGTGGAACCGGAGGTGTAGATCACATAGGCCAGGTTGGCCGAGGTCAGGCCCGCCACCTGCGGATTGTGCGTGGGCCGGGCTTGCCAATCACCGGCATCCAGGTCGATAACCGCTGCCGACAACTCGGCGACGCGCGCGGCGGTGGTCGCCTGTACCAGCACCGCAACCGGCGCACTGTCTTGCAGCGTGTAGCTGATGCGTGCTTGCGGGTACGCCGGATCAATCGGCACATAACCGGCACCGGCCTTGAGGATGCCGAGCAGGCCGACAATCATCTGCACGCCGCGCTCGACGCAGATCGCCACGCGCTCATCCGGGCGCACGCCGAGGCTCAGCAGGTGGTGTGCGAGCTGGTTGGCGCGGCGGTTCAATTCGCCGTAGCTGAGGGTCTCGCCTTCAAACAGTACGGCGATTGCGTCCGGCTGTGCCGCCGCCTGCGCTTCGACTTGGCTGTGGATCAGCGCGCTGTCGGCAAACACGGCGTCGGTGCTGTTCCAGTGGTGCAACAGGTGTTGGCGCTCGGTGGCGGGCAAAATGCCGAGGCTCTGCAATGGCGCATCCGGCGTTTGCTCAAGCGCGGCCACCAGGCTTTCCAGCGCGGCGTGCAAGTAGTGCGCAACACGCGCGGCGCCGATCCCGACATCCGCCAGAATCGTGATATGGAAGTCGTCGCCGAGGTCATCAAGGTTGACGGTCAACGGGTAGTTGGTGCGTTCTTCCGCGCCCAAGGCTTGCATGCCGGCCCAGGCGGACTCGGCTTCGGCGCTGCCGCCAGAGGCACTGTGACGGTAGTTGAGCATCGCGCTGAACAACGGCGTCGGGGTTGCCACGGCGCTGCAGCGCTGGGCCAGGGCCAGCGAGGCATGCTCGTGTTTAAGCAAGGCGGTCAGGCGATCATGTGTCAGCTTGAGGCCGCTGCGCACACTTTGCTCGCCCACGCTGACGCGCAACGGCAAGGTATTGATGAACATCCCAAGGGCACGGTCCGAGCCCTCGCCCGCGTGCATGCGCCCCAGCAATACGGTGCCGAACACCACTTCGTGGCGGCCAGACACCTTGCCCAGCACCTGCGCCAGGGCCAGGTGCATCACGCTGGCGGCACTCACCCCGAGTTGCCGCGCCTGCGCACGCAGCCGCTGGCTCAGGCCGGGCTCAACCATCAAGCGGCTTTCTTCGATGCCGTGGCCGTCGCCCTGCACGTCCTGCAGACCGAACGGCAGGGTTGGCTCGTCGATGTCACCGAGCATCTCGCGAAAGAATGTTTCGTGCTGTTGTTCGCTGACCCCAAGACGCGCCTGCGCTACATAGTTGCGGTACGGCACCGGCTCGCCCAAGTGCTCGGTCAGCCCCAGCAGGAACGCCTGCATTTCGCGCAACACCACGTCCATCGCGGTGTGGTCCAGCGCCATGTGGTGAAACAACAGCACGGCCACCCAGCGCTGGTTCGGCGAGTCTTCGGCGAAGGCCACACGCATCATTGGCGCCTGGCGAATATCCAAACGGTAAGTGCGCGCATCGAAGCGCGCTTGCAGTTGGCTCAGCACGTCACCGTCACGCGGCGCCAGGTGCACCTCTTCGCTGACCAGCGTGGCCTTGCGCAGCACCACCTGTACCGGTTCATCGAGGCTTTCCCAGACCACGGTGGTGCGCAAAATGTCATGGCGCTGCACCACGTATTGCAGCGCCTGAGTGAAGCTTTCAAGGCGTTCGCGGCTGTCAAAAGCGTAGTGCGCTTGCAGCAGGTAAGGGTCGCCCTGTTCGGCGGACAAATGGTGGTACAGCATGCCTTCCTGCAACGGCGCCAGCGGATAGATGTCCTTGACGTTGCCCACGCCACCGGGCACAGCCTCAACGATGCGGTCGATGCTGGCTTGATCGAGCGCTGCCAGCGGCAGCATCTGCGGGGTGATGCGATACGCCGGGCTGACCCAGTCACCACCGTTGCGGCCAATCAACTCAAGCAATTGCGCCTTGTGCTTGCGCAGGTTGTCGAACAGCTCATCGTCGAGCCCCTCATCGTCGCCCAGGATAACCAGGTCATCCCCTTCACGTTGCAGGTGGATCGCGTGGGTTGAAAGAACTGCCATCAATTCGCTGAAGTGCATTTTGTAACCTGCTTAAGATTCGGAAACGGTGACGAGAAAGTCCGGCTTCAGATGCAACGTAATGTCCGAGCGTCGAACAGCAGCGTTTGGGCCTTCATGGGCCAAATGCTGTAGCCGTCAGGTTCAAAAAGAGCATGGGTTGAGCGCGCGCTCTGGGGCTTCCCACTGCGCAGGAAAACTAAAACATCGGTGGGGAGGTGTCTGTCATAGGAAGCAGGGACAACTGCGGGGGGGCAAGGTGTTCGCAGGCAAAACGCGAGCCTTGGTGTGTGGCGGTTTGACGCTGTACCTGGGTAATGCAAAGCGCCTGGTCGGCCCGAAGGCCGCCAGGCGCGTTGATTAAATCCGGCGTTTGCGTTCGAGCGTCGGCACGCTCGACTGCGGCACCTCCAGGTGTTCTACCTTGCCGACCGCCGCTGCCATGCCGGCCAGCGTCGGCTGCGCCAACAGCACGCGCAGGTCGGCATCCAGGCCTTGCTTGCGCATCTGCTCCACCAGGCTGACGGCCAACAATGAATGCCCACCCAATTCAAAGAAGTGGTCATGCCGCCCCACCTGATCCACCTTGAGTACCTGTGACCACAACTGCGCCAATGCCACTTCCACCGGCCCTTGCGGCGCCTCGTAAACACGGCTCAGCAACGCCTCATGGTCCGGCATCGGCAGGGCCTTGCGATCGACCTTGCCGTTGTTGGTCAGCGGCAGGCTGTCCAGGCGTACATAGGCCGAAGGCACCATGTATTCCGGCAGTTGCCCCTGCAGACGCGTGCGCAGCACCTCGATGTCCAGCGCCTCACGCTCGGTGAAGTAGGCCACCAGACGCTTGTGCCCCGGCGCGTCCTGGCGCGCGAGGACCACGGCGTCCTTGACGCCTGGGCAACCGGCCAGGCGGGTTTCGATTTCACCCAGCTCGATACGGAAACCGCGGATTTTCACTTGCTGGTCGTTACGCCCCTGGTACTGCAACGTACCGTCGGCGCGCCACGCCACCAGGTCGCCGGTGCGGTACATCAGGCCGCCGTGACTGAACGGGTCGCTGAGGAACGTCTGCGCCGTCAGCTCGGCACGGTTCAAGTAGCCCAGCGCAACACCCTGGCCACCGACATACAGCTCGCCGGTGACACCCACCGGCACCGGTTGCTGATGGTTATCCAGCACGTAGGCGCGGCTGTTACCAACTGGCCGCCCGATAGGAATGCTGCCCTCGTCCGCCCGCGTAATCCGGTGGGTGGTCGAGAACGTCGTCGCCTCAGTCGGGCCATAACCGTTGAGCAAGTGCTGCGGTGCGCCCTCCTTGAGCACGCGCGCAATCACGCTGGGGTCGAGCACGTCGCCACCGACGATCAGGTAGCGCAGTTGCGCGAACACCGGCAACAGCCCTTCGGCGTATTGATGGAACAAGCCTGCGGTCATCCACAACACGCTGACCGATTGCGCCTGCAACAGCTCGGCAAAACCGCTGCGGGACAACAGCACGTGCTGATCGACCACCACCACGGCGCCGCCATTCAGCAGCGGCGCCCACACCTCCAGCGTACTCGCGTCGAACGCCGGGTTAGATGCAAACGCCACACGGTCATGCGCATTGAACTCGGCATAGCCGTTGTTGATCACCAACCGCGTGATCGCCCGGTGTGGCACCAGCACGCCTTTGGGCGTGCCGGTGGAGCCAGAGGTGTACATGATGTACGCCGCGGTCTCGGCGCTTTGCTCAAGCGCCGGGTTATGCAATGGCGGGTGGTCAAGGTTCAGGCCATCCAGGTCGACGCGCGGCACGTCAAACGTCAGCGTCTGATGTGCGTGGCTGAGCAGCAACGCCGCCGCGCTGTCGCTGACCATAAAGGCTTGGCGTTCAACCGGCGCATTGATGTCCAGCGGCACATACACTGCCGCGCATTTGCTGATTGCCAGTTGGCTGACCAGCAGGTCAATCGAACGCGCCAGCGCCACTGCAACGCTCGCGCCTGGCTTGACGCCAAGGCCGATCAAGTGATGCGCCAGACGGTTGGCACGCGCGTTCAATTCGCCATAGCTGACGCGTTGTTCGCCATGCACCGCGGCCAGCGCGTCCGGGCGAGCCTGTGCCTGCGCCTCGAACACCCGGTGCAGCGGTTCGCTGCTTGGGTAGTCACGTTGCGTCGCGTTGAATGTCTGCACCAGTTGCAGGCGTTCGTGTGCCGGCAGAATCGACACGCGGCGTGTGGCCGTATGCGGTGCCTGCTCCAGCGCGTCCACCAAACCGTTCAGCACGTTGCACACATACCCGAGCACGCGCTGGGCGCCCACCGAACGCGGTGCCAGGGCATTGACCCGGAAGTCCTCGCCCACGTCATCCACCGACAGGATCAACGGATAACTGTCGACCCCTTCGCCGCCGAGCATTTCAATGCCTTCCCACGCGGCGCGCCGGCTTTCGTTAACCGTGTTCGAGCCGTGACGGTAGTTGAGCAACGCGCTGAACAACGGTGCCGGTGCGGCCACGCCACTGCAACGCTGCGCCAGGGTCAGCGAGGCATGCTCGTGCGCGAGCAATTGGCTCAACGCCACGTGGGTGTGTTTCACCGCCGCGCTGAGGCTTTCGTCCGCCAGGCGCACGCGCAGTGGCAAGGTGTTGATGAACATGCCCAACGAACGATCCGCACCGTCACCGGCCTGCAAGCGGCCGAGCAACACGGTGCCGAAGACCACGTCGTCGCTGGCCGACACCGCGCCGACCACCTGCGCCCAAACCCAGTGATACAGGCTGGCCGCACTCACGCCCAACTGCCGCGCCTGCTGACGCAACCGCTGGCTGAACGCCGCGCCCAACCAGTGCTCCGCCTCTTCGCTGGCATCGTGCGCAGCGTCGATCTGTTGCACCCCGAACGGCAGGGTCGGTTCATCGACATCGCCCAGCATCTCGCCGAAGAACGCCTCATGGGCGGCGCGGTCCTTGCCCTGGCGGGCCTGTGCCACGTAGTTGCGGTAAGGCACCGACGCCCCGAGCTGCTGCTCGTGCCCGCTCATGTGCGCTTCGATTTCTTGCGCCAGCACGCCCATCGACGTTGCGTCGTTGACCAAGTGGTGAAACGACAGCATGCCGACCCAGCGCTGCTGCTGCGGGTCGTGCGCAAACCCGAGGTGCATCATCGGTGCGCGGCGGATGTCCATACGGTGGCGGTTAAGGCTGAAGTGTTCACGCAACTGCGCCAGCACATCGCCGCGTTGCGCGACGAACTCTTGCACGTCCAGCGGCGCCTCACGCCACACCACTTGCACCGGTGCTTCCAGTTGCTCCCAGAACAGCGCGGTACGCAATATGTCGTGACGCGCGATGACCTGTTGCAAGGCCTGCGCGAACGCGTCGAAGCGTTGGCGGCTGTCAAACGCGAACAGCACATGTTGCTGGTACGGGTCGCCGTGTTCGGCGCTGATGTGGTGGTACAACAGGCCTTCCTGCAACGGCGCCAGCGCATAAATGTCCTGCACGTTGGCGACGCCACCCGGCACGCTGGCGACGATACGCTCGATGCTCGCCTGATCCAGTGTGGCCAGTGGCAACAGGTCCGGCGTGATCTGCGTGCAGTCGTGGGCAATGCGATTGGCCGGTACGGCCACTTCGTTGTCGGCGCCCACCGCAGCCGCCAGCGCTGCCAGGGTTGGCTGGCTGAACAGCACGCGCACGTCAGCCTGCAAACCGGCCTGGCGCATACGCTCAACCAAACCGACCGCCAGCAACGAATGCCCGCCCAACTCGAAGAAGTTGTCGTGACGGCCCACCTGTTCCAGCTTGAGCACGTCCGCCCATATCTGCGCCAGGGTGGTTTCCACCTCGCCGCGCGGCGCTTCATAACCACGGCTGAGCAGCGCGTCCAGCCCCGGCTCCGGCAACGCCTTGCGGTCGAGCTTGCCGTTGGCGGTCAGCGGCAGGCTTTCCAGGCGCACATAGGCGGCCGGCACCATGTACTCCGGCAACTGCGTTTGCAGCCAGTTGCGCAGCACCTCGATGTCCAGCGGCTGAGTCTCGGTAAAGTAAGCCACCAAGCGCCCTTCACGGGCCAGCACCACGGCTTCACGCACCTGCGCATGCTCGCCCAGGCGGGTTTCGATTTCACCGAGTTCGATACGCACACCACGGATTTTTACCTGGTCGTCGTTACGGCCCAGGTAATCCAGGGTGCCGTCCGCCAGCCAGCGCGCCAAGTCACCGGTGCGGTACATGCGTGCAGCCGGGTTGCTGCTGAACGGGTCCTTGAGGAAACGTTCGGCGGTCATTTGCGCACGGTTCAGGTAACCACGTGCCACCCCGGCGCCGGCCACATACAGCTCGCCCGCCACACCCAATGGCACCGGCTGCTGATGTTCATCAAGCAGGTACACCTGGGTATTGGTCACCGGCTTGCCGATGTGCAATACCTGGCCGGCCTCAACCCGCCCGGACGTAGCAACCACCGTGGCCTCGGTCGGGCCGTAGTTGTTGACCAGGTTAAAGCGCTGCGGCGTGTTGAACTGACGCAGGCGGTCACCGCCGATCAACAAGGTCTTGAGGGTCGGGTGCTCAAGGTTCTGGCTGAAAGCATATTCGGCCACCGGGGTCGGCAGGAAGCTGACGTCCAGCGGCTGCGCCATCCACCATTCAAGCAGTGCATCGATGTCTTCACTGCCGTCTTGTGCCGGCGGCAGGTACAGCGTTGCCCCCGAGCACAGCGTCGGCCAGACTTCCCACGCCATGGCGTCGAAGCCAAAACCGGCGACGCTGGAGGTGTTGCTGGCGTGCGTCAGGTCAAACGCATCGCAGTGCCAATCCACCAGGTTTTCCAGCGTCTGGTGTTCCACCATCACGCCTTTGGGCAAGCCGGTGGAGCCGGAGGTGTAGATCACGTAGGCGAGGTTCGCAGGGGTCAACCCGTAGACTTGCGGGTTGCCTTTCGTCGGGCCTTGCCACAGGCGGCTGTCCAGCTCAAGTACCGGCACCGTCACCGCCGGCAGGCGCTGGGCCAGCGCCGGTTGGATCAACACGGCCACCGGCGCGCTGTCGCTGAGCAGGTAACTCAAGCGCTCCGCCGGGTGCGCCGGGTCGATCGGCACGTACGCGGCACCGGCCTTGAGAATCGCCACCAGGCCGACGAGCATTTCCAGGCTGCGCCGGGCACAGATCGCGACACGGTCATCGGGCCGCACGCCGAGTTCGATCAGTTGGTGTGCCAACTGGTTGGCCTGCCGGTTCAGCTCGGTATACGTGAGGCTTTGCGCCTGATAGACCGCTGCAATTGCATGCGGGTACAGCGCCACTTGCAGTTCGAAGCGCTGGTGAATGGTCAAGCCGTGCGCGTAGTCAAAACGCGTGTCGTTGAAGCCTGCGAGCAGTTGCTCGCGCTCGCTGGCGGGCAGGATCGACAGGCTGTTCATCGGCGTCTGCGGCGCGTGTTCCAGCGCCTCGACCAGTTGTTCGACTACGATGTTCACATAGTCGCAGATACGTTGCGCACCGATCGAGGTCAGCGCCAGTGCACTCAGGCTGAAGGCCTCGCCCAAATCGTTGACGCTCAGGGTCAGCGGGTAGTTGGAGCGCTCGCGCGACTGCAACATGTGCATGCCTTGCCACGCCTGCGCCACCGCTTGACTGACCTCGGCGCTGTCGGTCGGCGTATGCCGGTAGTTGAACAATGCACTGAACAGCGGCATCGATTGCGGCACGCCGCTGCAGCGTTGCACGTGGGCCAACGATGCCAGCTCGTGAGCGAGCAAGCCCGAGAGTCGCGCATGCGTGGTTTTGACCGCGTCCAGCACCCCGACCTGTGAGATGTCGACGCGCAACGGCAAGGTGTTAATGAACATGCCAATCGCCCGGTCGGCGCCTTCACCGCCCTGCAAGCGGCCCATCATCACCGTGCCGAAGACCACCCGCTCGGTGCTGGCAACCACCCCCAGCACGCGGGCCCAGGCCAAATGAAACACGCTGGCAGGCGTAACCCCGTTTTTTCGCGTGAGTGCCCGCAGGCGCTGGCTCAGGCCGGTATCAAGGGCCAAATCGACCTCATCGATGTCGTAACCATCGGCGCGCACATCGCGCAGCGCAAACGGCAGCGTCGGCTCGTCGATGTCGCCGAGCATGTCCCGGAAAAACACCTCGTGTTCCTGCTCACGGCTGGCGAGGCGCGTTTGCACCACATAGTTGCGATACGGCACCGACGCACTCAGCGTGTCGCCCTCGCCCATCAGGAAGGCTTGCATCTCACGCCACACCACGTCCATGGCCATGTGGTCCATGATCGTGTGGTGGAACAACAGCGTGGCGACCACGCGCTGGCCAGCCTCGTCCTCGGCGTAGACCAACTGCATCAGCGGCGCGCGGCTGACATCCAGGCGGTGGCGGCGCGGGTCAACCTGCGCCGCCAGTTGCTCGGCAATATCACCGTCGCGCGGGTCAAGGTGCAGCGCCCGAACCTGCATTTGAGCCTTGCGCCACACCACTTGCACCGGGTGTTCCAGGCCTTCCCAGACAAACCCGGTACGCAATACGTCGTGGCGGTCGATCACCTGCTGCAACGCCTGCGCGAAGCACTGCATGCGCTCAAGGTTGGCAAAGGCGAATTGCCCTTGCTGGATGTAAAGGTCGCCTTCTTCGGCGCTGATATGGTGGTAAAGAATGCCCTCTTGCAGCGGCGCCAACGGGTAAATGTCTTGCACGTTGGCCGCCCCGCCCGCAACGGTCGCGACGATGCGGTCGATGCTCGGCTGGTCCAGCGTCACCAGCGGCAGCAGGTTCGGCGTGATGTGCGTGCAGCCCTGCGGAATGGCGTTCGCCGGCACCGCGACCTCGCGCCCGCTGCCCACGGCCGCCGCCAGCGCTGCCAGCGTCGGCTGGTTGAACAGCACGCGAATGTCGGCGCTCAGGCCTGCCTGGCGCATGCGCCCGATCAGGCCGACCGCCAACAGCGAATGCCCGCCCAGCTCGAAGAAGTGATCATGCCGACCGACTTGTTCAACCTTGAGCACCTCGGCCCAGATGTTCGCCAGCCGTGTTTCGACCTCACCTATGGGTGCTTCATAACCCCGGCTGATCACCGACTGCATGCCCGGCTCCGGCAATGCCTTGCGGTCCAGCTTGCCGTTGGGGCTGAGTGGCAACTCAGCAAGAACCACATAAGCCTGCGGCACCATGTAGGCCGGCAGATGCTGCTGCACATGCTCGCGCAGCGCTTCAACATCAATCTGAACCTGCGCCTCGCGTGGCGTGCAATAGGCGACCAGACGCTCGTCGCGCACCAGCACCACGGCCTCTTGCACGCTCGGATGCGCCGCCAGGCGCACTTCGATTTCACCCAGCTCGATGCGCAAGCCACGCAGCTTGACCTGGTCGTCATTGCGCCCCAGGTATTCCAGCGTGCCGTCAGCCAGGTAGCGCACCAGGTCGCCGGTCTTGTACAGGCGCCCGCTACCGCTGAACGGGTCCGGCAGGAAACGTTCGGCCGTCAGGTCATCACGCCCCAGGTACCCGCGTGCGACACCGGCGCCGCCGATGTACAGCTCACCGGCAACGCCAATCGCCACTGGCTGCAAGCGGCTGTCGAGTACATAGGCACGCGCGTTGGCGATCGGCTTGCCAATCGGCACCGATTCGACCACAGCGTTGCCATCGCAGGTCCATGACGTGCTGTCGATGGTCGCCTCGGTGGGCCCGTACAGGTTGACGATGCCGTGAGTAGTCAGCGCGCGGGCCTGCATCGCCAGTTGCGGTTCCAGCGCTTCACCGCCGCTGAACAGGTAACGGCACTGCACCGCAGGCGCTGGCAGTTGCACCAACAGGCGCAACAGGCTCGGCACAAACTGCGCGACGCTGACCTGCTGTTCGACCAGCGTGCGCGCCATTTGCTCGACATCCCTTGAAGCGTGCGCCGGCAACAGCACCAGGCGCGCGCCGATGGCCAGCGGGGTCCAGATCTCCCAGACCGACGCATCGAAGGCCACCGAGGTGCGCTGCAAGATTCGCTCGTTGGCATCAAAACCAAAGGTGCGGGCCTGCCAGGCGATGTGGTTGACCAGCGAGCCGTGTTCGACCATCACGCCTTTGGGGCGGCCGGTGGAACCGGAAGTGAAGATCACGTACGCGAGGTCGTTCGGGCCTGCCACCGGCGCCGGGTTGTGAGTCGGCTGATTCAGCAAATGCTCAGCGTCCACGTCAACCAGCGCAATCGCGCTGCCCGCCAGCACCGCGCGGGTCGGCGCATGCACCAGCACCGCCAGCGGCTGGCTGTCTTCCAGCGCAAACGCGAGGCGCTGCGCCGGGTACTCAGGGTCGAGCGGCACGTAGCAGGCACCCGATTTGAGGATGCCGAGCAACCCGACAATCATCTGCGGGCTGCGCTCCATGCAGATCGCAATACGCGTGTCGGCCGTGGCGCCGAGGCTTTGCAGGTGATGAGCAATCTGGTTGGCGTGCTGATTCAGTTCGGCATAGCTGACGGCGTGGTCACCCAGCACCAGCGCGATGGCGTGCGGCGTTTGACGCGCGTGCGCCTCCATCATCTGCACCACGCTGGTGTCACGCGGGTAGTCGGCGTCGCTGGCGTTGAAATCCACCAACAGTTGGCGGGTTTGTGCCGGTGACAGAATCGACAGGCTGTCCAGCGAGCGCTGTGGCGCGTGCTCCAGCGCATCCACCAGTTGCTCGATAAGTGTGACCAGATAACCGCAGACCTGTTGCGGATCGACAGAGGCGACCGTCAAGGCATCGAGGCTGAAGCCCGTCCCCAAGTCATTCACACTCAGGCTTATCGGGTAGTTGGTGCGCTCCTCGGACGTCAGAAAGCGCATGCCGCGCCATGCCTGCGCGACGTCGTCGCTGATCGGCGTATCCGTCGCCGGGCTATGCCGATAGTTGAGCAGCGCACTGAACAGCGGCGTCGATTGCGCCACCCCGCTGCAACGCTGCACCAACGCCAGCGACGCGTGTTCGTGGCCGAGCAGGCCAGTCAAGCGTGCATGGGTCGCCTTGACGGCGGCTTGCACGCCCAGGCCATCGATGTCGACGCGCAGTGGCAGGGTATTGATGAACATGCCCAGCGCGCGATCAGCGCCATCGCCGCCCTGCATACGGCCCATCAGCACGGTGCCGAACACCACCTTGCGTGAGTCGGCAATACTCCCGAGCACCTTGGCCCACGCCAGATGGAACAGGCTGGCCGCGCTGACCCCCAACTGGCGCGACCGAGCCCGCAGGCGCAGGCTCAACCCGGCGTCTAGGGTAAACGACGCCTCACGAATGGCATGCCCTTCTTCTTGTACATCCTGCAAACCGAACGGCAGCGTCGGCTCATCAATGTCGCCGAGCATGTCGCTGAAAAACGCCTCGTGCTCTTGCTCACTGAGGCCCAAACGCGCCTGCGCCACGTAGTTGCGGTATGGAATCGGCGCCGCCAGCGGCTCGGTTAACCCGAGCAGGCTGGCCTGCATTTCTTCGCTCACCACTTCCAGCGCGGTATGGTCGAGTGCCAAGTGATGGAACAACAGGATCGCCACCACGCGTTGGTTGGCCGCGTCCTCGGCATACACCAGGCGAATCAGCGGCGCCTGGCTGACATTCAGGCGGTAATGCCGCGCATCGAAACGCGCGTGCAACTGGCCCAGAATGTCGCCGTCAGCCGGGTTGAGGTTGACCTCTTCCACCGGCAAACGTGCCTCGCGCCACACCACCTGCGCCGGGCTGGCCAGGTCTTCCCAGACCACGCCGGTACGCAGGATGTCATGGCGGTTGACCACGTGTTGCAAGGCTTGGGCGAAGTCCTGCACGCGCTCAACGCTGTCGAATTCCAGTTGCGACTGCAACAGGTACGGGTCGCCCTGCTCCGCCGTGATGTGGTGGTAGAGGATGCCTTCCTGCAACGGCGCCAGCGCGTAGATGTCCTGCACATTGGCCACGCCGCCCGGCACCGTTGCAACGATGCGGTCGATGGCCAATTGATCAAGGTCCGCCAGCGGCAACAGCTCGGGCGTGATGCGCTGGCACTCAGGTGTAATCAGGTTGGCCGGCACCGTGACTTCACGGCCACTGCCGACCGCCGCCGCGAGTGCCGCCAGGGTGGGTTGGCTGAATAGCACGCGCACGTCGGCGCTGAGGTTGGCCTGGCGCATGCGTTCGATCAGGTTGACCGCCAGCAGCGAATGGCCGCCGAGTTCGAAGAAGTTGTCGTGACGACCGACTTGCTCGATCTTGAGTACGTCCGCCCAAATTTTTGCCAGAACGTTTTCAACTTCACCTTGTGGCGCTTCGTAACCACGGCTGAGCAGCGCGTCTTGATCCGGCAGCGGCAGCGCCTTGCGGTCGACCTTGCCGTTGTTGGTCAGCGGCAGGCTGTTCAGGCGTACATACGCGGCGGGCACCATGTAATCCGGCAACTGCGCTTGCAGATGGTCGCGCAGTGCTTCGATTTCAACGTTGGCACGCTCGGTGAAATACGCCACCAAACGTTTGTTTCCTGGCTCGTCTTCACGCGCCAGTACCACTACGTCCTTGACCTGCGGGTGTTCGCCCAGCAGGGTTTCGATCTCGCCCAGTTCGATGCGGAAACCACGGATCTTTACTTGCTGGTCGTTACGCCCCTGGTACTGCAAGGTGCCGTCGGCCCGCCACGCTACCAGGTCGCCAGTACGGTACATCAGGCCAGCGTTGCTGAACGGGTCGGCGAGGAATTTCTCTGCGGTGAGGTCCGCACGGTTCAAGTAGCCCAACGCTACGCCTTGGCCGCCGATATACAGCTCGCCGGTGACGCCCACCGGCACGGGTTGTTGGCGAGAATCCAGCACGTAGGCGCGGCTGTTGCCGACCGGGCGCCCGATAGGAATGCTGCCCTCGTCTGCCCGTTTGATTTCATAGGTGGTCGAGAACGTAGTGGCTTCGGTCGGGCCGTAGCCGTTGAGCAAGTGTTGCGGTGCGCCGTCTTTGAGCACCCGCGCGATCACGCTCGGGTCGAGTACGTCGCCACCGACAATCAGGTAACGCAGTGTCGCGAAAATCGGTAACAAACCCTCGGCGTATTGATGAAACAGGCCAGCGGTCATCCACAGCACATTGACTGCTTCAACACTGAGCAAATCGGCAAATGCCTGTTGCGACAGCAGCACGTCATGATCGACGACGATGACCGTGCCGCCATTCAGCAGCGGCGCCCACACGTCGAGCGTGCTGGCGTCGAACGCCGGGTTCGAAGCGAAGGCTACGCGGTCGTGTTGGTTGAACTCGGCGTAACCGTTGTTGATCACCAGCCGCGTGATTGCACGGTGAGGCACCAATACGCCTTTCGGCGTGCCAGTGGAGCCTGAGGTGTACATGATGTACGCCGCTGTCTCGGCTGACTGCTCGATTGCCGGGTTGTGATCAGGCGAGTGGCCAAGGTCCAGAGTATCCAGGTCCAGACGACGGGCACCCTCGGGTGCGTCAATAGACGTCGCCGTGAGTAACCAGTGCGCCGCGCTGTCCTGAATCATGAAGCCCTGACGCTCGGCAGGCGCGTTGACGTCCAAGGGCACATACACCGCTGCACACTTGCTGATTGCCAACTGACTCACCAGCAAATCGACAGAGCGCTCCAGCAAAATCGCCACGCTGTCGCCCGGCACTACGCCCAAACCGATCAGGTGATGCGCCAGTTGGTTGGCGCGCAGGTTCAACTGCGCATAGCTCACAGACTGCTCGCCATGCACAACCGCCAGCGCATCCGGCGTGGCGGCGACACGCGCCTCGAATACCGCATGAATAGCTTGCGTATCGGGGTAAACACGCGCCGTCGCATTAAATTCGCCCAGCACTTGTTGGCTTTCCGCCGCCGGCAACACGGCCAATTGGTCCAGCGGCGTATTCGGCGCCTGTTCAAGTGCCTGCACCAACTGCTCCACCGTGGTCAGCAGATAGTCGCACATCCGTTGGGCACCGATTGGCGACACCACCAACGCACTGAGATTAAATTGCTCACCCAAGTCATCCACGCTCAGCGTGATCGGGTAGTTGGTGCGCTCCTCGGCATGCAAAAAGTACATGCCGTGCCACGCCTCGTCCGTTGCAGCGGCGGCGTCCGCCACGGCGCTGTGCCGGTAGTTGAGCAACGCGCTGAACAACGGCGTGCTGGCCGGCACGCCGCTGCAACGCTGGGCCAATGCCAGCGAAGCATGCTCGTGCCCGAGCAACGCCGTGAGGCGCGCATGCGTGGACTTGACCGCTGAACGCGCGCTGGCGGCATCAACATCCACGCGCAGCGGCAAGGTGTTGATAAACATCCCCAACGCGCGGTCGGCGCCTTCACCGCCTTGCATGCGGCCCAGCAACACGGTGCCGAACACCACGTGCTGGCGGGCCGACAAGCTGCCCAGCACCCGCGCCCAGGCCAGGTGAAACAGGCTGGCGGCACTCACGCCTGCCAGGCGCGCTTGCTCTCGCAGACGCAGGCTCAAGCCGACCTCCAACAAGTGCGTGGCTTCGCCTACGCCATGCCCATCGCCCTGCACGTCCTGCATACCGAACGGCAAGGTGGGTTCATCGATATCGCCGAGCATCTCGCTAAAGAACCGCTCATGCTCCGCGTCCGTGCTGCCCAACCGCGCCTGCGCCACGTAATTGCGGTACGGCACCGCCTGGCCCAGTTGCTGTGCTTGCCCGAGCAGGAACAGGCGCATTTCCTGTTGCACCACGTCCAACGCGGTGTGGTCCATGACCAGGTGATGGAACATCAGCAACGCAACCACACGCTGGTTGGCTTGGTCGTGGGCGTAGTGGATGCGCATCAGCGGCGCCTGGGTCAGGTCGAGGCGATAATGACGCGCATCAAAGCGCTCGCGTAACTGCGTCACGACGTCCGCGCCCGAGCTGTCGGGCAGCATTTCCTGGACCGCCAGGCGGGCCTTGCGCCAGACCACTTGCACCGGGTTTTGCAGGCCTTCCCAGACCAGGCTGGTGCGCAAGATGTCGTGGCGGTCGATTACCGCCTGCAGCACCTCGGCAAATGCCTGGAAACGCTCAAGGTTGTCAAAGCCATAGCTCGATTGCAGCAGGTACGGGTCGCCGCTTTCGGCACGGATGTGGTGGTAGAGCACGCCTTCCTGCAACGGCGCCAACGGGTAAATATCCTGCACATTCGCTGCACCGCCGGGTACTTGCGCGACGATATGCTCAATGCTCGCCTGGTCCAGGCTGACCAGCGGCAACAGCTCGGGGGTGATGCGCTGGCACTCAGGCGTAATCAGGTTGGCCGGCACCGTCACTTCGCGGCCGCTGCCGACCGCCGCCGCGAGGGCTGCCAGTGTGGGTTGGCGGAACAGCACGCGCACGTCGGCGCTGAGGCTGGCCTGGCGCATGCGTTCGATCAGATTAACCGCCAGCAACGAATGGCCGCCGAGTTCGAAGAAGTTGTCGTGACGACCGATTCGCTCGATCTTGAGTACGTCCGCCCAAATTTTTGCCAGAACGTTTTCAACTTCACCTTGTGGCGCTTCATAACCACGACTGAGCAGCGCGTCCTGGTCCGGCAGCGGCAGCGCCTTGCGGTCGACCTTGCCGTTGTTGGTCAGCGGCAGGTTGTCCAGGCGCACATAGGCGGCGGGCACCATGTAATCCGGCAACTGCGCTTGCAGATGGTCGCGCAGTGCTTCGATTTCAACGTTGGCACGCTCGGTGAAATACGCCACCAAACGTTTGTTTCCTGGCTCGTCTTCACGCGCCAGTACCACCACGTCTTTGACCTGCGGGTGTTCGCCCAGCAGGGTTTCGATTTCACCGAGTTCGATGCGGAAACCACGGATCTTTACTTGCTGGTCGTTACGCCCTTGGTACTGCAAGGTGCCGTCGGCACGCCAGGCTACCAGGTCGCCAGTGCGGTACATCAGGCCAGCGTTGCTGAACGGGTCGGCGAGGAATTTCTCTGCCGTGAGGTCTGCACGGTTCAAATAGCCCAACGCTACGCCTTGGCCGCCGATATACAGCTCGCCGGTGACGCCCACCGGCACGGGTTGTTGGCGCGCATCCAGCACGTAGGCGCGGCTGTTGCCGACCGGGCGGCCAATCGGAATGCTGCCCTCGTCTGCCCGTTTGATTTCATAGGTGGTCGAGAACGTAGTGGCTTCGGTCGGGCCGTAGCCGTTGAGCAAGTGTTGCGGTGCGCCGTCTTTGAGCACCCGCGCGATCACGCTCGGGTCGAGTACGTCGCCGCCCACGATCAAGTAGCGCAGCTTGGCGAAAATCGGCAACAGACCCTCGGCGTATTGATGAAACAGGCCAGCGGTCATCCACAGCACATTGACTGCTTCAACACTGAGCAAATCGGCAAATGTCTGTTGCGACAGCAGCACGTCATGATCGACGACGATGACCGCGCCGCCATTCAGCAGCGGTGCCCATACGTCCAGGGTGCTGGCGTCGAACGCCGGATTTGAAGCGAAGGCTACGCGGTCATGTTGGTTGAACTCGGCGTAGCCGTTGTTGATTACCAGCCGCGTGATTGCACGGTGCGGGACCAGCACGCCTTTGGGCGTGCCAGTGGAGCCGGAGGTGTACATGATGTATGCCGCTGTCTCGACTGACTGCTCAAGCGCCGGGTTGTGGCCGGGCTGACGGGTAACATCCAGCGTATCCAAGTCCAGGCGATGGGCGCCCTCGGGCACCTCAATCGACGTCGCCGTGAGTAACCAATGCGCGCCGCTGTCCTGAATCATAAAGCCTTGACGGTCGGCGGGCGCGTTGACGTCCAGCGGCACGTAAACCGCTGCGCACTTGCTGATCGCCAGTTGGCTCACCAGCAAATCCACGGAACGCTCGAGCAAAATCGCCACGCTGTCGCCCGGTAGCACACCGAGGCCGATCAAGTGATGCGCCAACTGGTTGGCCCGCGTATTCAGCTCGGCGTAGGCCACGCGTTGCTCGCCCTGCACAGCGGCCAGTGCCGCCGGTTGTGCGCTCGCGATTGCTTCGAAAATCGCGTGCACGGTCTTCGCTGCCGGAAACTCCCGAGCCGTGGCATTAAAACCCTCCACGACCTGCGCGCGCTCATCCGCAGGCAATATCGCCAGTGAGTGCAGCGGCGTATTGCACGCTTGCTCCAACGCCTGCACTAACTGTTCCAGCGCCTGCTGCACAAACCCGCACACGCGTTGCGCGCCGACCTGTGCAAGGGTCAGCACCGTCAGGCTGAAACCGTCGCCCCACTCGTCAACGTTCAAGGTCAGCGGGTAGTTGGTGCGCTCTTCGCCGCCGAGCCCTTGCATGCCTTGCCAGGCTTGCAGCGCCGGCGTCGAGGGGTTGCCGGCGTGGCTATGACGGTAGTTGAGCAACGCACTGAACAGCGGCAACGGCGCCGCCACCTGGCTGCAACGTTGCGCCAGCGCCAGCGACGCATGCTCATGGCCGAGCAATGCGCTGAGGCGCGCATGGGTCTGGCGCACACCTGCACGGGCATCGCGGCTGTCCACATCAATGCGCAACGGCAAGGTATTGATGAACATGCCCAACGCGCGCTCAGCGCCTTCACCGCCAAGCATACGGCCCATCAACACGGTGCCGAACACCACATTTTGCTTGCCGGTCACACCGGCCAGGACCTGCGCCCAGGCCAAGTGAAACACGCTGGCGGCACTCACGCCCAAGTGACGCAACTGGCTGCGCAGGCGCCGGTTCAGTTGCGGGTCAATCGCCAGGTGCGCCTCTTCGATAGCCTGCGCGTCGCCCTGCACATCTTGCAGGCCGAACGGCAAGGTCGGTTCTTCGATGTCGCCCAATACGTCGCGGAAGAACGCCTCGTGCTCCTGCTCGCTGACGCCCAAACGCGCCTGCGCCACGTAATTGCGGTACGGCACCGGCTCCGCCAGTTCAGCGCTCGGGTCCAACAGGTAGGCCTGCATTTCCTGGCTCACCACGTCCAGCGCGGTATGGTCCAGGGCAATGTGGTGGAACAACAGGATCGCCGCGATACGCTGGTTGGCCGGGTCCTCGGCATACACCAGGTGCATCAGCGGCGCCTTGGCCAGCGCCAGGCGATGGTTACGCGCCCCGAAACGCTGCTCCAGTTGCGCCAGCACGTCGCCATCAGCCGGGTCCAGCGGCACGCTTTGCACGCCCAGCTCGGCCTTGCGCCAAACCACTTGCACGGGTGATTCGAGGCCTTCCAGCACAATTGCCGTGCGCAGGATGTCATGCCGGTCAATCACGGCTTGCAAGGCCTGCACAAACACCTGCAAACGTTGCGCGTCGGCAAAGCTGAAACGCGCTTGCAACAGGTACGGGTCGCCCTGCTCGGCGCTGAGGTGGTGGTAAAGAATGCCTTCCTGCAACGGTGCCAGCGGGTAGATCTCCTGCACGTTGGCGGCACCGCCCGGAACCGTGTCGACAACCCGGTCGATACTCGCCTGGTCCAGTGTGATCAACGACAGCAACGACGGGGTAATGCGTTGGCAGCCGGGTTGAATACGGTTCGGTTCTACCGTGACTTCGCGGCCTTGGCCAACGGCCGCAGCCAAAGCTGCCAGCGTCGGTTGGCTGAACAGCACACGCACGTCGGCGTTCAAGCCCGCCTGGCGCATGCGGCTGACCAGGCTCACCGCCAACAGTGAATGCCCGCCCAGTTCGAAGAAGTGGTCGTGGCGCCCCACGCGCTCAACCTTGAGCACCTCGGCCCAGAGCTGCGCCAAGGCGGTTTCGACCTCGCCCAGCGGTGCCACATAATCACGGCTGAGCAGTGCTTCCTGGTCGGGTTCCGGCAGCGCCTTGCGGTCCAGCTTGCCGTTGGCGGTCAGCGGCAGGCTGCCCAGGCGCACGTAGGCGGCCGGCACCATGTAGTCCGGCAGTTGCGCCTGCAGATAGCTGCGCAGGGCCTCGATGTTCAGCGCGGTGCGCTCGGTGAAGTAGGCGATCAGTCGCCCGTCGCGGGCCAGTACCACCGCTTCCTTGACCTCGGGGTGTGCGCCCAGGCAGGTCTCGATTTCGCCGAGTTCGATACGCACGCCACGGATTTTCACCTGGTCGTCGTTACGCCCCAGGTAGTCCAGGCTGCCGTCCGGCAGCCAACGCGCGAGGTCACCGGTGCGGTACATGCGCGCGTTCGGCGCGCTGCTGAACGGGTCGTCGAGGAAGCGTTCGGCGGTCATTTCGGCGCGGTTCAGGTAACCGCGCGCCACGCCGGCGCCGCCGACATACAGCTCGCCGGCCACGCCCAACGGCACCGGTTTGAGTTGCGCATCGAGCAGGTAGGCCTGCGCGTTGGCCACCGGTTTGCCGATGTGCAAGGTGTGCCCGGCTTCGATCACGCCGGAAGTCGCGACCACCGTGGCTTCGGTCGGGCCGTAGTTGTTGACCAGGGTAAAACGCTGCGCCTGGCTGAATTGGCGCAGGCGATCGCCGCCGATCAGCAAGGTCTTGAGGGTCGGGTGCTGCAGGTTCTGGCTGAAGGCGTACTCGGCCACCGGCGTCGGCAAAAAGCTCACGTCCAGCGGCTGGGCCAGCCACCAAGCGAGTAAGGCATCAATGTCTTCGTTGCCTTGCGCAGCCGGTGGCAAGTGCAGCGTTGCGCCTGCGCACAGTGCCGGCCAGACTTCCCAGGCCATGGCGTCGAAGCCGAAACCGGCGACGCTGGAGGTGTGGCTGCCCGGCTCCAGGGCAAACGCTGCGCAATGCCAGTTCACCAGGTTTTCCAGGGTCTGGTGCTCGACCATCACGCCCTTGGGCAGGCCGGTGGAGCCTGAGGTGTAAATCACATACGCCAGGTGCGCCGGGGTCAGGTCGGTGATGTGCGGGTTGTGCAGCGCCTCGTGTTGCAACAGGCGGCTGTCGAGTGGCAGCACCGGCACCTGCAAGGTCGGCAAACGCTCGGCCAGATCAGGCTGTACCAGCACCGCAACCGGGGCGCTGTCTTCGAGCAGATAGCCGATGCGGTCCAGCGGGTGCGCCGGGTCGACCGGCACATAGGCGGCGCCGGCCTTGAGAATGGCGACCAGACCGACCAGTGTTTCGAGGCTGCGCCGCGCGCAAATCGCCACGCGGTCATCCGGCTGCACGCCGAGCTCGATCAGTTGGTACGCCAAATGGTTGGCGTGTTGGTTGAGTTCGGCATACGACAGCGCCTGCCCGTCATACACCACCGCGAGCGCCTGCGGGTTACGCAGCACTTGCTGCTCGATACGCTGGTGGATGGTCAGCCCGCGCGGGTAGTCGGCCTGGGTCTGGTTAAACCCTTCGAGCACCTGTTGACGCTCAGCCGCAGGCAACACCGGCAGTTGGTTGACAGGCACTGCCGCGCCCTGCTCCAGCGCTTGCACCAGATGCTCAAGGGCGGTGTGCATGTACGCACAGAAACGTTGCGCGCCGAGCATCGGCAGTGCCAGCACGGTGAAGCTAAAGCCGTCGCTGAGTTCATCGACACTCAGGGTCAGCGGGTAGTTGGTGCGCTCTTCGGTGTGGAAAAACTCGATGCCGCGCCAGGCGCTCTGTGCCTGCTCGGTGGCCGCGGCCGCCGCGCTGTGCCGATAGTTGAGCAACGCACTGAATAGCGGTTGTGGCGCGGCGACCGCGCTGCAACGTTGTGCCAGTACCAGCGGCGCGTGTTCATGCCCAAGCAAGGCCGTCAGCCGGGCATGGGTTGCCTTGACGGCGGCCTGTGCAGTTTGCTCGGCGATGTCGACGCGCAGCGGCAGGGTGTTGATCAGCATGCCGAGGGCATGCTCGGCGCCTTCGCCGCTGTCCATCCGCCCGAGGAACACCGTGCCGAACACCACCCGCTGGTTGCCGGTCACCGCCGCCAGCACCTGCGCCCACGCCAGGTGACACAGGCTGGCGGTGCTCACCCCTTGCTGCCGGGCCTGAGCGCGCAGGCGCACGCCCAGCGCTGCCGGCACTGCCAACGAGGCTTCTTGCAGCACGTTGCCATCGCCCTGCACGTCTGCCAGCCCCAACGGCAGTGTCGGCACGTCGACGTCGCCGAGCATCTCGCGGAAAAACGCTTCATGCTGCGCTTCGCTGACACCCAGGCGCGCCTGGGCCACGTAGTTGCGATACGGCACCGGCTTGCCGAGTTGCGCAGCCTGGCCCATCAGGTACTGCTGGATTTCATGCTGCAGCACCGCCAACGCGGCGTGGTCGGAAATAATGTGATGAAGCATCAGCAAGGCCAGCCAGCGACCGTTGGCCGGGTCTTGCGCGCAGGCAATGCGAATCAGCGGGGCCTGGCTGATGTCGAGGCGGTAATGCCGGGTGTCGAAACGCTGTTCCAATTGCTCGCGAATATCGCCATCGGCCGGGTCCAGCGCCACCTCTTCAACCGCCAGGCGGGCGTGGCGCAACACCACTTGCTGGGGTTCTGGCAGCCCGTCCCAGAGCACCGCAGTGCGAAACGCATCATGCCGATCAATCACGTGCTGCAAGGCCTGGTTGAAGTCTTCCAGGCACTCGCGGTTGTGCATGCCGATCATGCACTGCAGCACGTACGGGTCGCCCTGCTGCGCGGACAGGTGATGGAACAAGATGCCCGATTGCAGCGGCGCCAGCGGGTAGATGTCCTGCACGTTGGCGGCACCGCCGGGGATGCTCGCGACGATGCGCTCGATGCTCGGTTGATCCAGCGTCGCCAGTGGCAGCATGTCCGGGGTGATGTGCGTGCAGTCAGCGGGGATCAGGTTAGGCGGTATGCTGACCTGGCCTGCGCGTTCGGCGTGGTACTCACCGGCATTGATCAGTGCGATCAATGCGGCTTTGTGCTCACGCAGTGACGCCAGCACGGCGGGCTCCTTCAGCGCCTGCTTGTTGCCCTGCACAACGAGTTGATCACCCTTGACCGAAAGCTGTACGTCTTTTTCTTTCAATGTCGCCAACAGTTCGAGAACACTCACAGGACCATCTCCATTCTTTCTGTAATTTCGGCGTATTCCCAGAGCGTGGGTTGCTCGAACAGCGCCTTGACGTTCGCATCGATGCCTTCCTGGCGTAACCGCCCGATCAGGCTGACGGCCAGCAATGAGTGGCCGCCCAGTTCAAAGAAATGGTCATGCCGGCCAACCCGGTCAACGTTCAACAATTCGGCCCACAGCGTGGCCAGCGAGATTTCGGTGTCACCCACCGGCGCCTCATATTCACGGCCGCTCAACGCCGCCATGTCCGGCGCCGGCAGTGCCTTGCGGTCGAGCTTGCCGTTGGGGCTCAACGGCAGCGCCGCCAGGTGCACGAACACCTGCGGCACCATGTAGTCGGGCAATTGCGCCAGCAGGTGCGCACGCAGCGCCGCAGTCTCGGCCGGTTCGCCGGTGTAGTACGCCACCAGGCGCTTGTCGCCCGGCACGTCTTCGCGGGCGAGCACTGTGGCTTCCTTGACCTGCGGGAATTCGCCGAGGCGCGCCTGGATTTCCCCCAGCTCGATGCGCAAGCCACGGATCTTCACTTGGTCGTCGTTACGGCCCAGGTATTCAATGTTGCCGTCGGGCAGGAAGCGCGCCACGTCACCGGTGCGGTACAGGCGGCCAGTGCTGAACGGGTCGTCGAGGAAGCGTTCGGCGGTCAGCTCGGGACGGTTCAGGTAGCCACGGGCAACCTGCACGCCGCCAATAAACAGCTCGCCGCTGACGCCCAGCGGCACCGGTTGCAGGTGTTCATCCAGCACGTACAGTTGGGTATTCGCGATGGCTTTGCCGATTGGCGTGTTGTCCGGCGTGAGCGGCCCGCTGCAATCCCAGGCGCTGACGTCGACCGCTGCTTCGGTGGGGCCATAAAGGTTGAACAGGCCGCTGGCCGGCAATTGCTGCTTGAAGCGGCGTACCACACTGCCCGGCAACGCCTCGCCGCTGCACATTACGCGCAACAGCCCGGCGGCCTGGCTGACATCACCGTGGGCCAGGAACACGTCGAGCATCGACGGCACAAAGTGCAGCGTGGTGACGCGTTCGGCCTCGATGATCTCGCACAGGTAAGCCGGGTCTTTGTGGCCTTCAGGGCGCGCCATGACCAAGCGCGCGCCGGTGAACAGCGGCCAGAAGAACTCCCACACCGACACGTCGAAGCTGAACGGGGTTTTCTGCAGCACTGTATCGCTGGCATTCAGGCCGTACGCTTCCTGCATCCACAGCAGGCGGTTGACCACCGCGCTGTGTTCGTTGATCACGCCCTTGGGCTTGCCGGTGGAACCTGAGGTGTAGATGACGTAGGCCGCGTGTTGCGGGCGCAACTCGGCAACCCTCGGGTTACTGGCAAGATGGTGCTGCCACGTGACGTAATCCAGGTCCACCACCGGCACGCCGATGTCACCGAGCACATCACGCGTGGCACCCTCCAACAGCACCACCGCCGGGGCGCTGTCTTCGAGCATGTAGGTCAGGCGTTCCGGCGGATAGGCCGGGTCCAGCGGCACGTAGCTGCCGCCCGCCTTGAGAATCGCCAGCAAGCCCGTGACCATCCGATGGCTGCGCTCGACGCAGATCGCCACGCGTGAATCCGGCTGTACGCCGTGTTCGCGCAGGTGATGGGCGAGCTGGTTGGCGCGTTCGTTAAGCTGCCGATAAGTCAGGTGTTGCGCGCCCGCCGACACCGCGACGGCGTCCGGCGTGCGTAAAACCTGCGCCTCAAACAGGCCGTGCAGGGTCTGTTGCAGCGGGTAATCGCGGGCGGTGTCGTTGAACCCCGCCAGCAGGGTTTCGCGCTCTGCGGCCGGTAGCACCGCCAATTGCTGCAACGCGCTGTGCGGCGCGTGTTCCAGCGCGTGCACCAGGTTTTGCAAGGCCTGTTGCACATAGTTCAGCACACGCTGGGCATCCACCGCGACGGCCTGTACGTTCAAGCGGAAGCTGTCGCCTTGGTCATCCACGTTCAGGGCCAGCGGGTAGTTGGTGCGTTCTTCGCTGGCCAGCGTTTCGATGCCCACCCACGCATCACGGGTCTGGTGCATCACGCCGTCACTGGCGCTGTGACGATAATTGAGCATCGCACTGAACAGCGGCGACGGCGCGACCACGCCACTGCAGCGCTGCGCGAGCGAGAGTGATGCATGCTCATGCCCGAGCAATGCCGACAAGCGCGCGTGGGTAGCACGCACGCCCTCGCGCACGCTGTGTTGATCGAGGTCGACGCGCAGCGGCAAGGTATTGATGAACATCCCCAGCGCGCGGTCGGCCCCTTCGCCGCCCTGCATGCGCCCCACCAATACCGTGCCGAACACCACGTTGTGCTTGCCCGACACAGCGCCCAACACACGTGCATAGGCCAGGTGGAACAGGCTCGCCACGCTGACACCGAGGGTGCGCGCCGCCGCCCGCAGGCGCAGGCTCACGTCGGCCGGCAGGGTTTGGGTGACTTCCGCCACGCTGTTGCCGTCGCTCTGCACATTCTGCAAACCGAACGGCAGCGTCGGCTCATCGATGTCGCCGAGCATCTCGCGAAAGAACGCTTCGTGTTCCTGCTCGACAGCCCCAAGGCGTGTTTGGGCCACGTAGTTGCGGTAAGGCACCGCAGGCGCCAGCGGTTCGGTCGAACCCAACAGGCTGGCGGCCATTTCCCAACTGACCACCTCCAGTGCGGTGTGGTCCAGCGCCATGTGGTGGAACAACAGCACCGCCACCGTGCGCGCGTTGCGCTCATCAACGGCATAGGCCATGCGCATCAACGGTGCCTGGCTGACATCCAGGCGGTAGTGCCGCGCATCAAAGCGCGCGTGCAGTTGGCGCAAAATGTCGCCGTCAGCCGGGTCAAGGCTGACCTCCTCCACCGGCAACCTGGCGCTGCGCACTACCACTTGCGCCGGGGTGCTCAGCCCTTCCCAGACGATGGCGGTGCGCAGGATGTCGTGACGGTCGACCACGCCTTGCAACGCCTGAACAAACTGTTGCAAACGCTCAAGACTGTCGAACGCCATCTGCGATTGCAGCAGGTACGGGTCGCCCTGATCGGCGGTGATGTGGTGGTAGAGAATGCCTTCCTGCAACGGCGCCAGCGCGTAAATATCCTGCACGTTGGCCACGCCGCCGGGTATTTGCGCAACGATATGCTCGATGGCTGCCTGGTCCAGGCTGATCAGCGGCAACAGCTCGGGCGTGATGCGCTGGCACTCAGGCGTAATCAGGTTGGCTGGCACTGTTACTTCACGGCCACTGCCGACCGCCGCCGCGAGGGCCGCCAGGGTGGGTTGGCTGAACAACACCCGCACGTCGGCGCTGAGGCAGGCCTGACGCATGCGCTCGATCAGGCTCACGGAGAGCAACGAGTGGCCGCCCAGTTCAAAGAAGTTGTCGTGGCGCCCGACTTGCTCAACCTTGAGCAGGTCGGCCCAAATCTGCGCCAGCAGGGTTTCCACTTCACCTTGTGGCGCTTCATAACCACGGCTGAGTAGCGCGTCTTGATCCGGCAGCGGCAGCGCCTTGCGGTCGACTTTGCCGTTGTTGGTCAGCGGCAGGCTGTTCAGGCGTACATACGCGGCCGGCACCATGTAATCCGGCAACTGCGCTTGCAAATGGTCGCGCAGTGCTTCGATTGCAACCGCATCGCGTTCAGTGAAATACGCCACCAAACGCTTGTTTCCTGGCTCGTCTTCACGCGCCAGTACCACCACGTCCTTGACCTGCGAGTGTTCGCCCAGCAGGGTTTCGATTTCACCGAGTTCGATGCGGAAACCACGGATTTTTACTTGCTGGTCGTTGCGTCCCTGGTACTGCAAGGTGCCGTCGGCACGCCAGGCTACCAGGTCGCCAGTGCGGTACATCAGGCCAGCGGCGCTGAACGGGTCGACGAGGAATTTCTCTGCGGTGAGGTCCGCACGGTTCAAGTAGCCCAACGCTACGCCTTGGCCGCCGATATACAGCTCGCCGGTGACGCCCACCGGCACGGGTTGTTGGCGCGCATCCAGCACGTAGGCGCGGCTGTTGCCGACCGGGCGCCCGATAGGAATGCTGCCCTCGTCTGCCCGCGTGATTTCATAGGTAGTCGAGAACGTAGTGGCTTCGGTCGGGCCGTAGCCGTTGAGCAGGTGTTGCGGTGCGCCGTCTTTGAGCACCCGGGCGATCACGCTTGGGTCCAGCACGTCGCCGCCCACAATCAAGTAGCGCAGTGCCGAGAAAATCGGTAACAAACCCTCAGCGTATTGATGAAACAGGCCAGCGGTCATCCACAGCACATTGACTGCTTCAACACTGAGCAAATCGGCAAATGCCTGTTGCGACAGCAGCACGTCATGATCGACGACGATGACCGTGCCGCCATTCAGCAGCGGCGCCCACACGTCGAGCGTGCTGGCGTCAAACGCCGGGTTCGAGGCGAAGGCTACACGGTCGTGTTGGTTGAACTCGGCGTAACCGTTGTTGATTACCAGCCGCGTGATTGCACGGTGCGGCACCAGCACGCCTTTCGGCGTGCCGGTGGAGCCGGAGGTGTACATGATGTACGCCGGTGTTTCAGCTGACTGTTCAAGCGCCGGGTTTTGACCGGCTGCGTGGCCAAGGTCCAGCGTATCCAGATCCAGACGATGGGCGCCCTCGGGCACCTCAATCGACGTCGCCGTGAGTAACCAGTGCGCGCCGCTGTCCTGAATCATGAAGCCCTGACGCTCGGCGGGCGCGTTGACATCCAGCGGCACGTAAACCGCTGCGCACTTGCTGATCGCCAACTGACTCACCAGCAAATCCACGGAACGTTCCAGCAAGATCGCCACGCTGTCACCGGGGACCACGCCCAAACTGATCAGGTGATGCGCCAGTTGGTTGGCGCGCAGGTTCAACTGCGCATAGCTCACAGACTGCTCGCCATGCACAACCGCCAGCGCATCCGGCGTGGCGGCGACACGTGCTTCGAATACCGCGTGAAGGGTTTGCGTGTCGGGGTAAACACGCGCCGTCGCGTTAAACTCGCCCAACACCTGTTGACGCTCATCCGCCGGCAGAATCGACAACCGGTTCAGCGCTGCATACGGCGTGTGCTCCAGCGCCTCGACCAATTGCTCCAGGGCCGTATTCAAATAACCACAGACTTTCTGCGCCCCCACCGACGCCACGGCCAAAGTACTCAGGCTGAACTGTTCGCCGAGGTCGTTAACACTCACACTCAGCGGATAGTTGGTGCGCTCATGCACGTCAACCACCTGAATGCCCTGCCACGCCTGCTGTTGCGCGGTGTGTTCGGCCGCTGACGGCGCTGCGCTGTGGCGGTAGTTGAGCAAGGCACTGAACAGCGGTGTGGAATGCGCGACGCTGCTGCAGCGTTGCGCCAATGCCAGCGAGGCATGTTCGTGACCGAGCAAGCCGCTCAGGCGCAGGTGCGTGGCTTTGAGCGCGGCCTGCACGGCTTGCCCGTCGATGTCGACGCGCAGCGGCAGCGTGTTGATAAACATGCCCAGCGCACGGTCGGCGCCCTCACCGCCCTGCAGGCGGCCCATCATCACCGTGCCGAACACCACGCGGTCGGTATTCGCGACAACCCCCAGCACCTGCGCCCACGCCAGGTGAAACACGCTTGCCGGGCTGACCCCGAGTTGACGGGCGCTGGCGCGCAGGCGGCGGCTCACGTTGTCGTTAAGGGTCAGGCAGGCCTCATCGATGCCTGCACCGTCATCCTCGACGTTTTGCAGCCCGAACGGCAGCGTCGGCTCATCAATGTCGGCGAGCATCTCGCGAAAGAACGCTTCATGCGCCTGCTCGCTGACGCCCAGCCGCGCCTGCGCGACGTAATTACGATACGGCACGCTTGCACCCAAACGCTCGGCCTGGCCTTGCAGACACGCGTGCATTTCAGACTGCACCACCTCCAGCGCCGTGTGATCGAGCACCAAGTGGTGGAACAGGAAGAACGCGACGATCTGCCCGCGCGCCTGGTCGTAGGCATGCACCACGCGCATCAACGGCGCCTGGTTAAGGTTCAAACGTGCGTAGCGAGTGTCGACATCGGCGCGTAGTTGGTCGACCACCGAAGCGCCACCTGACGCGGGTTCGAACTGTTCTATGGACAGTTGCGCATCGCGCAGCACCACTTGCATCGGCTGCTCCAGCCCTTCCCAGAGCACGGCGGTGCGCATGATGTCATGCCGGTCAACCACGGTTTGCAAGGCGTTGCAGAACGCGTGCAGGCGCTCAATATCGTCAAACGCGAACTGCGACTTCAATACGTAAGGGTCACGCTGTTGCGCCGACAAGTGCAAATAAAGAATGCCTTCCTGCAACGGTGCCAGCGGGTAAATGTCCTGCACATTGGCAGCCCCACCGGGGACGGCAGCGACGATCAGGTCGATGCTGGCCTGGCTGATGGCCGCCAGCGGTAACAGCTCAGGCGTGATGTGCACGCAGCCGGGCACAATCAGGTTGGCCGGCACCACCACCTCGTGGCCGCCGCCCACCGCCGCGGCCAGCGCCGCCAGGGTTGGCTGGCTGAACAGCACGCGCACATCGGCGCTCAAACCGGCCTGGCGCATGCGCTCCACCAAGTTGACGGCGAGCAACGAATGGCCGCCCAGTTCAAAGAAATGATCGTGGCGCCCCACTTGCTCAACCTTGAGCACGTCTGCCCAGATCTGCGCGAGGGTGGTTTCAACCTCGCCTTGCGGCGCTGCGTACTCGCGGCTGAGTACCGACTCAAGGCCGGGCGCCGGCAGCGCCTTGCGGTCGAGTTTGCCGTTGGCGGTGAGTGGCAATTGGTCCAGCCGCACGTAGGCGGCCGGCACCATGTAGTCCGGCAACTGCGTTTGCAGCCAACCGCGCAGAGTCTCGAGATCGACCGGCTGTTTTTCGGTGAAGTACGCCACCAGCCGACCGTCACGGGCCAGCACCACGGCTTCACGGACAGCCGCATAGTCGCCGAGGCGGCTTTCGATTTCGCCCAGCTCGATGCGCACGCCACGGATCTTCACCTGGTCGTCGTTACGGCCCAGGTACTCCAGGGTGCCGTCCGCCAGCCAGCGCACGAGGTCACCGGTGCGGTACATGCGCGCCTGCGGCTCGTGGCTGAACGGGTCGTTGAGGAAACGCTCGGCGGTCATTTGCGGGCGGTTGAGGTAACCGCGCGCCACACCGGCGCCAGCCACATACAGCTCACCGGCCACACCCTGCGGCACGGGCTGCTGTTGCGCATCGAGCACGTACACCTGCGCGTTGGCGACAGGCTTGCCGATGTGCAGAACTTTGCCGGCTTCGATCACGCCGGAGGTGGCCACCACCGTGGCTTCGGTGGGGCCGTAGTTGTTGACCAACTTAAAACGCTGGGACGTGCCGAACTGGCGCAGTCGATCACCACCGATCAACAGGGTTTTCAGCGTGGGGTGTTCGATGCCTTGGCTGAAAGCGTATTCGGCCACCGGCGTGGGCAGAAAACTCACATCAAGTGGCTGCGCCACCCACCAGCGCAACAGCGCATCGATGTCTTCATTGGCTTGCTGCGCCGGCGGCAGGTGCACGGTTGCGCCCACGCACAGCGCAGGCCAGACCTCCCACGCCATCGCGTCGAAACCGAAACCGGCGACGCTGGAGGTGTGCCCGCCAGGGTGCAGGTCGAACGCCTCGCAATGCCAGTTCACCAGGTTTTCGAGGGTGCGGTGTTCGACCATCACACCTTTGGGCTGGCCGGTGGAACCGGACGTGTAAATCACATAGGCGAGGTGGGCCGGGGTCAGGCCAGCCACTTGCGGATCAGCGGCAAAGCCTGCCTGCCAATCGATGGCATCAAGGTCGATGACCGGCACCGACAGCCCACTGACCAGCGCACGGGTGGCGGTTTGCACCAGCACCGCCACCGGTGCGCTGTCTTGCAGCAGGTAGGCAATACGCTCCTGCGGATGGGCCGGGTCAATCGGCACGTACGCCGCGCCAGCCTTGAGAATCGCCACCAGGCCAACCAGCGTCTCGACACTGCGCCGCGCACAAATGGCCACGCGATCATCCGGGCCAACGCCCAGCGCAATCAGCTGTCGGGCGAGTTGGTTGGCCTGCTCATTAAGCTGTTGATAGCTCAACTGCTGCTCGCCCTGACGCACCGCCACCGTCTGCGCCTGCGCTGCGGCGCGGGCCTCAAACAACGCATGAATCGTCTGCCCGCGCGGGTAAGCCCTGGCCGTGTCGTTGAAGCCTGTCAGCAACGTGTCGAGTTCATCGCCGGGCACAATCGGCAAGTCGCGCATCGGCGTGGCCTGGCCCCGTTCCAGCGCGCACACCAGGCTGTCCAGCGCCGTCAGCAAATAGCCGAGGATGCGCTGCAACGGCATGCTGGCAACCCCTTGCAGGGTCAAGCTGAAATCCTCACCCACGTCGTCCACTGACAACACCAGCGGGTAGTTACTGCGGCCCTCGCCGCCGAGCAACTCAATACCGTCCCAGTGCTGGGCACTGGCGGCCGGCGCCGGGCTTTGCCGGTAGTTGATCAGCGCACTGAACAACGGCGTGGGCGCGGCCACGCCGCTGCAACGCTGGGCCAGCGCCAGCGGCGCGTGTTCATGCCCAAGCAAACGCGTCAGCCGCACATGCGCGGCTTTGGTCGCTGCTTGCACGTCCAGTGCGCCCACGTCCAGGCGCAGCGGCAAGGTGTTGATGAACAGCCCAAGGCCATGCTCACTGCCCTGCGCGCCACCCATGCGGCCCATCAGCACGGTGCCGAAGACCACGTCATCACGCCCGGAAATTCGCCCCAATACCTGCGCCCACGCCAGGTGATGCAGGCTGGCCACACTGACTATTTGCTGGCGCGCCTGGGCCCGCGAGCGGCGGCTCAGGCCTGCGTCCAGCAAGTGCTCAATATCGACCACGTGCGCATCGCCCTGCACATCCTGATGGCCGAACGGCAGCGTCGGCTCGTCGAGGTCGCCGAGCATGTCGCGAAAGAACCCCTCGTGTTCTTGCACCGTCATGCCCAAGCGCGCCTGGGCGACATAGTTGCGGTACGGCGCGGCTGGGCCGAGTTGATCGGCATAGCCGTTCAAATACGCGTGCAGCTCCTGATACACCACTTGCATCGCCACATGGTCGATGGCGATGTGATGGAACAGCAACATCGCCACCCAGCGCTGGTTGGCCGGGTCTTCGGCAATCACCACCCGCAGCAACGGCGCCTGGCCCAGCTGCATGTGCATGGCGCGGGTGTCGAAACGCCGATACAACTGCTCGGTCACCGGCTCGTCGCAAACGTCCAGTTCAACCTGGTTAACCACCAGCTGCGACTGGCGCCAGACCACTTGCACCGGCGCCTCCAAACCTTCCCAGACCACGCTGGTGCGCAGGATGTCATGCCGGTCAACCACGTACTGCAAGGCCACAACGAACGCGTCCAGGTGCGCGCGCGTGGCCATCGCAAACTGTGAGCGCATCAGGTAAATATCACCCTGGCGCGCGGTGACATGGTGGTAAAAGATGCCTTCCTGAAGCGCCGCCAGCGGGTAAATATCCTGAACATTCGCGGCACCGCCCGGCACCGTGGCGACGATACGGTCGATGGCCGGCTGGCTCAATTCCACCAGCGGCAACATCGACGGCGTGATACGCGTGCAATCGGCGGCGATGGCATTCGCCGGCACGTCGAGGTGCCCGGCACGCTGCGCGGAGTATTCGCCAGCATTGATCAACGCGATCAGCGCAGCCTTGTGCTCACGTAGCGAGGCCAGCACGCCCGGCTCGCTCAATGCCAGCTTGTTGCCCTGCAACACCAGTTGATCGCCCTTGACGGAAAGCTGTACGTCTTTTTCTTTCAGTGTCGCCAACAGTTCGATAACACTCACAGGACCATCTCCATTCGTTGCGTAATAGCCGCGTATTCCCACAGCGCCGAGTGTTCGAACAGCGCCTTGACGTTCGCCTCGATACCCTCTTGGCGTAAGCGCCCGATCAGGCTGACCGCCAGCAGTGAATGGCCGCCCAGCTCAAGGAAGTTGTCGTGGCGGCCCACGCGCTCCACGTTCAGCAACTCCATCCAGTGCCTGGCCATGGCGATTTCGATGTCGCCTTGCGGTGCTTCGTACGCATGGCTGCGCAGCAAGCCGAGGTCTGGTGCCGGCAAGGCCTTGCGGTCGAGTTTGCCGTTGGGGTTCAACGGCAAGGCGTCGAGGTGCACGAACACCTGCGGCACCATGAACTCGGGCAGTTGCTCAAGCATGTGCGCGCGCAACGCCTCGTTGGCGCTGTGCATGCCGGTGTAATAAGCCACCAGACGCTTGTCCCCCGGTACGTCTTCGCGAGCGATAACCGTCGCGTCATTCACCTGCGGAAACTCGGCCAGGCGTGCCTGGATTTCACCGAGTTCGATACGCACGCCACGGATCTTCACCTGGTCGTCATTGCGGCCGAGGTATTCGATATTGCCGTCGGGCAAGAAGCGCGCGACGTCGCCGGTGCGGTAAATACGCCCCGGGCTGAACGGGTCCTTGAGGAAACGTTCGGCGGTCAGTTCAGGACGTTTCAAGTAGCCACGGGCAACTTGCACGCCGCCGATGAACAGCTCACCGCGCACGCCCAGAGGCACCGGCTGCAGTTGCTCGTCGAGGATGTACAGGCGCACGTTGCCGATCGGTTTGCCGATGGGCGTGTTATCCGCGGTCAGCGCACCGCTGCAATCCCAGGCAGTCACTTCAATGGCGGCCTCGGTGGGGCCGTAGTGGTTGAGCAAGGCACTGCCCGGTAATTGCGCCTTGAAGCGCCGCACCAGGCTGCCCGGCAACGCTTCACCGCTGCACATCACGCGCACCAGACCGGCGGCCTGGCTGACGTCACCGTGGGCGAGGAAAACATCGAGCATCGACGGCACAAAATGCACGGTGGTGATCTGCTCAGCCTCGATCACCTCGCACAAATAGGCCGGGTCTTTGTGGCCGTCAGGGCGCGCCATGACCAGGCGTGCGCCGGTGAACAGCGGCCAGAAGAACTCCCACACCGACACGTCGAAGCTGAACGGGGTTTTCTGCAACAGCGCGTCCGAGCTGTCCAGGCGGTAAGCGTCCTGCATGCACAGCAAGCGGTTGACCACCGGGCTGTGCTCGTTGAGCACGCCCTTGGGTTTGCCGGTGGAGCCTGAGGTGTAGATCACGTAGGCCTGATGCTGCGGGGTCAGGCCCGGCACCTGCGGATTGTCCGCTGACTGCTGTTGCCAGGTGTTCTGGTCGAGGTTCACCACCGGCGCCGCAAGCTCTGCGAGCAAGCCACGCGTGGCGTCTTGCACCACCACCACGGCGGGCGTGCAGTCGTCGAGCATGTAGGCCAGACGCTCCGGCGGATAGGCCGGGTCCAGCGGTACGTAGCCGCCCCCGGACTTGAGGATGGCCAACAAGCCGACGACCATGTCAATGCCTCGCTCGACGCAG
This sequence comes from Pseudomonas kitaguniensis, assembly GCF_049199985.1. NCBI lineage: Bacteria > Pseudomonadati > Pseudomonadota > Gammaproteobacteria > Pseudomonadales > Pseudomonadaceae > Pseudomonas > Pseudomonas kitaguniensis. Next base: position 356,999 of record NZ_JBLZPT010000002.1, read on the forward strand.
ATAGCCACCCGCGACTCCAACTGCACACCCTGCTCGCGCAGGTGGTGGGCCAAGCGGTTGGCGCGCTGGTTAAGCTCGCGGTAGCTCAAGCGCTGACCTTCGGCCTGAACGGCGATGGCGTCCGGTGTGCGCTCAACCTGAGCTTCGAACAGAGCATGAATCGTCTGTTGCAGCGGGTAGTCCCTGGCGGTGTCGTTGAAAGTTTCGAGCAGGGTTTCACGTTCGGCGGCCGGCAGCACCGACAGCTGCTGCAAGGTGGTGTGCGGCGCGCTCTCCAGCGCCTCCACCAAGCTGCCCAAGGCGGTTTGCATGTAAGCCGCCACGCGCTCGGCGTCGACACCGGTAGTTTGCACCCCGAGCAGGAAGCCTTCGCCCTGGTCGTCGACCGAGAGCATGCACGGGTAGTTGGTGCGCTCGCGCACTTCAAGTACTTCGGCACCGGCCCAGCACGGCGGCCCTGCACTGTCCAGCAACGGGCTGTGACGGTAGTTGAGGATCGAACTGAACAGCGGTAACGACGCCGGCACCGCGCTGCAACGTTGCGCCACCACCAGCGGTGCATGTTCGTGGCCGAGCAGCGCACTCAGCCGTGCATGAGTGGCCCGCACCCCGGCGCGCACGTCGTGGGCGCCAACCGCCACGCGCAGCGGCAAGGTGTTGATGAACATGCCCAAGGCACGGTCGGCGCCGTCACCGCTTTGCATGCGGCCCAGCAACACCGTGCCGAACACCACGTCGTCACGCCCACTGACGGCGGCCAGCACACGCGCCCACGCCAAGTGATGCAGGCTGGCGGCGCTGACACCCAAGTGGCGTGCCTGCGCGCGCAGACGCCGGCACAGGTTTGCGTCCAGCTGGATCTTCGCCTCTGCGGCCGCCAGACCGTCGCCCTGCACTTCCTGCAAACCAAACGGCAAGGTCGGTTCGTCGACGTCGCCGAGCATTTCGCGGAAGAACGCTTCGTGCGCAGCCTGGCTCACACCGAGCAAGGCTTGGGCCACGTAATTGCGGTACGGCATCGCCGCATCCAGTTGCGCGAAGCCGCCGTTATGGTAGGCGAGCACTTCCTCGTTGATCACATCCAGCGCCGTGTGGTCCATGGCGATGTGGTGGAACAACAGCATGGCCAGCCAGCGCTGGTTGGCTTCATCGTGCACGTAAGCCAGGTGCAACAGCGGCGCCTGGCTGAGGTTCAAGCGCACCTGGCGCGGGTCGAAGCGTGCGTGCAATTGCTCCAGCACAGTGCCTTGGGCCGGATCAAAACTGAGGGCTTCCAGCGCCAGTTCGGCGCAACGCAGCACCACTTGCACAGGCTGTTCAAGGTCTTCCCAGAGCACCGCTGTGCGCGTGATGTCATGGCGGTTGATGACGGCCTGCAAGGCCTGCACGAAGGTGTCGAGTTGTTCGCGGCTTTGCAGGCTGAAGGTGGCCTGCAACAGGTACGGATCGCCCTGCTCGCTGGTGATGTGGTGGTACAGAATGCCCTGCTGCAACGGCGCCAGCGGGTAAATATCCTGCACATTGCGCGCGCCACCGGGCACCCGCGCGACAATCCGCTCAAGCTCGCCCTGGCTCAGTTTGATCAACGGCAGCATGTCGGCGCGAAGCTGCGCGCAGTCGAGCGGAATGCGGTTGGCCGGCACCTGGATTTCACTGCCGCCGCCCACCGCCGCGGCCAGCGCGAGCAACGTCGGTTGGCCGAACAACACGCGCACATCGGCGCTCATGCCGCGCTGGCGCATGCGTTCGATGAGCTTGACCGCCAGCAACGAGTGGCCGCCCAGTTCAAAGAAGTTGTCGTGGCGGCCCACGCGCGCAACGCCGAGCACCTGCGCCCACAGCTCCGCCAGGGTGGTTTCGGTAGCACCTTGCGGCGCTGCGTATTCACGGCTGGCAAACGCGTCGACATCCGGCACCGGCAAGGCACGGCGGTCGAGCTTGCCGTTGGGTGACAGCGGCAGTTTGGCCAACTGCACGTAGGCCGCCGGAATCATGTAGTCGGGCAACAGCGCTTGCAAATGCGCGCGCAGGCCGTCAATCCCCGGCAGTCCGTGCTCGGCCTGCGCCGTGAAATAGGCGACCAGGCGTTTGTCGCCGGGGCTGTCTTCGCGCACCAATACCGCCGCATCACGAATGCCGGCGTGCTGCACCAAACGTGCTTCGATTTCGCCGAGTTCCACGCGAAAACCACGGATCTTGATTTGGCCGTCGTTGCGGCCCAGGTAATCAATTTCACCGTTACGCTGGTAACGGCCCAGGTCGCCGGTCTTGTACACACGGCCCTGCGGCTGGAACGGGTCGGCGAAGAAACGTTCGGCGGTCAAGTCATCACGGTGCAAATAGCCACGCGCCACGCAGGCACCGCCAATGTAAATCTCGCCGGCCACGCCCAGCGGCACCGGTTGCAGTTGTTCGTCCAGCAGGTAGATGCGCGTATTGGCCACCGGCACGCCAATCGACGGCAGCAGCGGCCATGCGCCAACGTCGCCGTCGAGGGTCAGTGCCGTGGTCACGTGGGACTCGGTGGGGCCGTAATGGTTGTGCAGGCGGCAGCCGGGTAAGCGCTGGAACAGCGCGCGCATCTGCTCACTGATGCGCAGTTGCTCACCGGCGGTGATCACATCGCTCAACGCACACGGCAAGCGCCCGAGTTCCGGGGTTTCCGCCACGGCTTCGGCCAGCGCTTGCAGGGCAATGCACGGTAAATACAGGCGCTGGATACCTTGCTCGCAGATATGCCGGAACAGTTCGCGAAAGTTCAGCCGCACATCGCCATGGATCAGCGACAGCTCGCCACCGGCGCACAGGGTGCTGAAAACTTCCTGGAAGGCCACGTCAAAACCCAGCGCGGCAAATTGCAGGGTGCGCTGGGCCGGGCGGCCGTCGGTCAGGGTTTGCGCGATCTGCCACTGCATCAGGTTAACCAGCGGGCCGTGCGGCATGGCCACGCCCTTGGGCTGGCCGGTGGAGCCGGACGTGTAGATCACGTAGGCGAGGGCATCGGCGTTAACCCCGCTGACCTGCGGGTTGTAATCTGGCTGCTCGTGAATACCGTTGACCGCACGCGCCTGCGCGTCCAACAGCAATACCTGCGACAGCGACGGTGTAAAGCGCTGTTGCAGGCGCTGTTGGGTCAGCAAGACTTTGGGTGCGCTGTCTTGCAGCATGTAGGCCAGGCGTTCGTCGGGGTAGGCTGGGTCCAGCGGCACGTAACCGGCGCCCGCCTTGAGGATGCCCAACAGACCGGCGATCATTTCCAGGCTGCGCTCGGCACAGATCGCCACCCGATCGTTGGCGCCGATGCCTTCGGCGATCAGCCGGTGGGCGATCTGGTTGGCCAGCGCGTTCAACGCGCCGTAGCTCAGCGATTGGTCTGCGTAGGTGACCGCTATCGTCTCGGGCTGGCGCAACGCCTGCGCTTCGAACAGCGCGTGCACGCTTGGGGTGACGGGGTAGTCGGCATCAAACGCGTTGAACGCCGCCAGCAGCAATTGCTGCTCGGCCTGCGGCAGCATCACAAGGCTGTGCAGCGCCTGCTCCGGCTGGTGTTCCAGGGCGTCCGCGATGGCTTCCAGTACTTGGTACATATAGCCGCAGACGCGCTGCGGGTCGACGCCCGCCACCGCCTGCACGCTCAGACCGAAGGCATCGCCCAGGTCGTCGACCGAGAGCATCAGCGGGAAATTGGTGCGCTCCTCGCCGCCGAGCATTTCGACGCCGGCCCAGTTCAGTGCCTTGCCAGCGTCCGCCGCCGATTGCGCGCCCACCGCCGCGTGCCGGTAGTTGAGCAACGCGCTGAACAACGGCGTGGGCGCGGCAACGCCACTGCAGCGTTGCGCCAGTGACAACGGCGCGTGTTCATGGCCGAGCAACGCGGCCAAGCGTGCGTGGGTGGTTTTCAAGGCGCGTTCAACGCCCTGCTCGCCCGCTTCAACGCGCAGCGGCAAGGTATTGATGAACATGCCAAAGGCACGGTCGGCATCCTCGCCGCTGCTCAGGCGGCCCATCAACACGGTGCCGAACACCACGTCGCGGCGACCCGACAAATGCCCGACCACTTGGCCCCAGGCCAAGTGGTGCAGGCTGGCATTGCTCACGCCCAACCGGCGAGCCTGCGCGCGCAGGCGCTGGCCCAACTGCGGCGCTACCGGCAAGCTCGCCTGCTCGATGCCCAGGCCATCGCCTTGCACATCTTGCAGGCCGAACGGCAGGCTCGGCTCGTCGACGTCGGCGAGCATGTCGCGAAAGAACGCCTCATGGCTTGCCTGGCTGATGCCCAGCCGGGTTTGCGCCACGTAGTTGCGGTATGGCACCGACGGCGTCAACTGGTCGCCGCGCCCGTGCAAAAACGCTTCGATTTCCTGGCCAAGCAGCGCCAGCGAGGTGGCGTCATCGATCAGGTGATGGAACTGCAACACCGCGACCCAGCCGCCGCCCGCCAGGTCTTCGGCAACGTTCAGCGCCATCATCGGCGCCCGGGTAAGGTCCATGCGCGTGTGGCGCGGGTCGAAGCGCTCCTGCAGTTGCGTGACCACATCCTTGGGCGACGCCTGCAACTGCACGTACTGCACCGGCAGGCGCGCTTCGCGCCAGACCACTTGCACCGGTTCGTCCAGGCCTTGCCACTCCACCGACGTACGCAGGATGTCGTGGCGCGCGATGACCTGTTGCAAGGCTTCGGCAAAATCCGCCACCTGCTCGCGGCTGCGCATGCGCAGCACAGCTTGCAGCAGGTACGGGTCGCCGTCGGTGCTGGTTTGGTGGTGAAACAGGATGCCTCCCTGCAACGGCACCAATGCGTAGATGTCCTGCACGTTGGCAACGCCGCCCGGAATACCGGCGACGATCAGGTCGATCTGTTCCTGCGGTAACTCAACCAGCGGCAGCATGTGCGGGGTGATGCGGCTGCAATCGGCCGGGATCAGATTGGCCGGCACCTGTACCTGGTGCCGGCTGCCTGCGGCGGCAGCCAGCGCAACCAGCGTGGGTTGGCCGAACAGCACGCCGACATCAGCATTCAGGCCGACTTGGCGCATGCGTTCGATCAGCTTGACCGCCAACAGCGAATGGCCGCCCAGCTCAAAGAACTGGTCGTGGCGCCCTACCCGCTCGACGCCGAGCAGCTCGCCCCACAGGCGTGCCAACGTGGTTTCCAGCGCACCTTGCGGTGCCTCGTAGTCACGCCGGGCGAAGGCATTGTTGTCCGGCGCGGGCAAGGCTTTGCGGTCGAGCTTGCCGTTGGTGGTCAGCGGCAACTGTGTGAGCATCACAAACGCGCCGGGCACCATGTAGTCGGCCAGCGACACCTGCAACTGCGTGCGTAAATCGGCCGCACTCAGGTCGGCACCGTCGGCGGCGATCAGGTAGGCCACCAAGCGCTTTTCGCCGGGTTCATCTTCGCGGGCAATCACCACCGCCTCGCGTACGCCCTCACAGGCGGCAAGACGCGCTTCGATCTCGCCCAACTCGATACGGAAACCACGGATTTTCACCTGGTCGTCGTTGCGCCCCAAGTACTCGATAGTGCCATTCGCCTGCCAGCGGCCGAGGTCGCCGGTGCGGTACATGCGCGCACCCGGCGTGCTGTCAAAAGGGTCGCTGAGGAAACGCTCGGCGTTCATTTGCTGCCGGTTCAGGTAACCGCGCGCCACGCCTGCACCGCCGACATACAACTCGCCCTCGACGCCGTGAGGTACTTGTTGGCCCTGGGCGTCAAGCACATACAGGCGCAGGTCGGGGATACGCACACCGATCGGGCTGGTGCCCACTCGTTGCGCGTCTTCGGGCTGCAATGGGTGATAGGTGACGTGCACCGTGGTTTCGGTGATGCCGTACATGTTGACCAGTTGCACAGCGGCGTTGGCCGCACGCGCATACCAGGGTTTAAGAATTCCCGGCTCCAGGGCTTCACCGCCGAAGATCACCTGGCGCAGCGAATGCGTGAGCGGGCTCTGGCCCTGCGCAGCGATCAGCGAGCGGAAGGCGCTTGGGGTCTGGTTGAGGACCGTGACGCCGGCGTTGCACAGCAGCGCGTAGCAGTCATCCGGCGAGCGGCTGGTGAGCTGTGGCACCACCAACAACGCAGCGCCATGCACCAGCGCGCCCCAGATTTCCCAGACCGAGAAGTCAAACGCAAACGAGTGGAACAGCGCCCACACGTCCTGATGATTGAACTTGAACCAGCCTTGCGTGGCCGAGAACAGCCGCGCCACGTTGCGGTGTTCGATCATCACGCCCTTGGGCAGGCCGGTGGAACCAGAGGTGTAGATCACGTACGCCAGGTTCGCCGACGTCAGGCCCGGCACCTGCGGGTTGCTAAACGCCTCTGCCGGGCCATCGATGGCTTGCAGGTCGATCACCGCCACCGACAGCTCGGCGACCCGTGCCGCCGTTGCGGGCTGCACCAGCACCGCCAACGGTGCACTGTCTTGCAGCGTGTAGCTGATGCGTTCCTGCGGATACGCCGGGTCAATCGGCACATAACCGGCACCCGCCTTCAGAATGCCGAGCAAGCCCACAATCATGTCGAGGCCGCGCTCCACGCAAATCGCCACCCGGTCATCCAGGCGCACGCCCAGGTTCAGCAGGCGGTGAGCGACCTGGTTGGCGCGCTGGTTCAATTCGCTGTAGCTCAAGCGCTGCTCTTCAAACACCACGGCGGTGGCATCCGGGCGGGCCGCAGCCTGGCCTTCAAACAGGCCATGCAGCGTGTCAGCGCTGGGGTATGAACCCACCTCGGCATTCCACTGTTGCAGCAGCGCGCGGTCGGCCTCGGTGCACAGCGAGAAATCACCCACCGCGAGGTCGGCATTCGCCAGCGCCTGCTCCAGCACGTACGTGAAGCGCTCGGCCAACGCCTCGATTTCATCAGCATTGAAATACGCTTGGTTATAGACGAAGTGCGCCCACGCTTTGTCCTTGTAGTTGCTTGCCCGCAAGTGAAACGCCAGGGGCATTTGCTCGTGATTATTGGTGACTTTGACCAGGTCGCCACGCTGCCCGGCAAACTGGAACGGGTGGTCATCCTGCTCGTACGACAGGGTCAGGTCGAACAGTTGCCCTGCTTCCGGGCGCAGGTTCATCTCGCTGAGCGGAAAGCGCTGGTGACGGTAATCCTGCTTGAGCACATCGCGCACTGCGCAAATCACTTCGCCAAAGCTCAGTTCGCGGCCCAGGCTGAAGCGCACGGCGCTGACCTGGGTGAACATGCCGAGGGTGCCCTTGAATTTGGCCGTACGGTTGAGCAACGGCAGGCCCACCACCCACTCATCACGCTGCGTAACGCGGGTGAAGTAGACGTACATCGCCGCCAGCAACACGTGGTAGGTCGAGGCCTGAAAGTCTTTTGCCAACTCGCCCATGCGCGCGTGCAGCGCCACCGGGAATGGCCGAATGTAATGACAGCCTGGCGCCTTGCCCTTGGCAAAGTGATCATGGTGACGCGCGGCAAACAGCGGCTCCGGCAGCGTCTGGTACTTCGCCTGCCAGTAGTCGCGGTCTTTGGCGTAACGGGCCGATTCGCGATAGCGCGCGTCGTCGAAGATGAAGTCGACGTAAGACGTCGCCTGCATGTCGGGCTGCTGCTCTTCGGCCAGGCGCGTGTAGATACCACCCAACGATTGCAGCATTTCACCAAAAGCCCACCCATCCAGGATGATGTGGTGGGCATGGTTGCCGAAGTAGTAATGCGCCTCGCCCAGCTTGATCAGGAAAAAGCGAAACAGCGGCGCCTCGGTCAAGCAGAACGGCCTGGCCATCTGCTGCTCTACCAGCGCCACGGCGCTAGCGGCAGGATCATCCCGATCAGACAGGTCAAACAGCGGCACCTCGACCGGCACCGCGTCCGCAATGTACTGCAGCGGCACGCCATCGGCGTCGGTTTCATTCAGTAGCGTAAGGCGTAGCGCGTCATGTTTGGCCACCAGCCACTCGACGGCGCGCTGCATCAGCTGCGCGTTGACCGGGCCGTTGAGTTCCAGGAAGGCACCGATGTTGTACAGCGGCGAATCCGCTTGGCTGATCTGGTCCAGCCAGATGGCTTTTTGCGCGGCGGTCAGGGGCAACGTGCGGGGCATCTGGATAAGCGAATTCATGCAACCACCTGCGTGACAAAACGTGCGATGACAACGGTGTTTGAAAAGAGCTTTTTCGCGACGAGGTCGCCCATGGCAACTGCAGAAAAACGTTTCATAAAATCCTTCTCAGAGTTTTTTCAGTGCCACCTGAATCACCGCGCAACAACGATTGAGGTTGAGGCGAAACTCAGCGTTTTTTGTCACTAAAATGTCAGGTTTGTAGGGCGGCTCAGACACTCGCCAATTCTGCAAAAAACCACCGGACGGCCACGCACAGGCGTCACCTGAAGACGGTATTGGCAAATTTAAGCACCGGCCTTTTGGGCTGTATGTCACCCGAATCCGTGACATTCACGGGACAGTGAAATATTTCGCAATGAACAATCTATGCTGTTGTTTTATATAGATTTTAAAATCCATAAAAACAAAACGCCCGCGACCAAAAGGGTGGCGGGCGTCAGGCAATCGGGCGAACAGGTACAGCGTTTTACATCAGGCGCGCCGATCCTGCGCAATGAGGCTCACGTCGGACACGATGTGCCCATCGACCAACTTGACGATACGGTCGGCCAGTTGGAAGTATTGATCGTCGTGGGTGATGATCAGCACGGTCTTGCCGCGACGCTTGAGGTCGGGCAGCAACTCTTCATAGAAGAAGCGTTTGAACGGTGGGTCCTGGTCCGCTGCCCACTCATCCAGCACGTACACCGGGCGGTCTTCCATGTAGGCGCAGACCAACGCCAGGCGTTTTTGCTGGCCGTAGGACAACTCTTTGGTGGTGGAATAACCCAGCCCGTCGATCTTGATTTTGTCTTCCAGGCCCAGCGTGGCCAGGTACTTTTGCGCCAGCGCCGGGCTTGCCTCTTCGCCATCCGGCCCGATCAGCCGGTTGAACAGGTGGAAGTCGCTGAACACGGCGGAAAACAGGTCACGGTAATCGCTGCGGGTTTCGTCGGTCACCGCCACGCCGTCGACCAGAATCTCGCCCGCCTGCGGCACATACAATCCGCACAAGGCTTTGACCAGTGTGCTTTTACCGCAGCCATTGCCGCCGATGATGTAGACCAACTCACCGCTGTTGATCGTCAGGTCGACAGGCCCGAGGGCAAAACCGCGCTCGGCATCCGGGCCCTGGTAATTCATCACCACACCCTTGAGCGCGATGTGTTGCCACTGCTTGACGTGCGCAAGGCGCAGCACATTGGAGGTGTCCGGCTCAGCCGAATCAGCATGCCGTTCATTGATCTGAAAGCCGAATTCCGCCAACCGGCTGACCGCAATCCGGCCCTGCGCGACAACCGGCATCGCACTGATCAGTAGCCCCAACGGCCCCAGAATGTAAAGCACGGTCAACACACTCGCGGTCATCACTTGACTGTCGGTGACCATCAAAAACGGCAGGGCGAATACCAGGCTGCCGATCAACAGCGACTGGGTGAGCAAGCCCATGTTCTCGGCGCCGAGGTACCACATGTGCTCGATGAAATTGAACCGTGCCACCCGCGTGGACGACTCTTTGATGGCGGAACGCGCGAACCAGCGGCGGCGAATGCCATTCAGCTTGAGCTCTTTGAGGCCGAACACCAGGCCGTGCGTGTGTTCGTTGAACGCGGTGAATTCGTCACGCACGCGGCCGGTGAACTTCACGCCGCCCAAGAATAGAAAAACGTACAGCATGGCGCCGACGACCAGCAGCCCCAAGGTCACGGCAAATACCGTCCATGACAGGTAGGCGAGGTACGCCAGGCCGACCATGAACACCGTCGACTCGACCAGTATCGCCGGCATCACCAGCAGCGTTGCGTTGAGCTGCGGAATGTCGGTGGTCAACAGCGTCAGCACATTCGGCGGGCCGCGACGGTCGACTTCTTCAAGCGGCGATGCGAGGATTTTCTGGCACAAGGCAATGCGCAAGCGCGTCATTAATTTCATGTTGGCGTACGCGGGAAACAAGGTCGCCGCATTGCGAAACGCCAACGCCAGCACACTCAGGCCAATAAACCAGTACAGCAAGTGCAGCCGCGAGCCCTGCTCATAAATCGCCTGATTAACCACGTTAATGACGGCGATCGCTGCCACGCCGCTGACGATGCCGGTGATCAATGAAAAGAACGCCAGCCAGGGATGGTTTTGCCACAGCAGGCGCAAGACCGAGCCTGGCTTGGGCGGGTTCTCATGCTCTTTTTTCATGGATTCATTCCTCAAATACACTCAAGACCGGGACAGACCCGTCAGGCAAACCGCTCCAACCGGCCAGGGTGCCGGGGCTGCCAAGTGTACGGATTGCTTGAAAATCGGCTGTCCCCCAAAGCCTGTACAAAACGTTTTTCGAGGAAAAGCGTGGCGTATTGGAGGGTTTCGCAGCGGCGTTGCAGTCTTCGTTTAATGCCCGCAGACATGTCCCAGCTTTCCATTACAGACCAGGCCAGCGTGCATGAGGCCTAATGCCGACCCAGACAGTAAGACTTAAAGGAGGGAGCAATGGTTTTCCTCTCAATGCCTCCGACGCTGAACACAATGTCGATATCAAGGATGATTGGACTATGGACCTGACCAGCAGTATTCAAAATGCTGATAGCCCGCACTTCTATTTCATACTCGGCGAGTTGATTTCCAGTACTGATCAGGACCTGTTCGCGCTCAACATGTTGAAGCTGGTCGGCAAGTTATTGCCCATTACCGCGCTGACGCTCAGCGAGTGGGCGATTGATGACGCGCAGGCGATGCTGTTGGACATCAAGGAACTCGGCAGCTCGGGCGACCCAACGGTCATCCCGCCGCCTCAATGCACCCGCCACCATTACGATCATCCGTTGTTAAAAGAGATGTTTGAAATGGAGGACTCGTTGCTGATCCGTGCGAATAACCGGGGCAACGCAGCCAATGGCGCTACCTCCAGGGTCGCGGCCCACCAGTGCATGCTGGTGTCGCGCAAAGCCAAGCGCCGCTGTGTGGTGACCTTATACCGGTCTCACACGCTGCGTGATTTTTCACTGACTGAGCTGTCGCTGCTCAAGAATCTCTCTGAAGCGCTGCTGCCACTGATCGAAAGCTACGCGCAGTTCAGTCGCCAGAGCACGCTGAAAAGGCTCGGCAGTTGGATGACCACCCCGGTGACCGCCAATGAACACACTCAGATGCAGCACGAGTTCCAGAATCGCCTGATGCTGAGCGACATTACGTTATCCACCCGCGAGCAGGAAGTGTGCCTGGGCCTGCTGATCGGTGAAACCGTGCCGGAAATAGCGGAAAAACTCAGTCTTAAAAAAAGCTCCATCGAAACCTATCTCAAGCGCGCGACAGCAAAGCTTGGGGTCAGCGGTCGACATGGCCTGACCAAATGGATGGTCGGTGCCTAGCAGAACTCAACAAGCGGGTTGCTCAGGCATGCCCGGGTCCCTTTCAGATGAGGCTGGTCAATGAACACGTTTCCTTTGTCTTTGCTGACAGTTGCACTGCTGCTGAGCGGCTGTTCGCTTATCCCCGACTATCACCAGCCCGACGCGCCGGTAGCCGCGCAGTTTCCGCAAGGCCCGGCGTATGGCGATTCGGCTAAAACCGTGAATGCAGCGGCTGCCAGGCAAGGGTGGCGCACGTTGTTTCACGACCCGGCATTGCAGGAATTGATTCAGGCGGCCTTGACCAATAACCGCGACCTGCGCGTTGCCGCGCTGAACGTCGAGGCGTTCAGGGCGCAGTATCAGATCCAGCGCGCCGACCTGTTCCCGGCTATTTCGGCGAATGGCAGCGGCAGCCGTCAGCGCTTGCCGGCCAGCATCACGCAGACCGGCAAGCCGTCGATCAGCTCGACGTATTCGGCGACACTCGGCATCAGTTCTTATGAACTGGATTTTTTCGGGCGTATCCGCAGCCTCAGTGAACAGGCAATGCAGAAGTACCTGGCCACCGAGCAAGCACAACGCAGCGCTGAATTGAGCCTGGTGGCGAATGTGGCGAATGCCTACCTGACCTGGCGCGCCGACCAGGAGCTGTTGGGGCTGACCCGCGAGACCCTGGAGTCTTACGAGGAAAGCCTGCGCTTGACCACCAGCAGCCTGCAGGCAGGCGTCTCGTCTTCGCTGGATGCGGCACAGGCACAAACCCGTGTCGAAAGCGCGCGTACCGACTTCGCACGTTATCAACGCCAAGTGGCACAGGACCTCAACAGCCTGACCCTGTTGGTCGGGGGCGCGTTGCCGGCGTCGTTGCCGGCAAGGCCGCTGGCCAGCGACCTGGTGGCTCAGATGCCGTCAGGCGTGCCCTCGGACCTGCTGCAACGACGTCCGGATATTCTGCAAGCCGAATACGAACTTAAAGCGGCCAACGCCAATATTGGTGCGGCCCGCGCAGCATTTTTCCCGAGTGTGAGCCTGACCGCGAATGCGGGCGCGTCGAGTGCCGAGCTGTCTAGCCTGTTCAAAGGCGGCTCCGGCAGTTGGACTTTTCAGCCGCAGATCAGCCTGCCGATTTTCAACGCCGGCAGCCTTCGCGCCAGCCTCAACTACTCCAAACTGCAAAAAGACATCAGCGTCGCCCAGTATGAAAAGGCGATTCAGACCGCGTTCCGCGAAGTCGCCGACGGCTTGGCAGCACGCAAGACCTATGACGAGCAATTGAATGCACAACGCGACCTGGTGGCGGCGAACCAGAACTATTACAACCTCGCCGAGCGCCGCTATCGCCTCGGCGTCGACAGCAACCTGGTGTTTCTCGACGCACAACGTTCGCTGTTCGCCTCCCAACAGGCATTGATCACTGATCGTTTGGCGCAGTTGGTTGCCGAGGTGAATTTGTACACCGCGCTGGGCGGCGCATGGGCAGAAGCCAAACCGCTGGTCGTCGCCGAGACACGCCCATGAGCACCTTTGAGCCTGGCCAATATGTGCGCCTGCGCTCGGGCGGCAAGCGGATGCTGGTCATACACGTGCTGGAAACCGCGCAATTGACCAACACGTCACTGGTGCCCTGTGAGTATCAGGTAAAAAACCGCAAAACCCTGGGGTTCTACATCGCCGCCAACCTGCGGCTGGCGGACGCCCCGGCCTCGCCCGGCAATGCTGTTTGAAACCCCCGCCAACCCTGCACTTTCCGGCCGTGCAGCCTTGACCCTGAGAGCCCCGCCATGCCCCGCGTTTCCCGCAAACAAGCCGATCTCAACCGCGAAATCATCGTCGAGGCCGCCACCCATTTATTCCGCGAGCGCGGCCTGCACGGCATCAGTTTGTCGCAAGTCATGGCCGCTGCCGGCATGACCCACGGTGGTTTCTACGGGCATTTTTCGTCCAAGCAAGCCCTCGCCATCGAAGCGTGCCAACGTGCACTCGAGAAATCGAACCAGGGCTGGCAGGAAAACATCAGCCGCAGTGATGATTCTGCGGCCGCGCGCGACGCCATCCTGCACGCGTACTTATCGCCAGCCCATCGCGACAACCCGGGCGATGGCTGCGCAATAGCGGCGTTTACCCCCGGTATGTGCTACGAGCCTGCCGGCACAATGTTGCAGCACGCGTTTATCGAAGGCGTAGAACACTCGCTGGGGATATTTGAGCAGCTTGAGGATGAAGACCGCCAGGCCTCGCTGGCCAGGTACGCGATGATGATCGGCGCCCTGACCCTCTCTCGTGCGACTCGCGGCAATGGCTTATCAGACGAATTCCTCGATGCAGTGCGAAACACTCTGCTGCCAGATAGCACGTCACACGCGCACGTTCCTGCCTGCTAGGAATGCCTTTCGCAGAAAACCTGTGCTGGATGAACGGTCGGTAAATTCAGAAAAACCTTACGAAAGAAGAAAGTTTTTTACCTCAACAAAACGCTGCTTCTTACAAATACCGCATACTCATCCTCTAAAGCCCTTCAGGATGCGCCTTCCGATGCCCACCACTGTTCTGGTCCTGGTTGAAACCATTAACGACTACCTGCCAATCATCGAGAGTAATGACTTTCATGTGATTCTGGCGCCCACGCCCGCAGAGCGAGCTCAGGCGATCAAGGCCCATGGCGGGCAAATCAAGGCCGTTGTAACGCGTGGACCATTGGGCCTGTATGCCGAAGAAATCGCCGCGCTGCCGTTGCTCGAAATCATCTGCGTGATCGGTGCCGGCTACGAACACGTCGACCTGCAAGCGGCGAGCAATCGCGGGATCGTCGTCACCAACGGCGCCGGGGTGAATGCGCCGACGGTGGCCGATCACGCGATGGCGCTGCTGTTGTCGCTGGTGCGCGGCATTCCCCAGACCGATGCAGCGGTGCGCCGCAGCGAATGGCCGAAGGTGATGCGCCCTTCCCTGGGCGGCAAGCAACTGGGCATTCTCGGGCTCGGCGCGGTGGGCATGGAGATCGCCAAACGTGCTGCCCTCGGCTTCGGCATGCAGGTGAGTTATCACAACCGTCAGCCGCGCGATGATGTGGACTACACCTACTGCGCCACCGCCGTGGAGTTGGCGCGCACCGCCGACTTTTTGATACTCGCCACCCCCGGCGGTGCAAGTACTCGCCATTTGATTGATCGCCACGCGCTGGACGCGTTGGGGCCGAACGGCTACCTGGTGAACATCGGGCGCGGCAGCGTCGTCGTGACCGCCGACCTGGTGTCGGCCCTTGAGCAACGGCGCATTGGCGGCGCGGCGCTGGATGTGTTCGACGACGAGCCTAAAGTGCCCGACGCCCTCAAGCACTTGAGCAACACCGTGCTCACCTCGCATGTGGCCGGGCTGTCGCCGGACGCGGCGCATGACACCGTGCAGCGCGTGGCCGACAACCTGGTGGAATATTTCGCTGGCCGTGCGGTACTGACGCCAGTGGCGCTACCCGCACGCAACTGAGCGTTGCATAAATGACCGATCAGGCACGCTGATCGTGCGCCAACACGCTAACCTATTAAGCCGCCCCGACCTTGTCGCTGGGCGGTGCTGCGCATTAGATTAACCAATAGTCCAAGGCCTACAGAATAAGCAGAAGGGATAAGTATGGCGCTGAACGACCAATCGACGCAGATTCGCGCTGGCGAAGAACTTGATGCCAACCTCATCGATCCCTACCTCAAAGCGCACATTCCGGGCTTGAGCGGCACGCCCAAGATCAGCCAGTTCCCCGGTGGCGCGTCGAACCTGACCTATTTGCTGGAATACCCGGGCCAGGAATTTGTGTTGCGGCGCCCGCCGTTTGGCCACAAGGCCAAGTCTGCCCACGACATGGGCCGCGAGTACCGCATTCTCAATCAGCTAAAAGACGGTTTTCCGTATTGCCCCAAGGCCTACGTGCACTGCACCGACGCGTCGGTGATCGGCGCCGAGTTCTATGTGATGGAACGCGTCAACGGCATCATCCTGCGCTCCGACCTGCCGGCTGAACTGGGTTTGGATGCGAGCAAAACCGAGGCACTGTGCAAGAGCTTTATCGACAAATTTGTCGAGCTGCATCAGGTCGACTACAACGCGTGCGGCCTGGCGGACCTGGGCAAGCCTGAAGGATACGTGCAACGGCAGATTCGCGGCTGGAGCGAGCGCTATGAAAAAGCCCTGACCCCCGACGCACCGCGCTGGGAAGCCGTGCGTGCGTGGCTCAACGACAAGATGCCGGCCGACCACCCGACCTCAAGCATCGTGCACAACGATTACCGCTTCGACAACGTGATTCTCGACCCGCACAACCCGATGCAGATCATCGGCGTGCTGGACTGGGAACTGACCACCCTCGGCGACCCGCTGATGGACTTGGGCAACACCCTCGCCTACTGGATCGAAGCCTGCGACCCTGCGCCGGTGCAACTGATGCGTCGCCAACCGAGCAACGCCCCCGGCATGCTCACCCGCCGCGAGTTCGTCGATTACTACGCCGAACGCTCGGGCATCCAGATCGACAATGTCGACTTTTACTACACCTACGGCCTGTTTCGCCTGGCCGGTATTGTGCAGCAGATCTATTACCGCTTCTTCCATGGCCAGACACAAGACAAACGCTTTGCGCAGTTCATCCACATGAACGCGTTGCTGGAGCAGATGAGCCTGAACGTCATCGGCAAATCCGCGCTCTGATCGCACACAAAAAGGAACCCCCATGTCCAAGACCAACCTGTTCGACCTCGACGGCAAAATCGCTTTTGTTTCCGGCGCCAGCCGCGGTATTGGCGAGGCCATCGCCAAGTTGCTGGCCCAGCAAGGCGCGCATGTGATTGTGTCCAGCCGCAAGCTCGAAGGCTGCCAGCACGTGGCGGATGCGATCATCGAAGGCGGCGGCAAAGCCACTGCGGTGGCGTGCCATATCGGCGAAATGGAGCAGATCACTCAGGTGTTCGCCGGCATCCGCGAACAGTTTGGCCGGTTGGATATTCTGGTCAACAATGCCGCGACCAACCCACAATTCTGCAATGTGCTCGACACCGACCTCGGCGCGTTCCAGAAGACGGTTGACGTGAATATCCGAGGTTATTTCTTCATGTCGGTAGAAGCCGGCAAGCTGATGCGCGAGAACGGCGGCGGCAGCATCATCAACGTGGCGTCGATCAACGGCGTTTCGCCGGGCGTGTTCCAGGGTATCTATTCGGTGACCAAGGCCGCGGTGATCAACATGACCAAAGTGTTTGCCAAGGAATGCGCAGCCTTTGGTATCCGTTGCAACGCCCTGCTGCCCGGCCTGACCGACACCAAATTCGCCTCGGCGCTGGTGAAAAACGATGCGATCCTGAAAATGGCCCTGGCGCAGATCCCGCTTAAACGTGTGGCCGACCCTAGCGAAATGGCCGGCGCGGTGTTGTTCCTGGCCAGCGACGCATCGAGCTACACCACCGGCGTTTCGCTGAACGTAGACGGTGGTTTCCTTTCCTGATCAACATGCTTCATGTGGGAAGGGGCTTGCTCCCACAGAGGCAGCATTCATCCAGGTATTTTTGCGACGGGCAAACGCAAATACCGCAGCCAATAAAGATCAAAATGTGGGGAGGGCCTTGCTCCCACAGAGGCAGCATTCATCCAGATGTTTTTGCGACGGGCAAACGCAAATCCCGCAGCCAATAAAGATCAAAATGTGGGAGGGGGCTTCTCCCACAGAGGCAGCATTCATCCAGATGTTGTTGCGACGGGCAAACGCAAATACCACAGCCAATAAAGATCAAAATGTGGGAGGGGGCTTGCTCCCGATAGCAGTAGCCCGGTCGGCTGATCCACTGACTGGCCCAGCGCTGGTTTGGCTGAGCGTCATGGGCGAGAAAATTGCTGGCGGAGCCTGTCGATTCGCAGGCGACAACAGCAGCCTTCAAGATGGTCGTTGACCATACCCGTTGCCTGCATCAGTGCGTACATCGTGGTCGGGCCGACGTAGGTCCAGCCGCGCTTCTTCAAGGCTTTGGACAATCGCACCGAAGCCGGTGACGTCGGGTTGCCGGTCCAATAGGCCATATCCACCACGGCTGGGCGCTCGTCTTCAGCGGGCTCAAACGCCCAAAGCCATCGCGCCAGTGACCCGGTTTCATCCACCAGCTCACACGCCCTGCGTGCGTTATTGATCGTAGAGACGATTTTCGCGCGGTTGCGCACGATGCCCGGGTTTTGCATCAGCCGTTCAATATCGGCCTCGCCAAATTGTGCGACCTTGCGAAAATCAAAGCCTGCAAAGGCCGCCCGAAACTGCTCGCGCTTGCGCAGAATGGTGATCCACGCCATGCCCGCCTGAAACCCCTCCAGGCAAACCTTTTCGTACAACCGAATATCATGCGCCACCGGCACGCCCCATTCGTGGTCGTGGTAGCGCAAGTACTCAGGCGCAGCCGTGCGCCAAGCGCAGTGCGTCAGCCCTGTTGGGTCGGTGGTCAATCCTGGCTGGTCCATGCATCACCTCGCGTGTCAGGCGACGGATGATAAGCGATAAAAATTCCAACCCGCCATTGGAAATCAAAATATTCAAGAAGAAGCCTACATGAGTATCAGAACTTACTTTCATCCAAGTTCTATATTCAACCTAACATTCGCGCAACTGTTTCAGAAAGATACGTAGCTATTGAGAAATTCAAACTTTCCCAACTAATATCTTTACGCACTTATAAAAAATTACAACGCCAGGAGTTGGAAATGCGAAGACTCACTATTATGGTTGCTGGGCTCTTGTTATCGGGAGTATTCAGCCTGTCCGACAGTTACGCGACGCCCGTTGCGCTGGAACCGGATATTTATGCGCTGGCCTCTTCCGAGCGATGGCTAACCACCAAGGTGTATGTCGAAGGGGCGCCCGAGACGGACGTCAAGGCGAATTACCCCGGCGTGGTAGGCATATCGATGTGGGACCCACAGCGCAACCGCTATGAATTTTTCTACACCGATACCGGGCTGTCGAAACACGCGAATGGCGGCGGCGGCTACTTTCTGGTCACCGGCGACAAGAAAACGCACATCCTGGTCCCCGACATAGGGCCGAACAGAACCATTGTCAGAAGGCTCGAAAAACTTGATAACAGCGAATTTACCTACTCTCGCGAAGTCCCTCGCGACATGGTAGCCAACCAACCACTCGTGCGCATTTATGTGGTGCACGCGCCTTATGACGGCCCGATAAAAACCAGCCTTTCAAACTGATTGACAACGCCCAAACCGCCGATCAAAAAACAATAAGGAACCAGGTACATGAAGATGAATATTTCCGCCTGCGCCAAGTCACTTTTAATACCGCTGGTGCTGACCCTTCTGCTGCCCGGTACCGTCAGCGCACAGGCCGCCGCCGCCCCGGCAAAAAATGTCGCCGCCACCGCTGATAACGCCGTCATGTTGACGGTCTTTCTTAAACACGATCAATCTCGGCCGCTGGGCGCGTTGAAAACCCAGCTTGCCCAGCAGGCGTTTCACAAAGTATTCCCGCCTGCCGGCGTCGAAGTGGTGAGTTGGAACATCACGATGGGCATCGGGCAGGTCGTGGTGTTGCGGCTGCCGGCATCGCGCCTGGCAGAAGTAAACCTTGCGATAGAAAACACCGCCTGGGGCGTTTACCAAACGGAATTCTTTCCAACGTACGATTTCATGGCAATAGCACAAGCCGAGCAGAACAAGGCGCGCCAGACAGGTACCGCCGAGTAATGTGGCCTTCACCACGCCCTGATTGCAGGTGTGGTGCCAGGTAATAAACAGTGCCCCAACAAAAAGCCCCCGTATCTCACGATACGGGGGCTTTTGTTTTACCGAGGGATCAAGCCGGTTGCAGCAGTACCGACTGACCACTCAACGCCAGGTCCAGCAACTCGCGGTTGGCAACCGCATACATGGCGTAGTCCGTGCCGACGGCGGCACGAATTTCCACCATCATCGCGCGCCAGCGATCAGCCATGTCCTGGTGCTGCTCAAGCCACAGGGCCACGCGGGCTTCCATGTCGTGTGGCGCGTCGGCCATTTGCAGCACAGAGATGGTGATCGCGCGTTGCTGCCAGTCCACGTCGTCGCGGAAGGCCTCGCGGGCTTGGGCCTGCCAGTTGTTGGCCACCGGCAGATCGCTGATCTGCTGCAAGTACCACGGCAGGTCCAGGGCGCTGCCGACGGCGAAGTAGGCCTTGGCCACTTCGGCGGCGTCATGCCCGGTCACGTCGGCGGCCTCGATGATCGGCAACAAGGTGTACAGGTGATTCGTCCCTGCGACCATGCGTGCCAACAACTCCGGTACACCCGCTTCGGTGTAAGCCTGGTAACGGGTCTGCCAGCCTTCGCGGGTCGGACCTTCGAGCAGTTCGTCGAGCTTGAGGCCCAACGCGGCCAGGTGCGGACCGAAGTGCGCGGTGTCACGGCCAGCATCTTGCTCGTTGCGACGGCTGCGCAAGAACCAGCGCGTAGCGCGACGGCCGAGGCGCATCAGCTCGTCCATCAGTTCCAGTTGCACGTCGGCCGACACCTGGTGGTCCAAGGCTTCGATCTGACGGAACCAGTGCGGGAGATGGAAAATGTCACGCACGATCACATAAGCGCCCGCCACGTTCGCCGGGCTCATGCCGGTCGACTCTTTGAGCCGCTGCACGAAGGTGATGCCCATGTGGTTGACCAGGTCGTTGGCGATCTGGGTGCTGACGATCTCACGCTTCAGACGGTGGCGACGCATCGCCTCGCCGAACTTGGCCACCAGGCTCGGTGGGAACGCGGTCTCCATGTCACGGGTCAGGTAGTCGTCATCCGGTACCTGCGACTTGAGCAAGGCTTCCTTGAGGTCGATTTTGCTGTAGGAGATCAACACCGACAGCTCCGGACGCGTCAGGCCCTTGCCCAAGCCAGCGCGCTCGCTGAGCTGCTCCTCGGTCGGCAGGTACTCGATGGCGCGGTCCAGCTTGCCGCGGCCTTCCAGGTCGCTCATCAGGCGTTTGTACTCGGCAGCACGCTCGTAGGCACGGCGCGCGGCCAGGGACAGGGCCTGGGTTTGCTTGTAGTTGTTGCCCAACACCAGGTGACCGACTTCGTCGGTCATGCTCGCCAGCAACTGGTTGCGTTGCTTGTCGGTCATGTCACCGGCCTGCACCACTTCGTTGAGCAGGATCTTGATGTTTACTTCGTGGTCGGAGCAATCCACGCCACCGGCGTTGTCGATGAAGTCAGTGTTGGAACCGCCGCCATTCAGGCCGAATTCCACACGCCCCAACTGGGTCATGCCGAGGTTACCGCCCTCGCCCACGACCTTGCAGCGCAGCTCGTTGCCATTCACGCGCAACGCGTCGTTGGCCTTGTCACCCACGTCGGCGTGGCTTTCAGTGCTGGCCTTGACGTACGTACCGATACCGCCGTTCCACAACAGGTCTACCGGCGCCTTGAGCAAGGCGTTCAGCAGTTCGGTCGGGGTCAGTTTGTCGGCCTTGATGTCGAAGCGTTCTTTCATCTGTGGCGAAATGGCAATGCTTTTCGCGCTGCGCGAGAAGATCCCGCCGCCTTCAGACATGATGCTGGCGTCGTAGTCGGTCCACGCCGAACGCGGCAGCTCGAACATGCGCTGGCGCTCGACGAAGCTGGTCGCCGGGTTCGGGTTTGGGTCGATAAAGATATGCAGGTGGTTGAAGGCCGCGACCAGTTGCAGCTTGTCGGACATCAACAGGCCGTTACCGAACACGTCACCGGCCATGTCGCCGACGCCGACCACGGTAATGTTGTCTTCCTGCACGTTGATGCCGCGCTCACGGAAGTGACGCTGCACACCCACCCACGCGCCCTTGGCGGTGATGCCCATTTTCTTGTGGTCGTAACCGGCGGAACCACCGGAGGCGAACGCATCGCCCAGCCAGAAACCGTAGTCGATGGCGATACCGTTGGCGATGTCAGAGAAGGTTGCCGTGCCCTTGTCCGCGGCGACTACCAGGTACGGGTCATCGTCGTCATGCCGTACGACGTTGGCCGGTGGCACCAGGGCGCCGTCCTTGAGGTTGTCGGTGATGTCCAACAGGCCGGAAATGAAGATGCGGTAGCAGGCGATGCCCTCGGCCGCGATCTCGTCCCGGGTGCCGCCCAACGGAAGGCGACGCGGCAGGAAGCCGCCCTTGGCGCCCACCGGCACGATCACCGAGTTCTTCACTTGCTGGGCTTTTACCAGGCCGAGCACTTCGGTGCGGAAGTCTTCTTCACGGTCGGACCAGCGCAGGCCACCACGCGCCACGTTGCCAAAGCGCAGGTGCACGCCTTCGACACGCGGCGAGTAAACGAAGATTTCAAATTTGGGCACCGGCTTCGGCAATTCAGGAATCGCGTGCGGGTTGAACTTGAAGCTGAAGTACGACTTGTTCTGGCCGTTGGCATCCGCCTGGTAGAAGTTGGTGCGCAAGGTCGCTTTGATCAGGTCCAGGTAACGGCGCAGGATGCGGTCTTCGTTGAGCACCTGAACGTCGTCCAGGGCGGTAACGATGGCTTGTTCCAGGCGTTGCTGCTTGTCTTCCAGGTCATCGGCGCTGAGCTTGCGCGCGAGGTAGAAGCGGGTTTTGAACAACCGGGTCAACTCGCGGGCGATGTCGGTGTGGTTGTTCAAGGTGCTGGCGATGTAACCCAAGTCGAAGCCCAGGCGAATCTGCTTCAAGTAACGCGCATACGCACGCAGCAGCGCAACGTCGCGCCATGGCAGGCCGGCAGTCAGCACCAGGCGGTTGAACGCATCGTTCTCGGCGTCGCCGTGAACAATGTGCACAAACGCGTCTTGCAGCGTGTCGTTGAGCTGTTGGATGTCCAGGTTCACGCCTTCGGCGGCGATGAACGCAAAATCATGAATCCAGAACTCACGGCCATTCGCGTGACGCAGGCGGTACGGGAACTCACCCAGCACGCGCAGGCCGAGGTTTTCCAGAATCGGCAGCACGTCGGACAGCGCCAGCGGCGTATCGGCGTGGTAAAGCTTGCAATGCAGCTCGCGCTGGCCCGAGACCTGGCCCAGCGGCTGATAGAAGCTCATCACCAGCGGGTTGGCTTCGGTGAGGCTATTGAGGTGCTGCATGTCGACCACGGCCGAATGCGCCGCGAAACGCTCGCGGTAACCGGCTGGGAAGCCTTTCGGGAAGTCGGCCAGCACGTTGGTGCCATGCGCTTCGCCAAAGCTTTCGATGACCAGGCTGGAATAGTCGTCCTGCCAGCTGCGGCAAGCCTGTATCACTTCTTTTTCCAGTTGCAGCGTGTCGATGTCCAGGCGGTTCTTCGGGTCCACCCGCAGAATCAGCTGCACACGGGCCAGCACCGATTCAGAGAAGAACGTCCAGAATTCGCAGTCCGAGGCTTTCAGGCGATCCATCAGCACTTGCTGGATTTTCTGGCGCACTTCGGTGGAGTAAACGTCGCGCGGCACGTAGGCCAGGCAGTAGCAGAAACGACCGTACGGGTCTTTGCGCAGGAACACGCGGATCTTGTTGCGCTCCTGGATCTGCACGATCGACATCACGGTGCTGAACAGCTCGTCAACCGGGGTCTGGAACAGGTCATCGCGCGGCAGCACTTCAACGACCTGCGCAAGCTCCTTACCCAAGTGAGCCTTGGACTGAAAGCCCGAGCGGCGTTCGATTTCGGCCACTTTACGGCGAATGTAAGGGATCACGCGCACGCTTTCGCCGTACACCGAAGAGGTGTAGAGGCCCATGAAACGGCATTCCTTGATGACTTTACCGTCGGCGTCGATCTGGCGGATCGACACGTAGTCCGGGTAAGCCGGGCGATGCACGCGGCTTGGGTGCGCAGCCTTGGCGAACGACAGCACAACCGGCTCGTTCAGGTAGGCCACCGCGTAGTCTTCGATGCGCAGGTCTTCAGCGGTAAGGCCGGCGCGCAGCAGCTTGGTCAGGCCGAGGAACGAATCGGCGTCATATTCGATATGACCGCCATCCGCCTCGTCACGTACCACAAATTCTTCATAACCGAGGAAGGTGAAGTGGTTGCCCACCAGCCATTCCAGGAAGTTTTTGATCTCGGCTTTTTCTTCGCCGTCGATCACGAACTGGCTGGCGTCGACGCCGGCCAGCAGCTCCTGGACCTTGGCTTTCATCGGCTCGAAATCCGCCACGGCCACGCGCACTTCGCCTAGTACCTGCTCAAGCTCTTTGCTCAGCACGTGCAGTTCGGCGGCATTCGCGCAGCGGTCGATTTCCAGGTACATCAGCGATTCTTGCTGGATGCCTTCGCCCTGAGTGCCTTTGGCGAGGATTTCCAGCAGCTCGCCCTTGCTGCCACGGCGTACGCTGAGCACGGTGGTTTGCAGGGTATGGATGCTGTAGCCACGACGGTTCAGCTCGGTACGTACCGAGTCCACCAGAAATGGCAGGTCATGGTGCAGCACTTCGACCGCGGTGTGGGTCGACTGCCAGCCATGACGCTCGTAATCGGGGTTGTAGACGCGCACTTGCGGTTGGGTGTGATCAAAGCGCTCAAGCAGGCGCCAGGCAGACAACGTGCAACCGGCCAGGTCGGAAAGGCGACGCTGGGTCAGTTCGTCCAGAGAAATGATGCCGAAAAATTGTTCAGCGAACAGCGCCACTTGTGGCAGTGCCTGTTCACTGATGTGCTGCGCCAGTGCCGCTTGCAGTTGGTGCTGAAAGTCGGCCTTGCTGGCTGCGGTGAAGAACGCCATCTGTGGTACTCCGCTTGGGCTTGTTATTGATGGAAGCGTCGCGCGTTATCCCCTCGCGGGGAAGACCGTCAGCGCTGTTCGTCGTAGCGATAGGGCTAACCATAAACGAATCAGGGTGACAGGTGGGTGAAGCTGGACAAGACAATCAGGTCACATCGGATGCAGCGCTCGGCAGGCGACGAAATGACGGGCAGGTCAGAATCCTGGCAGAGGCACATCCACCGACCAGCTTAACGACTGCAGCAAGCACTTTGCTTGCTGCACGGCGACATATTCGGTCAAGGGCAGACAAGCCTTCGAAGGTTGCAGCGAGCCAACGACTCTCAGACGCATCCGCGATAGTTTTTTTAGACTCTGGCAATAGATAACCCTAATGGACCCAACTTGCGTCGGTTTACCAATCACTCTACGCACTCACCGACAACATTGGGCTACTGGACACTAAGTGGCCGCTCGCAGGGTGCAGCCTCACCAAGGATGGCAAACTTTCTATATAGTGAATGCTATACATGATAATCGCCCCATCGAACACCACGCCTGCGCCAGCCTTATTGCCCGCCCTTCAAAATGAAACTGAAAGTGCCCCCAACCTCGTGACATTCGGGGCATGGCGCTTTCCAAATTTCATCCTGGATATAAAAGTGGGAGCCCATAACCAAACGCTCCCCTCCGAAGGCGCATCACCCGCCTATTTTGCCGGGCCGCTGCTTAGAAACAATGCCGTCGAGAGCGCGGCAATTGGCAACTACAAGTCATTAAAGTCCCCAAGCCAACATACGGCCGTTCACGTTAACGCTCAGGTCAAGGAACGCTGGAACGTTGATGTGGACCCGGAAAAAACCTATCTGATAACGTTTGCTTATAACAAATACACCACCCCTCATAAAGCGGTCATCACGCAAAAAATGTCACTGGCTGACGCTGCACGCTTAAATGTTCAAGGGACCCAAAGACCTCCCAATATGTCCTTCAAACACGAAGCTCGCTCAAACACACCAAGCACTTCGTTCGAGGTCCAGCCCTATTCACTGCACACCAGCGCCCCTGGCGAAAATGGGACGTTTAAAACATCGAATGCGGGTACCTTTAACGAATATTACACCGGGATTTACACCGAGCCTTCGGCTGACGCCCCAGACACCTACGGGAAAGACCAACTGCAGCCCATTCCCCCGAAAGCGTTCAAGGAAATGGTAAAGGTGCATGCGTATAAAAAGCCCTACGACGAATACCTGAGCTTTTATTGGTCGCATAACGACACGCGTGAGTCCTATACGAAACTCAACAAGCTCGCCTATATGAAATCGGCGCACATCCAACATCACGAACAGTCGCTGGATGAAGAAGGCAGAAAAATAGCTATGCATTTGGCTGGCGTACCGCCTAACCAGAGCTATATGGATTTTAACGGCAGCACACTGAATAAGCCCTACGTGGCAGCGCCTAATCTGGAAACCAGATTTCTGACATTCGTTGGGTCGCGTTCTACGAACATTTTTTATACGCGAGACATCAACACTCAAAAGACGGTTTTATTCATTCCAGGAAACTCATCGCCCCTTCACACGTTTGAGTCACCTGGCGCGATGAACAAATGGCTGGCAAACGAGTTAAGAGACGAGGACAAGGCCAACGTCTTCAGGCAACACTTTTCGCCCAAGGATCTCTCCTCATCCCTTTTACACCGCGGGTTCGACGATCAACTGAAGGTGATTCGCGCAAGAATTAAAGATCCGGGCGCGGTGGAGTACTTTGAAACACAGGATTATTGGAAAGAAGGTGATGTATTTGGCGGGGACAAGGTTGAAGGGGATCCCTTCAAGGAACTTCAAAAGCGTACAGAAAACGTAATGAAAGTCAGCACGAGCGATCAGTTCGTACTGAATAGTGACCTCACAAAAAAAACCCTGATTAAGGCCCTCAAGATACTCGACACAGGGCTTCTGTTTCTCACCCCGCTGGGTGTGATATTTCCTCCCGTCGGTATTTTGCTAACCGGCCTGAGTGTCACCTCCGGTGCTATAAAAACGGGTATTGGCATCGACGACAAAGTGCACGGGCGTCCTGGCGCCACCGACCGAATCACCTTCGGTGTCTTCAGCGCAATCAAACCTATATTAACGGCAGGTTTGGGTAAAGCGCTGCCGCCAGTCGGAGGCGTGCTTAAAACTATTATCTTAAAGCCATAACCGAACCAGGCGCCGCCTTGGGTTGACACTTGCGCGGCGCAACCCGATTAACTACAGCGCAAACACTTGGACAATGGCAAAATTGCGACTTTGGCGCCCAATTGCGCTGCTTTCCGAGGACTGCCCCATTGATCACTGCCCACTTGATCGTCAACCCCTGCGATGACGAAGAAGACAACATGGCAATGCTCTGCTGCCATAGCGAACAGGGCGAGATGTTCATGCTTTCCCGTTACCCTGATGAAGACGACGTGGATCTGATCTGGGACTACAACGATCCCGTGCCCGTTGAAGGGCTGAAGGTCACGCTGAGTGACACCACGTTGCTGATCGAGCTGGCTGCAGGCGATGCCGATGCACTGGGCGGCAACGAACCGCTCACGATCACCCACAGCACCGCCGCGTCGGACCTGGCAGAAGTTGAGCAAACCCTGCAGAACATCCTTAAAAGCACCGGTACTTTCATCCGAATTTAAACCCCGTGTGAGAGCCGGGCTTGTGTGGGAGCGGGCTTGCTCGCGATGGCGGTGTGCCTGATCAGTAGTTTTCAACTGACACACCGCCATCGCG